>SXJR01000294.1 GCA_005779305.1 Myxococcales bacterium
GCAGCCGCAGCCGCAGCCGCAGCCGGATGCTGCGATGGCGGAGGTGATCGAAGCTCTACGGGTCCAGAAGGACCGGATGTGCGCGTGCACTGATACGGCGTGTGTCGAGGACGCCGAGGCGGCGCAATTCGAGTGGGGCTTCGAGCATCAGGAGCTCTTGAAGCGGGTCAAGCCGACCAAGGCGCAGGAGGCCGAGGCCCATGCCCTCGTCGAGGCGACGGAGGAGTGCCGGGAAGCGCCAGGCATGTAGCCTGGCGCTGGACGATCTCAGATCACGTCGCAGAACTCGATGCGCCGCGGGACCTTGTACGGCGCCAGATTGCGCGCGCAGTGGTCGATGATCTCCTCGGCGCCGCACTGCGACTTGGCGACCACGCGGGCCACCACCATCGCGCCAGTCACCGGATCGGTCACCACCATCGCCTGCGCCTGCTTGACCTTGGGGAACGACTCGAGGCATCCCTCGACCTCGCCGAGAGCCACGCGCTTGCCCTCGACCTTGACCACGTCGTCCTCACGGCCGACGAGGAAAAGGCGTCCGGTCTTGTCGAGCCGGCCCTTGTCGCCGGTGCGGAACCAGCCCTGCTTGTCGACCGAGCCGATCGAGGCCGGACTGCGCGACGCCGACTTGGAGGCCTTGCCGTTGTCGCCCTTGCCCTTGGTCTCCGCGTCGTAGGGGCCGAGCGAGACAGGTGACAGCGCCTTGCTGCGCACCCACAGGACGCCGTCCTTGCCGACGAGCGGCTTGCCATCTGTGCCTGTGACGCGTACGTCGACGCCGGGCAACGCCTTGCCGACCGACGTCGGGCTCTTGCCGGTGCCGTCGAGGGCGACGGTGGCCGCCTCGGTCGAGTGGTAACAGGACAGGAGACGCACGCCGTACTTGTCGAAGAAGTCCTCGGCCACCGCGTCCTCGAGCCGCGAGCCAGCGGCGAGGTAGCGGGCCTTGGTCAGGTCGAGCTTCTTGGCCGTGGGCAGTCGCGACAGCTCGGCGTACATCTGCGGCGTGCCGGGGAGGACGTCGACGTTGTGGTCGCGGATGAGCTTGCCCACCCGCCGCGCCGACAGCTCCTCCTCGAGGAACATGGTGGCGCCGAGCTTGAGCGTGGGCAGTAGACCGAGGTCCCAGCCGTAGGCGTGGAACAGCGGCACCGCCACCAGGATCCGGCTCTCGACGGTCAGGTCGAGCGCGGCGATGGCGTGATCGACCGCGGCCAGCGTGTTCTTGTCGCTGCGCAGCACCGCCTTGGGGTCGCCGAGCGAGTCGGCGGTGAACAAGATGGCGATCGGATCGACATCGACGTCAGGGGTGTCGCGCTTGAAGACGCTGCAGGTGAGCAGTGTGCCCTGCAACCGGCGCCGGATCTCGGCCCCGGCCTCGACCGCGCCGACGCCGAGCGCGGCCTGGGCGGCGGCAGCCATGGCACTGCCGGCAGGCGTGGGTGGCACCGTCGTCCGGTTGCCGCGTCCGCGAGGCTGAGGCGTGGGCGGTGGGGGCGTGGTCTGCCCGCTCGCGGTGATCGAGCCCTCGGAACCGCGCGGTCGGGTCACCAGCGCGCGCAGCGGCGCGGCGGTGAGCATCAGCTCGAGCTCGCGGGCGCCGGTCGTCGGGTCGATCGGCACCACGGCGGCGTCGAGCTTGGACAGCGCCAGGGCCAGGATGACGAAGTCGGGGACGTTGCCGAGCATCAGGCCGACCCAGGCGCCGTCCTTGATGCCCATGGCCTTGAATTCCTGGGCGCGACGATCCACCCGGTGGAGCAGGCCGCGCCACGACAGGTAGTTGTCTCTGTAGACCAGGGCTTTGTTATTGCCCTGGACCCGCGCCGCGCGTTGCAGCCACTGGTAAAGGAGGGTCATGTTCAGCGGAAGTCCGAACCCACGTGCCCAACCGGCGGAGCAAGCGACGATGATTGCAGGCTGAGCATCTCGACGGCGCACAGAGCTGCGCCGCGCGCACTGTAGCAGCGGTTACCGATGTCCTCAAGGTGGTCTGTCCAACGTTCGTCATGGGGCTTGATCCGCCGCGGGCGGTCGCCTTTACTCGGGGACCCTGATGTCGCCCGACGGATCCGAAGCGCCTGACCTGCGCACCGAGCTGGAAGCGCTGCGCCGCCGCCTCGACGATCAGGCCACGATCCTGCGCAAGAACCAGCATGCGCTCGGCGAGCTGGCCGAGTCGGTGGGCCGGCTGGTCACCAGCCAGCGGCGCCGTGAGCGCTGGGTCAACGTGAATTCGTTCGTGGCCTACCTGCTGTTCACGGTGGTGCTGGGCGGGGCGTTCCTGACCCTCTACCGCTCGCGGGCTCGCGAGCTGGTCCACGCCCGTGACACCGCCGTCCACGAGCGCGACGACGCCCGGGAGCGCATGCGTACGCTCGACGAGACCCTGGCCCGGCGCGACGCCGGCACCGCCTCGGCGTTCGAGTACTTCCAGCTCCTCCAGGGTGGCAAGCGCGCCGAGGCCGTGGCCCGTTACGGCGAGCTCGATCTCGCCGCGCTGACGCCGACCGAGAAGGCGGTCTTCGAGCAAGGGCACAAGCAGGCCCGCGAGGCGCTGGTCGACGCCGGCTACCTGGCCGGGCTCGACGCCGCCCGCGACGGCGAGCACGCCAAGGCCATCGGCGAGCTGCGCCGGGCCCTCGCCTACGAGGAGGAAGGGCCGCGCGCCGCCCAGATGCGCTACTACCTCGGCGTCGCGCTGGTGAAGACCCGCGAGCCCGAGAAGGGCAAACGCGAGCTCGAGCTGGCCCTGGCTGGACGCGTCGAGCAGAGCGGCGCGCTCGACGCGCGGTTCTGGCTCGCGACCGCCCTCGAGGCCATCGGGGATCTGGCGGCCGCGCGCACCGAGTACGACCGGTTCGCCAGCGCGCAGCCGACCCACCCGCTGTCGGTGGCAGCGCGCCGGAAGTCGATGGCGCTGGCTCGCAAGGCGAGCCCCACCAACTGATGCGGGGGACGGCGGCGGTGACGGGTGGCGGGAGACGGTTGGCGGACGGCGGCGGACGGTGGGCGGCTGGCAGCTGGCGGCTGGCGGCGTACGGCTGGCTGCTGGCGGCCTGCGGCGGAAGCGAGGGTGTGGAGCTGGACGCGGGTGACGTCGACGCGGTGGTGGTGGCCGAAGGCACCTGGGATCGGCCGTTCGTGATCGACGCGCTGCCGTTCGCGGGGGATGGCACGACCGTCGACGTGAGCGAGCGGAGGGCGACGGCGTACGATTGCGCGCCGGCGCTGGCCGAGGGTGGCGGCGAGGTCGTGTACCGACTCGAGCTGGCGGCGCCGACGATCGTGACGATCGACGTCGGGCAGGGCAGCGGCGATGTCGACGTCCACGTGCTGCGAGGGCCGGCGAGCACGGACGGCGTGGCCACCGACTGCATCGCCCGGGACGATCGAGCGCTGGTCGTCGATCTGGCGCCGGGGGCCTGGTGGATCGCCGTCGACACGTACAGCGGCGGCGCCGGCGAGCAGCCAGGCGGATATCAGCTGACCATCGAGGTCCCGACCTCGGCGGCGTGCCTCACCAATCCGATCCCGGCCTGCGCGGCCGGTGACACGCCCGACGTCAACGGCGTGCCAGTCGAGCCGGCCGGCGTCGGCGGATGTCCGCCGGGCATGACCCCGGCCGGCACCGCCTGCATCGATCGATGGGAGGCCGCGCTGGTGCTCGACGAGAGCGGCGCCACGCGCGGCTGGTCGCCATATGCCAACCCCGGCACCCGGACCGTGCGCGCGGTCAGCGCGCCCGGCCTCGTGCCCCAGGGCTACATCAACGGTGTGCAGGCCGGCGCCGCCTGTGGTCGCGCCGGCAAGCGGCTGTGCACCGACGCCGAGTGGCTGCGCGCCTGTCGGGGCGCGGCCGGCACGACCTATCCATACGGCGCCACCCGTGTCGACGGCCGCTGCAACGACGCCCGGCCGTGTCACCCGGCGGTGCAGTACTTCGAATCGAGCGACAGCTCGGTGTTCGGGATGATCGGGCACGCCTGCCTCGATCAGCTCCCGGGCGGTCTGGGCCGCACCGGCAGCCGGGCCCAGTGCGCGAGCGCCGACGGCGCCTTCGATCTGATGGGCAACCTCCACGAGTGGACCGCCGATCCGGCCGGGACGTTCCGCGGCGGCTTCTTCGTCGACACCCGCATCAACGGCGAGGGCTGCCTCTACCGCACCACCGCTCACGACACCTCGCACTGGGACTATTCCACCGGCTTCCGCTGCTGCGCAGCGATGCCGTAGGCCTCGGGCCTCGGGTCGCGGGCCTCGGCCAGAACGCGGGCGTAGTACGATCGACCGGTGGGAGCGTTGCTCGCGTCGCCCGGGGTGCCGTTCACGGCGGCGGTGAGCGACCTCGACGATGGGGTGTTCGCGAGGATGCACGGCTGCTCGTGGAGGGACGATCCGCGCTGCCCGCGACGCGACGAGCTGGCCCTGGTCACGCTCCGCCACGTCACCATGGACGGTGGCGCCGACGACGGCGCGCTGGTGGTGGCGCGGGCGCTTGCCGGCGAGGTGGTAGTGCTGTTCGCGCGGCTCTACGCCATCGGTTTCCCGCTGGCGCGGGTCGAGCCGGTCGACGCCCACGGCGCCGACGACGACCGGTCGATGGCCGCCGACAACACCAGCGCCTTCAACTTCCGCACGATCGCCGGCACCGACATCCTGTCGCAACACGCGCTCGGCGTCGCCATCGATCTCAACCCGGTGGAGAACCCGATGATCTGGCCAGGCGGAGCGCGCTTCGTGCCGCCGGGGGGCGCCGCCTTCCTCGACCGCACGCGCGTCCGGCCCGGCATGATCGTGAGGCCGGGGCCGGTGACGGCGATCTTCGACGAGCTGGGCTGGGAGTGGGGAGGCGACTGGCGTCACGTGGCCGACCTGCACCACATCGCCTGGCCCAAGCGATAAGATGCGACGCCCATGCCACAGGTGATCGAGTTTCCCGCGCTCGGGGTGGAGGCGCGCGCCACGCTCCTCCTCTTGGCCAAGGTCGCGCGCGAGACGCCACCGGCCGGTGAGCCGTTCGGCGCCTTTCGCAGCCGTCTGCGCGCCGTCAAGCTCTGGGACCGCGAGCGTCCGGCCGTGCCGTTACGCGTGCTCGGCGTGGGCGGTGCCACCGTGGTGCCGTCGGCGTTCATGCAGACGCTCGCCGCCGCCAAGACCGACGACGACGCGCTCGACGTCATCGCCGACCGCCTGCTGGAGCTGAATCCGTTCCTGTTCAAGTCGGTGTTCGATCTGGTCGAGCAGCGCGCCCATGGCAAGGACGAGATCTCGAAGTACCTCCAGTCGTTCGCGTACCGCGGCAAGCCGCCGTCGCGTCCCGATCTCGAGTCGTTCTTCCTGGCGCTCATCGCCGCCGGCGTCTACCGCGTGCTCGGCATCGCGCTGGTGCACGGGCCGCGCGCCGATCGCCTCAAGGCGACGATCGCCGGCCTCGACGTCGACGAGCTGC
The DNA here is from genome assembly GCA_005779305.1 of Myxococcales bacterium. Lineage (GTDB taxonomy): Bacteria > Myxococcota_A > Polyangia > Haliangiales > Haliangiaceae > UBA2376. Next base: position 5,453 of record SXJR01000294.1, read on the forward strand.
TCGAGAACCCGACGCCGTTCGCCGAGCCGGTGATCCCCATCGCGGGCGACGAGGAGGCCGGCGACGCGCCAGCCGCGGTCATCGACGCCGGCACGGCTGCCACGCTGTCGGCGGTCGCCGCCGCGTCCCCCGAGCCGCCGGCGAGCTCGCCCCTGCCGCCGTTCCTGCGCCACCTGGCCGGCGCCGCCGGCGCCCGGTCGCCGCGCGGGCGCGATCGGGTGACGCCGGTGTCGCGCTTCGCAGCCGGCTTCTCCGACGAGATCCTCGAGGAGACCACCACCCGCATGGGCGCCTGGTGGAAGGAGACCCCGGGCGCGTCACCGCTCTACACGCCTGCCGACTTCGGCTTCGATCCCGAGACCTGGGTCGAGGGCGCCGACGAGGTCATCTACCGCATCGCCGTCGCCGCGGCGCTGGTCTTCCGTCTCGAGACCGATCGCGACGGCGTGATCCGCGCCTACCGCGCGCTCGATCAGGCCAAGGTGCTCGGCGACCTCTATCACGGCACCGTGCCCGAGAGCCTGCCGGCCCAGGTCGACGCCCGCGCGCTCATGCTGGCGTCGCTGGCGGCCCGCCGCTGCGCCGAGACGCCCGAGCTGGCGTCGTCGATCGAGCAGCAGAAGACGGCGGCCGAGGCCTTCGCCGCGCTCGACGCCGCGCTCGGTCGCGGCCTGTTTCGCATCGAGCTGCACTGGATGCTCGGCATGCTCGGGCAGCTCGGCGTGATCCGCTTCGACGATCTGGGCGAGCTGGCCAGCCTGCCGCACCGGCTGGTGCGCGACACCCTGTTCCGGCTCGGCTTCCTGGCCACGCCCTACGCCTCCGACGGCGCCGCCCTGGTCGCGGCCGCGCGGGCGGCGCGCAGGGCGGCCGGTGCCGACCCCGCCGACGAGATCCTGAGTCGGTTCGCGCTGGCGGCCGGTTGCGCCTACGACTGTCCGAACCGTCGGACGTGCGAGTACCCGTGCCGCGAGCGCCTCGAGTGACCCGGCCGACCGGGTAGGTAGGTGGCGCGGCCCTCGGGGCCGAGGTACGATCGACCCTACCGATGTTGCTCCTCGCTCTGGTCGTGTTCGGCGTGACCGCCTGGTTCGTCGGCTTGCGGCCCGGCGGCTACGCCGGTGCGGTGAGCCTCGCCGCGCTGGTGATGGCGCAGGTGGTGCCCGGCACCGCGCTCGCGGTGTACGGCGTCCACGTGCTCTACATCGGCGGGCTGGTGTGGATGGGGCCCAAGGTGTCGCGCCTGTTCCAGGGCAACAAGCCCGAGCCCAAGGGCCCGGCGGCGCAGGTCGGCAAGTGGCTCAAGCGCGGCCGGGCGTTCGGCGAAGCGCTGTGGAAGACGCGCCGCTGATCACATCGCGCGATCCCGTCGGGTAGCGGTGAACCGAGTCGGCAGTGCGTGCCACCGATTCGCCCGGATCTGTGGTCTCCGCTGCGAAAGAACGTGGCGTGAGACACCTGATCCAGGCTTGACGAACGACCCGTAAGGGTTGAGAAAATCGCTGGTCCTGGGGGATCGCTGCGCGTGCTCTGCGCACCGTGCTTTCCCTGCGTCCGGAGGAACCCAGATGATCGATCGCCGCCCCTCGTTCGCCCGCCACTCGTCCGCCTCGATGCTCGCCCTGAGCGCGGCCTTCGCCGCCTCGTGCGGTGGCGGCGATGACTCTCGAACGCCTGAGACCGGGACCACCCAGCAGGCGCTCGTGACCAACGTGGCGTGCGAACCCGATGGCTTCGATCCCGGCCTGGGGCTGGTCGCGGCGATCGACGCCGCCAACGCCGACGGTCCCGGTCCGCACACGATCAACCTGGCGGCGAACTGCCACTACCAGCTCGAGGCTGCGAACAACTTCTGGTACGGGCCCAACGCGCTGCCTCCCATCACGTCGGACATCACGATCAACGGCAATGGCGCCCAGATCGAACGCAACAGCGGCGCGCCCACGAACTTCCGCATCTTCTACGTGGCCCGCGCGGACCTGCCGCCGGGCTCCGCGGGCAAGCTGACTCTCCGCGACGTCACCGTGCGGCGCGGTCGCGCCTTCGGTGGCAACGGCGGCAGCGCGCTCTGGGGCGGCGGCGGTGGCATGGGCGCGGGCGGCGTCATCTTCGTGCATGGCGAGCTGGTGATGGACCGCGCGCTCATCCGCGAAGGCATCGCGCAGGGCGGCAGCGGCGGTGCGGGTGGTGCCGGCGGTGGCGCTGGTGGCGGCGGCGGCATGGGTGGAAACGGCGTGCCTGCGGGCGGCGGAGGTGGCTTCAAGACCGCGAGCGGCGTCAACGGAGGCGCCGGCGTCGGGACCACCGAAGGCGGCCTCGGCGCCGGTGCGGGTGGCACGAGCGCGACGGGATCAGAGCACGGCGTCAACGCGGCGGCGGGGGTCGGCGGCAACGGCGCTGGCGCTCGCGGTCTGGGCGGCGGCGGCGGCGAGACCGCCGGGGGGACCCCGGGCGCAGGTGGCGACGGCGGTGGCGGCGGTGCGCGCATGAGCTCCGATGCCGGTGGTGGTGGCGCCGGGTTCGGCGGCAACGGCGGTGCGGGCGCCAGCGGTGGAGCCGGTGGCGGCGGCTTTGGCGGCGGTGGTGGTGGCGCCGACCTCGACGGCGGCGGCGGTGGCGTCGGTGGTGGTGGTGGTGGTAGCACCAACGCGAGCACCGGCGGTGGCGGTGGTGGTGGTGGCTTCGGCGGTGGCGGCGGTGGTGGCGGCGAGGGCGGCGATGGTGGGTTCGGTGGCGGCGGTGGCGGTGGCACCGACGGAGGAGATCCGGCTGGCACCGGAGGTTTCGGTGGCGGCAACGGTCAAACCGGGGCGGGATTCCACGGTGGCGGTGGCGCAGGCCTCGGTGGCGGCGTGTTTGTTCACCTCGGCACCGTGACCATCACCAACAGCACGATCACCGAGAACTCGTCGCTCGGCGGCACCGCCGGCGGCGCAGGTGCGGTCGCGGGCTCCGGCCTCGGCGGCGGCATCTTCAATCTGAACGGAACCGTCACGCTGACCAACGCCACGCTCTCGGGCAACGTCACCTCGAGCACCGGCACCGGCGTCGGTGGCGCGTCGTATACGCTGTCGTTCGGTTCCGGCGGTCCGGCTGCCAGCGGCACGTTCCGCAACTCGATCCTCGCTGACAGCGTCGATCAGAGCGTCGCCGCGACCGGCGATGTCGCGGTGAACCAGGTCGCCGGCACCGCGTCCCTGACGGTCGCCGCCGATGACCTGCTCGAGGCCGCGATCTTCAACCTGGGTGGCACGGTCACGGGAAGTCCGACCATCGGAGATCCCGTGCTCGGCGCGGTCCAGGGCAACGGTGGCCCCACCTTCTCGCGCATGCCGGGCCCCACCAGCCCTGCGGTCGACGCCGGCGACGACGCCATCTGCGCGGCGGCGCCGATCAGCGGGATCGACCAGCGCTCGTTCCCGCGGCCCGGCACCGACTGCGATATCGGTGCGATCGAGCGCGGCGCGATCGGGCCGCCCACGCAGCTCGTGGTCTCGATCCCGCCGACCGACGAGACCGCCGGCGTGGCGATCACGCCCGACATCGTGATCCAGGCCCGGGACTCGGCGGGCACGCACACGCCGAGCTTCACCGGCAACGTCACGCTCGCCATCGGGACCAACCCCGGCGGCGGCGTGCTGTCGGGCACGGTCACGGTCGCGGCGATCGCCGGCGAGGCCACGTTCTCCGGCATCTCGATCAACAAGAGCGGCACGGGCTACACCCTGGTCGCCTCGGCGACCGGCCTCACCAGCGCCACCTCACCGGCCTTCAACATCACGGCGGGGCCGGCCACCCACCTGGCGTTCTCGGTCCAGCCCTCCACCACGGTGGCGGGCGCGACCATGTCGCCCACGGTCGTGGTGCGCGCGCTCGACGCCAACGACAACCTCGACACCACCTTCAGCGACAACATCGCGCTGGCGATCGGGACCAACCCGAGCGGTGGCACGCTGACCGGTGGCGCGGCCATCGGGGCCACCGGCGGCGTGGCGTCGTTCGCGGGCCTGTCGATCAACAAGGCCGGCGCCAGCTACACCCTGACGGCGGCGACGCCGGCCATCGGCGTCATCGGGGCGACCTCGAGCCTGTTCGACATCACGCCGGGCCCGGCGACCCACCTGGTCTTCAACACGGGGCCGAGCACGACGGTGGCGGGCGTGACGATGGCCTTCGTGCTGGTCCATGCCTTCGACGCCAACGACAACCTCGACACCAGCTTCACCGGCGACATCTCACTGGCGATCGGCACCAACCCGGGCGGCGGCACGCTGAGCGGCGGCGCCGGCGGGGCGGCCACGGGCGGCTTCATCGGCTTCGCCAGCCTGTCGATCAACAAGACCGGCACCGGCTACACGTTGACGGCGAGCACGACGGCGCCGGGTGTCACCTCGGTGACGTCGGGCGCGTTCAACATCACGCCGGGCGTGGCGACCCACCTGGTCTACAACGTGGCGCCGAGCACGACGGTGGCGGGCGCGACCATGACCACAGTCGTGGTCCACGCCTTCGACGCCAACGACAACCTGGCGACCGGCTTCACCGGCGACATCGCGCTGGCGATCGGGACCAACCCGGGCGGCGGCACGCTCAGCGGCGGCGCCGGCGGGGCGGCGTCGGGCGGCGTGCGTTCGTTCCCGGGTGTGTCGATCAACAAGACCGGCATCGGCTACACGCTGACGGCGAGCACGACGGCGCCGGGCGTGACGTCGGTGACCTCGGGCGCCTTCAACATCACCCCGGGCACGGCCTCCCACCTGGCCTTCGTCCAGCAGCCGACCGACCAGACCGCCGGCGTGGTCATCCA
>SXJR01000295.1 GCA_005779305.1 Myxococcales bacterium
ATCGGCAAGATGGCGAGTGGGGAGACAGCTTTTGACGCCGCCGCCGCGCAGGCCGCCAAGGATGCGATGATCGCCGCCGCCACCGCGATCCCGGAGGCCTTCATGACCCAGGGTGGCGCGGACCCCGCCTCGGATGCCAAGGCGGACGTCTGGGCGAACTGGGACGACTTTGTCGCCAAGGCCACGGCGCTGCAAGATGCCGCCAATGCGCTTGATGTCACCAGCGCCGAAACCATGGGCGCCGGTGCCGGGGCGCGTGTCGTCGTACGAGAGTCCGGTGGGGGTGGTCGTCATCGCCATGGGCCGAATCCTACTCGACCTCGCAGAGGCCCATGGTTCTCGATGCCCACGGTCGGCGAACCTTCGGTCGAGCTGTCACCCCCGGCCAAGGGTATGACCTTGTAAGTCCGCGGCGATTTGAGCGAGAGTGCGACCGACCGTCGTCGCTGGGCGGTCGCCCAAGGAGCTCTCCCATGCGGTCGACCCTCTCGATCATCCCGGCCTTCGGACTCGCCATCGTCCTCTTCGCCTGCGGGCCCAGCAACCCAGGCGGCAACAACGAGGACTGTCCCGACAAGGACCTCACCCAGGACGTGATGAACTGCGGCGCGTGCGGAAACGTGTGCGGCATCGGCGAGCTGTGCGTACGCGGCGACTGCTCCGGCACCTGCGATCCCGGCGACTCGCTCGAGTGCTACGACGGAAACCCGGTCACCGAGGACGTCGGTCCCTGCCGCGGCGGCACCCGCAACTGCTTGCCGTCGGGTCAGTGGAGCGGATGCCTCGGGCAGATCCTGCCGTCGCAAGAAGTGTGCGGCAACGGCATCGACGAGAACTGCACCGGCGTCGCCGACGAGAACACCGACGCCGACATGGACGGCTTCACCACCTGCGACGGCGACTGCTGCGACTCGGTCGAGTGCGCGCAGCCCGGCCTGGTCAACCCCGGCGCCTTCGACGCCGCCGGCAACACCGTCGACGACGACTGCGACGGCATGGTCGACAACACCCAGACCGTCTGCGACATGGGCCTGGTCTCGGGCTCGACCAACGCCGTCGACTACGCCAAGGCGATGGACATCTGCCAGACCGCCACCGAGGTCTCGCGCCGCTGGGGCGTCATCGATGGTCGCTTCAGCATGACCAACGGCATGGGCACGCCGGCGGTGCCCTCGCACGCGATCCGCACCATCTTCGGCTCGGGCCTCATGCCCCAGGCCGGCATGGGCTTCACGCTCCTGTCGAGCGGCAACGCCGCCTCGCCGGGCCAGACCAACCCGGTCCACGTCGACTTCACCACCTCGGCGCAGCACGGCCTGTCGTCGCCGTTCCCGGCCGACTGGCTTGCGGCCCAGAGCCCGCCGGGCCAGCTACCCAACGCGATGGGTTGCCCGCCGATCATGGGTGGCACCGCCGCCGAGGATCCGGTCATGCTGACCCTGCGCATCCGCGCGCCATCGAACGCCAAGTCGTTCAGCTTCTCGAGCAACTTCTATTCGGCGGAGTACCCGGAGTGGGTGTGCAGCGAGTACAACGACTTCTTCGTGGTGCTGCTCGACTCGGCCTGGGCGGGCCAGCCGGCCAACCCGACCGACAAGAACCTGGCCTTCTACCGCAACCCGGCCGGCAACATCTATCCAGTCGGCGTCAACCTGGCCCACGGCAATACCGGCCTGTTCACCCAGTGCGTGAACGGCCGCACCGGCTGCCTGGGCACCTCGGGGATGATCTCGACGTGCACGAGCACGTCGCACCTGACCGGCACCGGCTTCGATCGCTCCTCGCCGGGCTCGTGCGACTCCAACAGCCTCTCGGGCGGCGGCACCGGCTGGCTGCAGACCAGCGGCAACGTGGTCGGTGGCGAGATCATCACGCTGCGCATCGCCCTCTGGGACACCAGCGATCAGCGCCTCGACTCGCTGGTCGTCCTCGACAACTTCCAGTGGTCGGTCGACGTCTCCGACCCCGGCACGGTGATCGGCAAGTACAACCGGGTGGATCCCGCTGCCGTCGAGGCAGCCCTGATTCACTGAATCTCGACGACGATGCTGCCGGTGAACGAGTGCACCGAGCAGTGGAACGCGTAGGTCCCGACCGTGTCGAAGCGGACGCAGGTGTCGACGCCGAAGTCGGCGTCGAACAGGCCGTCGTCGGAGACGGCGTTGTGGGCGGCGGGCATGTCGAAGAGCACGACCGTGGCCGGCGCGACCGACTGCGACATCGGGCTGTACATCGAGCCGATGGTCATGACGTTGGGCGCGTTGACGCCGTTGCATGGCACCTCGGCAGCCATTCGTTGTGGGGCGTCGATGCGGGTGTCGGCGTCGATGATGAGGGTGATGCCGTCGTCGCCGCCGCCGCACGCGGCCAGGGCTACGAAGGCTGCTGAAATCAGGGTGGAACGCATGGGCTCGCCCGCCCAGTATGCCGCAATGCGTTGCCGCCATGCCGCACCGCGTGATACCCATGATCTGGGGGGGCCCGTATTGCCCTCTCGTGCGGCAACGCCCAGGAGCAGAGCATGGCCGAGGCGCGGATCATCAAGCGGTACGCGAACCGCAAGCTGTACGACACGCAGCACAGCCGCTACGTCACGCTCGATCAGATCTCCGAGATGATCCGCGCCGGTGACGACGTGAAGATCGTCGACAACAAGACCAAGGAAGACCTGACGTCGGTCACCCTGGCCCAGATCATCTTCGAGGAAGAGAAGAAGCAGCGCAGCTTCCTGCCGCTCACGGCGATGCGCAACATCATCCAGAACGGCGGCGAGTGGTTCGCCGAGGCCCAGCGCCGGGTGTCGCGGGTCCTGCCCTTCAAGCGTGACGAGGACAGCGTCGATGGCGCGACCGGCGACGAGGCGCCGCCGCCCGAGAACGACAACATCGACGTGCCCGACGACGACTCGACCTACGCCGGCACCAAGAAGGGCGAGGGGCTCGCGCTCATGAAGGAGTTCCGCGAGTGGGTCACCGAGCAGCAACACGCGCTCGAGGACTGGCAGAAGCGCGTCGACGGCCGCGTCCGCAGCGTGGTCGACAACATCACGCCCTTCGGTAGCCTGCACAAGGACGTGAAGACCCTCTCCGATCGCATCGCCGAGCTCGAGGCGCGCCTGCTCAAGCTCGCCGAGGACGAGAGCAAGCAGAAGGACTGAGCGCTATCGGCGGAGGGCCGCGTCGACGAGCTCGGCCTGATACTCGACGAGCGCGCGGGCGTAGGGGCCGAAGCCGTCGGGGCGAGCGGCGGCCAGGCCGGCCTCGAGCATGGTGGCGAGGGCCAGCGTGGGATGACCGGCCGAGTGGAGGGCGAGGGCCAGGAACGCGCGCAGGGCGGCGTCGTCGGGAAACTCGGCGGTGGCCTCGGCCAGCCGGGCGACCGCGTCGTCGGCGCGGCCGACGTTGCGCAGGGTCGAGCCGAGGCCGACCAGGAAGCCGGGGCGATCGGCCTGCGGCACGCCCAGCGCGAACGCGCGCTCGTAGTGGACGATCGCGTCGTGCTCGCGGCCGATGCGGTCGCAGGCATAGGCCGCGGCCATGGCCACTCGCACATGCTCGGGGTGCTCGCCGGCCAGGGCGACCGCGCGGACGTGGGCGGCGTCCAGGTCGCCGGCGGCACGGAGGGCCTCGATCGCGGAGAGCTCGTCGTCGACGGTCACGGCCGCGCATCCTAACCGAGCCCGAGCCCGGGTTTCCGGACATCGCTGTCGCGTCCGCGACCGGGCAGGCACCAGAACACGCGCACTTGCGCTGGCGCGCGACCTGCAGTCGCCCGCTGGTGTGAAACGACTGCTCGCCTGCTCGGCCGTGGTCCTGGCTGCCTCGGCGGCCGGATGTCTGGAGACCGAGGACGACACGATCCAGTTCTCCGACGACTTCGAGACCCCCATCTACGTCAACTGGCTGTGGGGCGGCGACGTCCAGATGGTGACGACGACCCATCCCGGCGAACACGCCGCGATGATCGGCCCCGGTGCGTGGATGGAGCACGTGCTCAGCATCAACCGCATCGTCGACGACCCCGACGACCAGTGGGGGCAGGGCTTCAGCGACGGCAACTGGATCGAGTACACGACCGACTGCACGGGGCGGCCGGCGCTGGCCATCGAGCCGTTCACGATCCCGCCCGGGGCCGACCGGACCGCGCGCATCCGCCTGGTGCTCGACGGCTCCGGCGGCGGCGAGTTCGGCCGCCGCAAGCTCATGCTACCCGCGCTGCCGGCGTTCCTGGGTCCGCCCGACGAGCCCGGGTACGAGGAGTACATGATCCAGTTTCGCGCCGTGCGCCTGGAGACCGGACCGGCGGCCGTGTGCACGATCGACAACCTGCACCTGATGGTCTCGGGAGGCACCCTTGGCTACTAGCATCCGCCCCCACGTCATCGGTGCGGCGCTGATGCTCCTCGCCGGTACCGCTGCGGCCCAGCCGCTCGAACCCGAGGCCGAGCGACCGCGCGATCCGTACGAGCCGAGCGTGCCGTACCTGGCGCCGCCCGGCGAGGTCGGCGCCGGCGCGGGCATCGACGAGATCGAGCCGCCGCCGCGGCACTACCGCTACCACGTCGGGCTCACCGGCGCGCTCCGCTTCACCAGCCTCGACACCCACGAAGCCGCCAGCACCGACCAGTTCCTCGAGTACGGCTGGGGCGACGCCCACGGACCGGTGATGTCGACCGTGGGCGCCGACGTCGAGTTCCTGCTCGCGCCCATCGTCGACCTCGGCCTGTCGATCTCGCGCGGCACCGGCGTGCACGCCGACACCGTGGGCTGGATGAATCATCGGGTCGAGACCACGGCGACCCAGGTCGCGGTGGTGGCGCGCCTGCACTGGGCGCTGGGCCGCCCCTTCCTCCCCGAGCCCCGGATCGACGCCGGCCTGGTGCACCGCACGGTCCGCCTGCACGACGTCGACGCGAGCGACACCCTGCCCTACCTGCGCGCCGGCCTCGACTGGCGCCTCGGCACTCGCCGCGGCGGCGTGCAGGTCAGCGCCGGCTACATCCTCACCGGCCGCGCTTCTTCGTCGCGGATGCTCGACCCGGCGATCGGCGGGCTGGACGTCGGGATCGGGCCGTACCTGCGGTTCTGACCGTCGCGGCTTTTTTCGCCGGCGGCCGGGCCGGCCGGCGGGCCATGGCCACGATCGCCTTGTAGTGCGCCGCGCTCACCGGCTGCACCGAGAGCCGCATCCCCTTGCGCAGGACCATCATGTCGGCGAGCGCCGGGTTGCCGCGCAGCTCTTCGAGCGCGACCAGACGGGGCAAGGTCTCGACGTACGCGACCTCGACGCAGATCCAGCGCGGCTCGTCGCGCTTGGCGCCGGGATCGAAGTACGGGCTCGATGGCTCGAACTGGGTCTCGTCGACGACGCCGGTGCGTACGACCCGGGCCAGGCCAGCAACGCCGGGGGGCTCGCAGCTCGAGTGGTAGAACAACACCTGGTCGTCGACCTTCATGTCGTCGCGCATGAAGTTGCGGGCGGTGTAGTTGCGCACTCCCGTCCACGGCTCGGTCCCGACCCGGGCCAGGTCGAGGATCCCGAAGGTGTCGGGCTCGGTCTTCATCAGCCAGTAGCCGGCAGCCATCGCGGAGAACGTACTACAGGGATATCGTCCTGCCGTGCCCGAGGCCACCATCGAGATCGGCGCCGACGCCGCCTTCTGCTGGTCGTTGCTCGCCGATCCGCGGCTGGTGCCCGAGTGGATCGCCGCGGTGGCCCAGGTCGACGTGCTCGAGCGCGACGCCGCCGGCCACGCCGTGCTCGCTCGCTACGTGGGCATGCCGTCGACCGGCAGCCTCGAGTACGACATGCGCTACCGCTACGACGAGGGCGAGCGCCGGGTGGCGTGGACCACCGCCGGCGCCGCCGATCGCGAGCTCGACGGCGCGGCCTGGATCGAGGACCTCGGCGGCGGCCGCTGCCGACTCCACTACACGCTGACCGCGCGCACCGGCCGTGGCCTGCCCCAGTGGGCGAAGGACACGCTGGCGGACGACACCGCCGAGAAGGTGGTGCGCGCCTTCCAGCGCTTCGCCGAGCGCAAGCGAGCGCCAGCTACTTCGTAGGGAAGCCGCGCTTGGCGAGCAGCGCCTTGACGTCGGGATCGCGGCCGCGGAACAAGCGATAGGCCTCGGCGCGATCGGTGGTGTTGCCGGGGGCGAGGATGTGTTTGCGCAGCTTCTCGGCGACGGTCGGGTCGAAGACATCGCCGGCCTCGGCGAAGGCCTGGCGGGTGTCGGCGTCCATCACCTCCGACCACAGGTAGCTGTAGTAGCCGGCGGAGTAGCCGTCCCCGGTGAACAGGTGCGTGAAGTGCGGGAGGCGGTGGCGCATCACCACCGTGGTGGGGGCGCCGATGCGCTTCATGGTGTCGCGCTCGAAGGCGTCGGCGTCGACCTCGCCCTTGGGATCGGTGTGCAGCTCCATGTCGACGATCGCCGACGACAGGTACTCGACCGTGGTGTAGCCCTGGTTGAACTTGCTCGACGCGTCGATCTTCTTGAGCAGCGCCGCCGGCATCGGCTTCTTGGTCAGGTAGTGGAGCGCGTACTTGTCGAGCACCGGGCGCGATAGCACCCACTGCTCGTGGACCTGCGACGGATACTCGACGAAGTCGCGAGGCGTGTTGCCCAGGCCCGGGTAGTTGACCTCGGACAGGAGCGAGTGCAGGCCGTGCCCGAACTCGTGGAACAACGTCTCGGCGTCGTCGAGAGAGATCAGCACCGGCTCGCCGGGCGCGCCCTTGACGAAGTTGTTGTTGTTGGTCGCGATGGGGGTGCGGACCACGCCGGTGAAGGCCTCTCGCTCCTGGTAGCCCGAGGCCCAGGCGCCCGAGCGCTTGCCGGCGCGCGCGAAGTAGTCGCCGTAGAACAGGCCGACGAAGGCGCCGTCCTTGCCGGTCACCTTCCACACCCGCACGTCGGGGTGGAAGACCGGGACCTCGCCGGTGATCTCGATGAACTTCAGTCCATACAGCCGGTCGGCCATGAAGAAGGCCGCGTTGATCATGTTGTTCAGCTCGAAGTACGGCTTGAGCTCGGCCGCGTCGAGGTCGTACTTGGCCTTGCGGACCAGCTCGGAATAGAAGAGGTAGTCCCAGGGCTCGAGCGTGGCGAGCTTGGCCTTCGACTTGCGGGCGATGGCCAGCATGTCCTTGACCTCCTGATCGACGCGCTTCACCGCCGCCGGCCACACCCGCATCATCAGCTCGGTGGCCTTGGCCGGATCGGCGGCCATGGTGTTGTCGGCCATGCGCCAGTGGGCGTGCGAGGCGTAGCCGAGCAACGCGGCGCGGTCGGCGCGCAGCTTGACGATCTTGGCGATGGTCGCGTTGGTGTCGCGGTCACCGCCGTTGTCACCGCGGTTCTTGAAGGCGCGCCACACCTTCTCGCGCAGATCGCGGCGGGTCGACGAGGCCAGGAACGGATCGACGCTGGAGCGGGTGTTGACCACCGCCCACTTGTCGGGGAGCTTGCGCTCGACGGCGGCGGCCTTGTAGCCGGCGCGCAGCGAGTCGGGCAGGCCCTCGAGGTCGGCCTCGCTGTCGAGGACGATCCAGGTGTCCTCGTCGGCGAGGACGCGGTTGCCGAACTCGGTGAACTGGACGGCGAGCTGCTGGTTGATGTCGCCGAGCTGGTCCTTCTGGGCGGCGGTCAGGCGGGCGCCGGCGCGCACGAAGCGGGCGTGGCGCAGCTCGACCAGGCGGCGCTGCTCGGCGGTGAGGCCGGCGCTCTCGCGGCTCTGGTAGATGGCGTCGAGGCGCGCGAACAGCTTGTCGTTGAAGACGATCTGGTCGTAGACGGCGGCGATCTTGGGCGACCACTCCAGCTCGATGGCCTGCACCGCCGGGCTGTTCATGTTCGAGGACATGACCCCGAACAGCGCCGCGGCGCGATCGAGGTGACGGCCGCTGTCCTCGAGCGGGACGACGGTGTTGGCGAAGGTGGGCGCCGCCGGATCGAGCGCGATGACCTCGACCTCGGCCAGGAGCAGCTCGATGCCCAGGCCGAGGGCGGCCGGGAGACCCTCGGTCTTGACCTTGTCCCACGCCGGCACGCCGCCGTAGGGACCGGTGTAGGGCGCAAGGAAAGGGTCGCCGTCGGCCTTCGCCTTGAGAAGGGCGACCTCGGCCACCGCCTGGGCGTGGGTCGACTGGGTCGGCGCCGGTGCGGCGTCGGTGGTCGGCGTCGGATCGGGCTTGCTGATCACGGGGTCCTTCTTCGCCGGGCCCGGGCATGCGGCGAGCGCGGTCAGGAGCGTGGCCAGGCTGGCGCCGGCCAGGAGATGTCTCGACATGGGGCGGTGCTTTAGCACGTCCCATGGGACCGCCGTCGGGGGGTGGTTGATTCCCGCTGACACCCCGGGGGCACGACGGTTGCACCACCGGGCCCCGCCGTGATCACCACGCCGACGACGCCGATGACGCCGACGACGTCCCCGCTGCGGGCCGGCGCGAGCTCGACCCTGGCGTCGGGCGACACCCTGGTGGCCGGGGACGGTGATGGCGACGAGATCACCCGGCCGCCCTCGGACGGTCCGGCCAGCCCGCCCTGGCGCGAGCGGGCCGTGCAGGTGCCCACCGATCCGGCGCACCTGCCCCTGGTCTCGTCCGCCTGCTACGTCCAGCTCGACGAGGTCGGCCGCGGCGGCCTGGGCCGCATCGTGCGCGCCCGCGACGCCCGCACCGGCCGCATCGTCGCCATCAAGGAGATGCGGGTCGACTCGCCCGACGCAGCCGCCCGCTTCGTACGCGAGGCGCTGGTCACCGCCAACCTCCAGCACCCGGCCATCGTGCCGGTGTACGAAGTCGGGCGCTGGTCGTCGGGGCAGCCGTTCTACGCCATGAAGCTGGTCACCGGCCGGCCGCTCTCGCAGGTCATCGCCGGCGCCCCCGATCTCGACCGCCGCCTGGCGCTGGTGCCGCACGTGATCGCCGTCGCCGACGCGCTGGCCCACGCCCACGGCGAGCAGGTGATCCACCGCGACCTCAAGCCCGGCAACGTCATGGTCGGCGCCCATGGCGAGACCGTGGTGATCGACTGGGGCCTGGCCCGCCGTCTCGATCAGGGCGACGCCGACTCGCTGCCGCCGATCGCCGTCGGCGCGCCGGGCGAGACCGTGGTCGGCTCGGTGCTGGGCACGCCGCAGTTCATGGCGCCCGAGCAGGCCCGCGGCGAGCGCGTCGACGAACGCGCCGATGTCTACGCCATCGGCGCGATGCTCTATCACACCCTGGCGGGGCGGCCGCCATTCCACGAGCTCGAGACCACGACCGACGTGCTCGACGCGGTCCGCACCCGCGCGCCGGCGGCGCTGGCCACGCTGGCCCCGGGCGCGCCCCGCGACCTGCTCGCCATCGTCGAGCGCGGCATGGCCCGCGCGCCCGACGATCGCTATCCGACCGCCGCCGCACTCGCGGACGACCTGCGCCGCTTCGCCACCGGCCAGCTGGTGTCCGCGCACCGTTACAGCCGGGGCGAGCGGGCCCGCCGCTTCGTGCGCCGGTACCGCGGCCCGCTGATGATCGCCGCCATCGCGGCGCTCGCCCTCGCCGTCACCGGCGCCATCAGCGTGCAGCGTGTCGTGCGCGAGCGCGAGAGCGCCCGCACCGCCGAGCGTGGCCAGCGCGCCGCCCGCGCCGAGGCCGAGGCCAGACGCGCCGACGCGCAGGTGCTCCTGGC
>SXJR01000296.1 GCA_005779305.1 Myxococcales bacterium
CTGGTGGCGCAGGCCCCGATCAAGGAGGCGGCCGGCGCCAACATCCTGTACTGCACCCACACGGCCGGCTACAATCTGCCCGACGACCTGCGGGCGCGGATCGGGGCGCTGCGGGCGGCGCGGTCGCCGTCGACCGAGCTCGGCTTCCACGGCCACCCCAACCTGGGCATGGGCATCGCCAACTCGATCGCGGCGATCGAAGCCGGGGCCAATCGCATCGACGGCTCGGCGGCGGGCCTGGGCGCGGGCGCTGGCAACACGCCGCTCGAGGTGTTCGTGGCCGTGCTCGACCGCATGGGCGCTGATCATGGCGTGGACCTGTACAAGGTGATGGATGTAGCGGAGGATCTGGTCGTGCCGATGATGGACGTGCCGGTGCGGATCGATCGAGATGCGCTGATCCTGGGCTACGCGGGCGTCTACTCGTCGTTCCTGTTGTTCGCGCAGCGGGCCGGCGCCAAGTACGGACTCTCGCCGCGCGACCTGCTGGTCGAGCTCGGGCGGCGCAAGACCATCGGTGGCCAGGAGGATCTGATCGAGGATCTGGCCCTCGACATGGCGCGGGCCAAGGACGGCGCGGGGTGAGTCGCTCGGCGTCCGACGAGGAGTTCCGCGCCGAGGTCCGGGCCTGGCTGCAGGCGAATTGCCCGGCGTCGATGCGCACGCCGTTCCTGCCCGGGGACGAAGTGTGGGGCGGTCGGCGGCGGACGTTCCCGTCGGACGACGCCCGGATCTGGTTCGAGCGCGCGGTCGAGCGCGGGTTCACGGTGCCGTCGTGGCCCAAGGAGTACGGCGGCGCCGGGCTGTCGCGCGAGCAGGCGCGCATCCTCGATCACGAGATGCGGGCGATGGGCTGCCGCTCGCCGCTGATCAGCTTCGGCATCTGGATGCTGGCGCCGGTGCTGATGGAGTACGCGACCGACGAGCAGAAGGCCGAGCACCTGCCGGCCATCGCCCGCGGCGAGATCCGCTGGTGCCAGGGCTACAGCGAGCCCGGCTCGGGGTCGGACCTGGCCAGCCTGGCCACGCGCGCCGTCTTGCACGGCGATCACTATGTCGTCGATGGTGCCAAGGTGTGGACGTCGCATGCCGACCAGTCCGACTGGATGTTCTGCCTGGTCCGCACCGACGCCGAGGGGCCCAAACACGACGGCATCAGCTTCCTGCTCATCGACATGACCACGCCGGGGATCACGACCCGGCCCATCCCGCTCATCAGCGGCAGCTCGCCGTTCTGCGAGACCCGCTTCGACGGCGTGCGGGTTCCGGCCCGCAACCTGGTCGGACGCGAGGGCGGTGGCTGGCAGATCGCCAAGAAGCTGCTCGAGCACGAGCGCTCGATCATCTCGGTGATGCGCGACCGCGCGCCCGAGGAGGCGGAGAGCTTGCCGGCGATGCTGAAGCGGTGCGGCGACGCGTCCCTGCGCGATCGCGTGATCCAGGCCGAGCTCGACTTCCTGTGCAACCGGCTGACGCTCGAGCGCACCGCCGAGGCGGCCAAGGCCGGGCGCGGTCCGGGCGCGGCCAGCTCGATGTTCAAGCTGTACGGCACCGAGCTCAACAAGCGCCGCAAGGAGCTGCGGGTCGAGCTGGCCGGATACCAGGGCCTCGGCTGGGAGGCGCCCGGCTTCGAGCCCGGCGAGCTGCAGATCACGCGCGAATGGCTGCGGTCGCGGGCCAACTCGATCGAGGGCGGCACCAGCGAGATCCAGCTCCACATCATCGCCAAGCGCGTGCCGGGCCTTCCGGACTGACGAGACCACCATGCGCCGTTTCGAATTGACCCCCGAGCAAGACCAGCTGCAGCGCGCGGCCCGCGGCTTCGCCGAGAAGCGGCTGCCGGTGGCACACCTGCGCGGCCTGCGCGATTCGCACGATCCGCTGCGACTGTCGCGCGCGCTGTGGCGCGAGATGGCGCACCTGGGCTGGGCCGGCATCGCCGTCGACGAGGCCCACGGCGGCGCCGGCCTCGGCCTGCTCGAGCTCGGGCTGGTCATGGAGGAGCTGGGCCGGACGCTGGCGCCCACGCCGTTGCTCGCCACCTCGGTCATCGGCGCCACCGCGCTGGCAGCGGGTGGCGAGGCCGTGCGCGCGCACCTGCCGGCGCTGGCCGCGGGCGAGCGGCTGGTCGCGCTCGCCTTCGAGGAGGAGCGCCGCTTCGCGCCGTACACCTGCCGCACCACCGCCCACCACGCCTCCGGTGGCGGCTGGGTGATCGACGGCGAGAAGGTCTTCGTCCTCGACGGACCCGCCGCCGACCTGCTCGTCGTCGTCGCCCGCGTCTCCGGCGAGCCCACCGATCGCAACGGCCTGGTTGTCTTCGCCATCGATCGGGCCACCGTCGGCGTCGACCTCCAGCCCCTCTCCATGGTCGACAGTCGCGGCGTCGCCCGCATCCGATTCTCCTCGGTCGCGGTGCCCTCCGCCGACGTCCTCGGCGAGCCCGGCAAGGGCGCCGACCTCCTCGATCGTCTCCTGTCCCGCGCCACCGCCGCGCTCTGTGCCGAGATGCTCGGTGCCTCCGACGCCGTCTTCCACGCCACCATCGAGTACCTCAAGCAGCGTCACCAGTTCGGCGTCGCCATCGGCTCCTTCCAGGCCCTCAAGCACCGCGCCGCCCACATGTTCTGCGAGCTCGAGCTCACCCGCTCCGTCGTTCGCGCCGCCCTGGTCGCCATCGATCGCGCCTCCCCCGACGCCGAGACCCTTGTCTCCGCCGCCAAGGCCCGCGCCTCCGACACGTTCCTCCTCACCTCCTCCGAAGCCGTCCAGATGCACGGCGGCATCGGCGTCACCGACGACCTCGACATCGGCCTCTTCTACAAGCGCGCCCGCGTCTGCGACCTCACCCTCGGTTCCTCCGCCTACCACCGCGACCGCTTCGCCCGTCTGGGGACAGGTTCATAGGGAGTCCGGGCGCCCTCTGGGTCAGGGGTTGACGAGCGCGACGCAATGGACCGCCGCGCCCGCGCGCATCTAGCCCCAGTGCCGCTCTGGACCACCGGCACGTGCCCCTCTGGCAGCACGCGCGAATTGAGGCGTGATATCGACGTCTTGCGAACCCATGAACCTGTCCCCCTTCCGAGTCGGGCTGATCATGGCGCTGGCGATCGTGGCCGTGGCGTTGCTCGCGCCGTGGATCGCGGGCGATCCGGCGGCGCAGGACATCGATGGTGGGCTGACGGTGCGCGGAGCACCGATGGGGCCGCACGCGGGGGCGCCGCTGGGGACCGATACGCTGGGGCGGGATGTGTGGTCGAGGGTTGTCGCCGGTGCGGGGATGTCGCTGGGGATGGCGGTGGCGGCGACGATGATGTCGGTGGTGATCGGCGTCGTGGTCGGGCTCTGGGCCGGATACGCAGGGGGGTGGGTCGACGCGGTGCTGATGCGGCTGGTCGACGTGGTGCTGGCGTTTCCCTACCTGCTGGTCGCGATCTTGCTGGCGGCGCTGTTGCGCGAGGCCGAGCTCGAGAGCGGGGTGGTGCCGGTGATCGTCACGCTGGGCGTGATCGGCTGGACGACGATCGCGCGGGTGGTGCGGGCGCGCGTGCGCGTGCTGCGGCAGCAGGACTTCGTGGTGGCGGCGCGTGCGTCAGGGGCTGGCGGATTTCACATCGTCACCCGGCATCTGCTGCGGAACGTGGTCGGGGTGGTGATCACCCTGGCCGCGCTGGCGATCGCGCAGAACCTGCTCGCCGAGGCAGCGCTCTCGTACGTCGGGCTCGGACCGCCGCCGCCGCAGGCGACGTGGGGGCGGATGATCTTCGACGGCCAGAGCTATTACCGAAGCGCGCCCTGGCTGATCGTCGCGCCGGGACTCGCCATCGTCCTGGCCGTCGTGTCGTTCAACCTGATCGCGGAGGG
Organism: Myxococcales bacterium; assembly: GCA_005779305.1. Taxonomy (GTDB): domain Bacteria; phylum Myxococcota_A; class Polyangia; order Haliangiales; family Haliangiaceae; genus UBA2376. The sequence continues at coordinate 3,865 of SXJR01000296.1, forward strand.
GCTCCGCGACGCCGCGGATCCACATGCCCATGGGTGATCGCTGCGCATTCCGCGTGGTCGCGCTCGCGGTGGCCATCGCCCTGGGCGGTTGCGATCGCGACTCGCGTGGTCCGCGCTACCGGGGCGCCGGCAACGCCACGCCCCGGTCCGGCGGCACGCTGACCTGCTCGACGTCGGTGGCCGTGCCGACGCTCGATCCGGCGATCGCGTACGACGAGGTCGGCGTGATGGTCGTGGCCAACCTCTACGAGACCCTCCTCGACTACGACGCGGCCGTGCCCGGCGATCCGACCAGCGGGACCCGCCTGGTCCCGGGCCTGGCCGAGCGCTGGACCGTCTCGGCCGACGGGCGGAGCTACCGGTTCGAGCTGCGCGCCGGTGCTCGCTACGCCGATGGCCGCGCCATCGTCGCCGGTGACCTCGCGTACGCGCTGCGCCGGGTCCTGAAGATGCCCGACTCGCCCTACGGGCGCCTGCTCTCCGGTATCACCGGCGCCGGCGCCTTCGCTGCCGGCGAGCGCGATGACGTCCCGGGCCTCGAGATCGCCGACGAGCGCACGTTCGTCGTCCACCTCGACGCGGCGGACGCGGCCTTCGCCTACGCCATGGCGATGCCGTTCTCGGCGCCGCTGCGCGAGGACTTCGTGGTGGCCAGCGGCGGTGACCTGCGCCGCACCGTGCTCGCCTCGGGCCCCCTCCGCCTCGATCGCTGGGACGAAGGCCAGCGGCTGGTGCTGGCGCGCAACCCGCACTACTGGGACCCGGCGAGGCCGTTCCTCGACGGGGTCACCGTCCTCGAAAACCTGCCCGAGAACACCGCGTTCCTGCTCTTCGAGGCGGGCCGCCTCGACCTGCTCGATCACGTCGCCGCGCCCGACTGGATCTGGCTGTCCGAACAGGCCGCCTGGCGTCCCTTTCTCGACACCCGTGCGCAGATGTCGGTGTTCGGCAGCCGGATGAACGTCACGGTGCCGCCCTTCGACGACGCGCGCGTGCGTCGCGCCCTCAACCTCGCGGTCAACCGCGACCATATCGTGAAGCTGCTGGCCGGGCGCGCGGTGCCCGCCCACGGCATGTTGCCGCCCGGCCTCGCCGGCCGCGCCGAGTTGCCGCCGTACCCGCACGACCCGGCGGGGGCGCGCGTCTTGCTCGCCGAGGCCGGCTACCCCGATGGCTTCGCCGTCGACTACGTGACGGTCCCCAACGACGACGCCAACAAGCTGGCCCAGTCGCTCCAGGCCGATCTGGCCGCGGTCGGCGTACGCATGTCGATCCGCGTGCTGTCGTGGCCGGCGTTCCTGGACACGGTCGGCCGCAAGGACGGCGCGCCGTTCTCGATGACGTCGTGGATCATGGACTACCCGCACGCGGCGAGCTTCTTCGATCCCCGCTTCCACAGCCGCGCGATCGGCGACGCCAGCAGCAGCAACGACAGCTTCTACGCCGTGCCCGAGGTCGATCGCCTGCTCGACGACGCGCGCGGCGCGCCCGATCCGGCGGCCGCGGTTGCGCTCTACCAGCAGGTCGATCGCCGTCTGCACGACGACGCGCCATGGATCTGGGGCTATCACGCAGTCATGACGGAGGCCATGCAGCCCTACGTGAAGGGCTTCGCGCCGCACCCGGTGTGGGTGCGCGACTTCCGCGACGTCTGGCTCGATCTCGACGGGCGCGGTCGGCGGGTGCCGCGATGATCGCCTTCGTGCTCCGCCGCCTGGTCTGGTCGCTCGCCGCGATCGTCCTCGTGGTCTCGGCGACCTTCGCCATGGTCGTCGCCATCCCCGCCGACCCCGCGCGCGCGCTGGTCGGCGCCCACGCCGACGCCGAGACCCTCGGGCGCGCTCGCGCCCACTACTGCCTCGATCGCTCGCTGCCCGAGCAGTACGGTTGCTATGTCGGCCGCCTGGCCCACGGCGACCTCGGCGAGAGCTATCGCACCCGCCGCCCGGTCGCCGACATCCTGTGGGCCCGGGCGTGGCCGACGGTGCAGCTCGCGCTGGCCGCGCTGGTGCTGCAGCTGGCGATCGGGTTGCCGCTCGGCGCCTGGTCGGCCGTGCGCCGCGGACGCTGGCCCGATCGCGTGGGTGGTGTGATCACGCTGGTCGGGGCGAGCGTGCCGACGTTCGTGCTCGGCACGCTCGCCGTCTACGTCCTCGCCTTCGGCGCCGGGTGGTTCCCCGTCGCCGGCTACGGCGAGGGCCTCGCCGGTCGCCTCCACCACCTGCTGCTGCCGGCCCTGACCTTGGCCTGCGCCGGGATCGCGACCTACGTGCGCGTCGCACGCGCCGAGCTGATCGAGCAGCTCGCCGCCGACCACGTTCGCACCGCACGGGCCAAGGGCGTCGCCGAGATGTCGGTCGTTTTCAGGCACGCCGGGCGCAACGCCGTGGCGCCGCTCGTCGCCGTCGCCGGGGTCGATCTCGGCGTGCTCTTCGGCGGGGCGGTGGTGACCCAGACCGTGTTCGCCTGGCCCGGGCTCGGTCGCGAGACCTTGCTCGCCGTCCTCGACCTCGACCTGCCGCTCATCCTGGGCGTCACCTTGCTCGCCGCGGTCGCCGTCGTGATCGTCAACCTGGTCGCCGATCTGGTGGTGACGCGCCTCGATCCGCGCACCGACCCGCGCTTCGACGGGTCGTGACCAGCCGGCTGCCTCCCAACGCGCTCCACGCGCTCGAGCGCCTGTGCGGGACGCGCGGATCACACGCCGAGCGTGACAAGATGAAGGCATGAACGGCGCACGGCCGCCGACCGTGCCCGGGCTCGTCGTCGGAGACGTGCTCGGTGCGGGCGGGTTCGCGACGACGTGGTCGGCCACCGCCGGCGACGGCGGCGCGCGGGTCATCAAGGTCGGCCACCAGCGCGACGCGATCCTGCGCGCCCGCTTCGCGCGCGAGGCGGCGATCCTGGCGCGGCTCGGCGCGCCGGCGGCGCCGGTCCTCTTCGCCGCCGGCTCACTCGATGACGGCCGGCCGTACCTGGTGCTCGAGCGTGTCCCCGGGGTACCGCTGCGCGACGTGGCCGGGGCGGCCGCGCTGCCGATCGCGCGCGCGCAGGCGATCGGTCGCGCCCTGGTCGCGCAGGTGGCCCGTATCCACGCCGCCGAGGTGGTGCACGGGGATCTGCAACCCGGCAACGTCCTGGTCAACGGTGACGCCGTGCGCGTGATCGACTTCGGCAACGCGCGCTGGACCGGTACGGCGGCCGCGGGCGGGGCCGCCGCCATCGACGTGACCACGCCGGGGGTCCAGGTCGTCACCAACGGGTATGCGGCGCCCGAGCAGCGGCGCGGCGCGAGCTTGGAGGAGCCGGCCGATCTCTATGCGATCGGCGTGATCCTGTACGAGCTGCTCACAGGTGGGAGGCCGTTCGCCGGCGATTCGCGCGCCGAGGAGCGCGGTCATCTCCTCCTGCGTCCGCCGGCGCTCGCTCACCCCATCCCCGACCAGCTCTCTTCGCTGATCGATGCGCTCCTGCGCAAGCAGCCCGCGCGCCGGCCGACCAGCGCCGCCGAGGTGCTCGAGCGGCTCGCCACCGTGACGGTCGAGAACCCCACCGCGCCGACGCCGGCGCCCCCGGCGACCTCGTTGGCCATCGCGCCGCCCACCAGCCGTGGCCCGGTGCCGGCGATCGTCGTCGGCGCGGTCGGCGTGGCCTCCTCGGCGCTGGTCGACGCCGTCGCGCGGGGCGCGGGGGCCTGGGTGGCACGTCGGCGCGGTGAGCGCACGATCCTGGTCTGGCCAGGTGCGCGGGCCGCGATGGTCACCCGTGCGCGCGCCGCCGCCCGTCAGCTCGCCGCGGGTTGTGACCTGCAGGTCGTGGTGCACGTCGCTCACCTCCGCGTGCGCCACAGCGCCGCCGGCGACCCGACCGCGTACGGCGGCGAGCTCGATGATCCCGGATGGCTGATCGCGGCGCCAGGCGTGACCGAGACGTCGGCCTTCGCCGCCATCGCCGCCGAGACCGTCGAGCCGCGGTTGATCGGGCGTGACCAGCTGCTGGCTGCGGTGATCGACCATGCCCGCGCCGCCCTGGCCGGCGCGCCAGCGCTGTGCACGCTCGAGGGCGACGCCGGGACCGGTCGCAGCCGGCTCTTGCGCGCGGTGGCCGCGGCGCTGGCGCCCATCCCCACGCTCATCGTCGACGCCACCACCGCTCGCGTGCTGTCCCTCGATGATCCCGGCCCGAGCGTGGTGATGCTCGACGACGCCGACCGCTTCGATCCGGCGGTGCTCGACGCCGTCGAGGACCGGCTCATCCGCGCCGGCGACCGGTCGCTGTGGGTGCTGGCAGCGACGACGCCCGAGCTTCGCCGGATGCGGCCGCTGTGGGGGCGGCGCCTCCCGCGTCACGACGTGATGGCGGTCGGCGAGCTCGCCGAAGACGACGCGATCGAGCTGGCCGCCGCGCTGCTCGCGCCGGTGGAGCACGCGCCGCGCGACGCACTGGCTGCGATCGTACGCGCCTGCGGGCGCCAGCCCCGCGAGCTGGTCGACGGCGTGCGTGGGTTCGTCGCCGACGGCGGGATCCGACAGGGCGTCGGTGGCGGCTGGCACGTCGCCACCGAGCGGCTCGATGCGATCCTGCAGGCCGGCGTCGAGCGGCTCGGCCTGGCCGCGTTCGATGGCCTCGCCGTCGAGGTGCGCGAGCTGGCCCACACCCTCGCGCTGATCGGCGACGACGTGACCGCCGACGAGCTCGACGCGATCCTGCGCGGCCTCGATCGCGAGGGACACCGCCTCGCGATCGACCCCGACACCGGCCTGCGACTGCTGGCCGCCGACGGGATCCTCGGCGAACGTGCCGGCGGTTTCAGCTTTCGCGATCCGCACCTGGCCCAGGCCGCGGCCCGGGTGCTGCCCGCCGATCGCCGGGCTGCGATCCATCGCGTCACCCTGGCCACCGCGCGGGCTCGTGGCGATCTGGCACGGCTGGCTCGCCACGGCGCCGCCGCCGGAGCTGTCGCCGACGCCGCCGCGGCGTGGATCGAGCTCGGCACCGCCGCCCTCGACGCGTGCCGGGTCACCGACGCCGAACGTCTGCTGACCCAGGCGATCGATACACCCGGCGCACCGCCGGCGCTGGTCGCCGCCGCACGTCTCGGCCGCGGGCGCGCCCGCTACCTGCAGGATCGACCCCGCGACGCGATCGACGACCTGACCGCGTCGGCGCGGGCCGCCGAGCTCGCCGGCGACGTCGAGCGTGCCGCCGCGGCCTGGCTCGAGCTGGCGACCGCCCACGATCTCGCCCAGGATGACACCGCGGCCCGACGCGCGGTCGGCACCGCGCGTGATCTGCTCGGCGAGCGA
>SXJR01000297.1 GCA_005779305.1 Myxococcales bacterium
ACGCGATGATCGCCCACGGCAAGGCCGAGGCCTCGGCCATGGCCGCGCGTGGTGACGCCGAGGCCAGCGCCGCCCGCGCGGTCGGCGCCGCCCGCGCCGCCAGCTTCCAGGTCGGCCGCGAGGCGCTCGGCGAGGGCGCGTTCACGGCCATCGAGGTGGCGAGCGTGCTCGGCAAGAGCGGCGTCAAGCTCGTCCCCGACGTCTCGGTCGGCGGCGGCGGCGAGGGCTCGATGCGCCTGGCCGACGTGCTCATCGGACGCATGCTGGCCAGCGGCAGCGGTCGTAACGGCCACGGCGCCTGAGCCGGGGTGGTAGCCTCGCCCCATGAAGCCGTGGGTGATCTTCATGGGGCTCGTCGTGGCCGCGTGCTCTGGTTCCAGGACGCCCGCGGCGGGCGTCGCCGGGGCCAGCGGCAGCGGAAGCGGCAGCGGCAGCGGCAGCGACAGCGGCAGCGGCAGCGGAGCGACAGCGTTGCCGTCGCCGCCGGCGGGGTTCGTCGAGGCGGACCTCATCACGATCGACGGCGGCGAGATCACGACCTGGAGCCTCGCCGGCGGCAAGGTAGCCAAGCTCGGCTCGGTGAAGCTGGCAGAGGTCGATCCCGAGGACTACACGGCGCAGCTCGATGGCGACTGGGGTGATCGCGAGCACTTCTTCGTGCATGTCCCGCCCCGCACCGTGCTGAAGGTGACCGCGTCCGCGATCACGCAGGTGACGGTGCCGCCGGAGGCGACGTTCAAGACGCCGCGGCCCAAGGTCGAGGACGATGACGGCCTCGAGGCGGGAGGCGTGATGGAGAGCCGCGACAATGGACTGGTGATCACCGCCGGCGAGGCGTGGTGGTCGGAGTGTCCGTGGGGTTTCCCCTACGACGGGTGGCAATGCGAGACCTACGTCTCGGCCCAGCTGTGGCCCGCGGCCAAGGTGGTCAACGAGCAGGTCACGCCCCACGGCTGGTCGTGGGCCGGAACCAAGGCCCCCGGGTTCAAGACCAAGCTGGTCGACGATGATCACGCCCTGAGCTGCACCCCGCCGCCGGGAATCAAGCAGCGCAAGAACGAGTTCAGGGGCGACAGCAGCGACGGCGAAGCGATCTACGGCCACGAGTGGGTCTCGGTCACGCCACCGCGCCTGCTGGTCGTGCTCGGTTCGCCCGGCCTGGCCGACCTCGTCCAGACCCGCTGGAGCCTGCACGACGGATGCATGGAGAAGCCACTGGCGAAGGGTTCGGACGTCCAGCCGGGTCCAGGCGATCTGTGGCTGGCCCAGGAGACCGACGACCCCACGGACAGCGACGCGCCCAGCCGCCAGGTGATCTGGCGCGGCGCCGCTTCGCTCGGCGAGGTCCCCGGCGACGTTCGTTTCCGTCCGCTGAAGTAGCGGTTCAGGGCACGGTGACGGCGAGGCCGATGGCGCCGCCGAGGTACGTGTCGACCGCGCCCCCGGCGATCACGTCGTCGCCGGGCTCGGGGTTCATGGCGAAGAAGTAGTGGCGGACGTCGGCGCGGGCGTAGGCGCCGAGCCAGCGCGTCAACCGCAGCTGTGCGCCGGCCGAGCCGTCGAGGCCGTTGCCGCTCGAGCGCGGGAACCAGCCCGCGTCGGCGAGCTCGCCGGTGCCGAGCAGGTGCCGCCAGCCACCGCGCAGCATCAGGGTCCAGCGCGGGTTCAGCGGCACGCGGCCGTCGAGGCCACCGCGAGCCCAGCGGTAGGTGACGTCGGGCACCAGCTCGCCGCCGGTCATGCCCTCGTCGTCGATCGCGAAGCGGTGCTCGCCGTAGGCTGCCGACGCCGCGATCTCGGCACCGGCGATGTGCACGCCGTAGCCGAGCGCCAGCGACCACTCCGACGACGAGGTGGCGTACGCCGTGCCGTCCATGGTGCGCGAACCGTTGACGCCGACCGCCAGCTCGCCGCCGACCGCGACGAACGCGTCGGGCGTCTTCTTCAGCGGCCGCCCTACCACGCCCAGCCCCACCGCGTTCGCGGCCAGGTCGTACCGTCGCAGCACCTGATCGAGATCGTCGTTCCAGCGCAGCCTCCGCCAGAACGGCCGCTCGTCGACGCTGATCGTCCATCGTCCCCTCGCGAGCGGACCCGCCTCCACGCTCGTCGTTGCCGTACCCGTCATCGTCATCGTTGACGTGGTCGTGGTCGCGGTCGTGGGCGTGGGCGTGGACGTGGGCGTGGACGTGGACGTGGACGTGGACGGCTTCTGGATCTCCGGATCCGGCGCTGCGACCGCCACCGCCACCGGCTCACTCGCACCCGCCTTCCCCTTGGCCGCACCGATCGCCTTGCCCAGCTTCTTCCACGCCACCTTGCCTACCGCCCTGGGCAACCTGGCCTTCTTGTCCTTCACCACCATGCGCCCGACCTCCGCGTCGTCGGCGACCTGGGTCACCACCACCGTTGCGGTCAGCTTCTTCGCGCGCTTCGCCGCCTTGCCGGTCGGTGTCACCGTCACGGTGACGATCGCGGTGGCTCGATCGAGCTCGCCCTCCCCGACCTGCTCGACCCGCCTGCCCAGCGCCTTCTCGACGGCGGCGACGACGCCGGCATCGTCACCCACGACCACCACCACGGGCTTGCCAGCGAACGCCACGCCCGCGAGCGCGAGCACGGCGAGCACGACCAGGACGGCGACCGAGCGCGACCTCACGGCCCACCTCCGGCCGCGACCACCTCGTCGACCCAGCGCCGCACGCATTCGATCTCGGCCGGGTCGAGACCGGCTTCCCCGAAGGGCATGCGCGCGCCGCACGGCGGCGCGACGCCGAGCTTCTCGACCAGCAAGCTGTTCTCGCCGGTGGGATCGACCAGCACCAGGCCTTCGCAGGTCTCCTGGGTCGACGGCGCCGCCAGCACGCGCTGGGCCGCGCCCGGCGTCACCAGGTCGAGCCCGGCCTCGGGCTCGGCACCCGCGTGGCACTCGCCTGCGCACCTCTCCATGAAGAGCTGTTCGACGAACCCGGGCGGACAGTCGGCGAAGCGCTCCGGGTGCTCGAGCTCCCCGGCGCATCCGACACCCACCGCCACCGCCGCGGCGATCACCGCGGCGGCCACCGTCGCGCTCGGCAGGGTCACACCAGCCCCGGCAATGGGCCGCGGAGGTCGATCGCGGGTGCCGACGGCTTCTTGGGCCGCACCGACGCGTCGCCCACCGTGTCGATGTTCACGCCCATGGCCTGCGCCACCGAGACCAGGAGGTGGTTGTGCGGCAACCCGATGGTCGTGTTGTCGTTGACCCAGCTCGCGGTCGTGGTGGTCAGCGTGCTGTGCTCGTAGTGCAACCAGCGGCCGGTGCGGAACTTGTTGCCGCCGCCGACGATCACGGCCGGCCAGCCGTCGTGGCCGTGGCCGCCGTGGGCCAGCTCGCTGACCCACAGGATGATGGTGTGATCGAGCATGGTGCCGTTGCCCTCGGGGATGGCGTCGAGCTTGTCGGCGAGCTGCGCGATGTACGTGGCGTACTTCGCGGTGTAGTTCGTCATCATCGTGATCGCGGTCGGGTGCAGCGGATCGTTGACCTGATCGGGCGACGACGGATGGGCGTAATCGTGGTGCAGGTCGCCGGAGCCGCCGAACTGATCGACCCACAGCGGGCCGAACTGCATCGTCGCCACCCGCGAGATGCCGCACGAGAGCGCCACCGTCATCAGATCCCAGAAGCTCTCGCAGTGCTCGTCGTAGCGCTGGGCGTGCGGGACCTGGCCCCAGTTGTAGTCGTTGATGGCCGGCGCGCCGCACGACAGCCCGGCCAGGCGGCGCAGGCGGTTCTCCATGTCGCGGACGAGGTCGCGGTGCTGCTCGAGCTTGCGGCGATCCTCGGCCGACAGGCGCGACGCCATGTCGTCGTACATGCCGGCCACCGAGGCCAGCACGTCGGGCTGCGCGACCTTGACCGGATCCGGCGGCGTCGAGCCGTCGCCGTTCGGGAACAGGCGATCCCACAGCGACTGCGGCTGCTCCTCGTGCGGCACGCGCTGCACCGGCTGACCGGGCTGGAGCTCGGCGAACAGCGCGGCGTGGAAGTTGTACTCGTAGATGCCGGTCTCGAGGCTGACCATGTCGGTCAGGGTCGGATCCTGCGCCCGCAGGGCCTTGGCGATGACCTGATCGATCGACGGCTTGGCCGCGTTGCTCTTCACGTCCTCGATGGTCTCGCGCGCGATGCCGCCGGTCAGCGAGCTGACCCAGCCCTTGGCGTGGCCGTCACCGTAAGGATCGGCGATGGCCGTGGCCAGCGACAGCCCGTCGACGACGGTGAGCTTGTTGCGGTGGCGGTGGAGCGGCCGCAGGCAGGCCGAGAACTGCTGCTCGGTGAGGCCGGTCAGCCCGTACTCCCAGCGGGTGTCGGGCGACATGCCCATGCGCATGTCCCAGTTGACGTGGGGCACGCCGTGATGGTGGTAGCAGATGATGAGGCGCATGGGCGGACCGCCCACGCCGGCGCGCGCGTCCTGCTTGCCGCGCAGGAGCGAGGGCAGGAACAGGCCGCCGGCGCCGAGGCCGGCGGCCTGGAGGAAGTGTCGGCGCGACGGCCGGAAGCGTTTGCGTGGCGTCGGCATGATCAGCGGGAGTCCTTTCCCACGCGCCCAACCGGTGATGCAGAAGACGGGGATCGCAGGCTGAGCATGATCAGTTCGCCTCCGCGATGATGCCGTTGAAGCGGGGGTGGACGGCGATGCTGCGCATCAGCCCGCGCAGGCTGCCGCCGGAGGCCTCGAACTGGTCCGCGATGTCGCGGGTCAGGCAGCGGTCGTCGGTGGCGTCGCCGCCGTTGAGCGCGTAGAGCATGTACTTGCGACTCACGCATTCGCTGACCTGCGAGCTGGCGGCCATGAAGTCGACCAGGGCATGGACGTCGGCGACATCGACGCCGGTTATGGCGCCGCTGGTATCGATGGGCAGGCCATCGTCGTCGCTGCGAAGCCGGCCCATGGTGTCGAAGCGCTCGAAGGTGAAGCCGATCGGGTTGATGATCGAGTGGCAGGTCTGGCACAGATCGGCGCCGGTGGCGCGCTCGTAGTTCTGGCGGTTGGTGGTCGGCCCCATGTTGGGATCGCCCTCGGGGATCGACATGTCGACGCCGGCCGGCGGGCTGCCGAGCTGGACGCACATGAGCTCCTTCAAGACGAACAGACCGCGCAGCACCGGCGACGGATTGTTGGGGTGGCCATGGCTGGCCAGGAACTGGGCCTGCATCAGGAAGCCGCGCCGCTCGGCGGGCAGGTCGACCTCGTTCCAGGTGCCCGCGGCCGGCGCCGGCAGGCCGTAGAACGCGGCGGTCTCGGCCGTGACGAACGCCTTCGACGACGTCAACAGATCGCCGACGGTGCCGCCGCGCTCGAAGATGATCTCCTCGAGAAAGCGGCGAGCCTCCTGGCGCAGGGCCTCGCGCACCGGCGTGGTGAAGCCGTCGGCGCCGAGCTTGCTGATATGGTCGATGCGCGCCAGGTCGAGCCATTGCGAGGCGAACACCATGAACCCCTCGAGGGCGCGGGGATCGGCGAGCATGCGATCGACCTGGGCCTCGAGCTGGGCCGGCGTCGACAACTCGGCGGCCGCGGCGGCGGCGAAGAGCGCGTCGTCGGGCATCGTCGACCACAGGAGGTACGAGAGCCGTGACGCGGTGTCGTAGCTCGAGGGCAGGCGATCGGGGCCGATGGTCTCGACCCGGTACAGGAACGCCGGCGACTGCAGGATGACCTGCGTGGTCAGCTCCAGCGCGACGTCGAAGCCGCTGGCCGAGTAGTACTGATCGAACACCTGCTGCAGCGCGGCCTGCTCGCTCGGCGCGAGCGGCCTCCGGTAGGCGCGCGGCGCGTAGCTCGCGATGAACTCGGCGCCGCAGGCGCTGCCGGCGCTGGGCGCGCAGCTCACCACGTCGGCGCGGCGCTGGCGCACGCGCTCGGCGATGCGGACGGCGGCGACGTTGTACTGGTTGACGAGCAAGGGCGACGGTTGCATCGCCTCGGCGTCGTTGTCGAAGCCGAGCGGCGTCGGATCCGGCACCAGCTCGACGGTGGGGAGATCGATGGTCGCGAACAGGTCGCGCACCGTGTTGCGATACTCGGTGTGCGATAGTCGTCGTGGTGCCGGTAGCGGCACCAGGCCACACTCACCGCCGGTGTTGCCGGGATCGGCGATCGTTCCCCAGCACCCCGAGGATGCAGCCAGTGCGAACCCGCCGAGTAGCCAGGTCAGCGTCCGTGTGCGACTTTGCGGCACATCGTCCTCCTCGAACAACCGTCGAGTGGCCCAAACCATCGCAAGTCTTGGGCCTGAAGCGCCAGGACGTGATCCCAGCACGTTGCGACGAATGTCCGGTCGCGACCCATGTGACACCCTGACGCGTCGAGGGCCGCGAGCACCAGAACGTGGTGTGAGCGTCCCCGTCCCGTGGGACGATGATGGTCGGTCCGATGCGTCGATGGATGCTCGCGCTGACCCTGATGCTGGCCATCGCCTGCGGCAGTAGTGACGAGCATCTGGCCGACGCTACGAGCAGCTCCGACGCCACCGCCGACGACGACGCCCCGGCTGCCGACGCGAGCGGCGGCGATGCCACACCGATCGACGCCGGTCGCGACGGCGCGATCGGCACCACCGGCGTGCTGTGCGCGCGCGCCGATCAAGCCTGCACCGAGCCGACCCCGATCTGCTGCGACGTCTCGCCCGGCCTCGACACGTGCATCGCCAGCGGCGGGGCCTGCAGCGGCGAACGCCTGGCCTGCGACGGGCCCGAGGACTGCCCCTTTGGCGACGAGTGCTGCCTGTTCCAGGGGCAGGGCTCGCGCTGCATCCCGTCCGGCGTGTGCGGAACGACCGGCGCGATCAGCAACGAGATGTGCCACGTGCAGGACGATTGCGCGCCGGGCCTCACCTGCTGCGGCACCGCGCCCGGACCCGCCCTCGACCTCTACGCGATCTGTACCCCGGCCGGCTGCCCGCAATAGACGAACGTTGGTGCGGCGCGCCGGCAACCTGGGTGCGTCGAGGTCCCGTCGAGGAGGCGTAGCGTCGACGCAGCTTCACCAACGGGGGTCTCGATGCGCAATCTGTCGGTCTTCTGCGCGATCAGCGCCATGGCCATGTTCGCCGCCTGCTCCAACGACGCCGGTGGCGGCGACGACGGTGGCGACGATGACGTCCCGCCGGTGCCGACGTGGTCGATCGACGTCGACATGTCCGGCCTCGATCGCTACGCGCCCGCCGACGCGACCACGTGGCCGATCGCCGGCACGGTCACAGCGAGCGACGGCGTCGACGGCGTCACCATCGCCGGCACCGCCGCAGCCGTGGCCAGCGACGGCAGCTTCACCGGTGACACGATGCTCGCGCCCGGCCTCAACCCGATCGCGATCCTCGCCACCGACAAGGCCGGCCACACCCGCAAGGCCAACCGCTCGGTGCTCGCGGCCAGCTACCTCGCCGCCGGCGCGCACAACCGGGAGGCCGCCGCGCTGGTGCTCACCGACGCGGTGGTCGCCGCCATGGGCGCCGGTCTCGTCGAGGAGGCCGGCGACGTCGACGTCGCCGCCGAGATCCTCGCCCGCGACGTGCTGTCGTCGGACTCGCAATGCACGACCTGGCCGGTCGAGGCCTCGCAGGGCCAGGTCCAGGTCAACCTCGAGCTCGACGGCGCCGACCTCTGGCTCAACATCCGCATCCCCAACCTCTACGTCTACTTCGAGGGCCAGTGCAGCGGGCTGCTCTCCACCATCCCGATCGGCGGCGAGATGGGCGGCACCGTCGACATCTGGACCCGGCTGACGCCCAACCCGCAAGCCGGCGCGAACTGCCTGACCGCCTTCCGCCACACCGCGCCGCAGGTCACGATCTCGCCCTGGTACTTCGACGTATGGGGCCTGTCGGGCCCGCTGCAGTCGTGGCTGGTGAACCTGTTCAGCGGCGGCAAGTCGGAGGAAGCGCGGGCGCAGCTCCGCAGCGAGATCGGCACCCGCGCCAACACCATGCTGGCCCAGCAGCTCGCCGACATCTCGGTCTTCGATCGCACCTCCGAGCTCGAGCTCCTGAGCCGACCGCTGGCCATGCACCTGTGCGTCGCCAGCCTCGATCGCGTGGGCACCGGTTCCAACGCCAGGTTGATCGCGCGGGTCGCCGCGGCGGCGACCGGATCCGGAACCCGCGTCGCCCCGGGCGCGCCCCAGACCGCCGGCACGGTGCCGGCTCCGGCGGCTGGCGAGCTCCTGCTCGACGGCAACCTGGTCTCGCAGCTCCTGTTCGCAGCCTGGCAGGACGGCGGCCTGACCAAGCTCGGCGTCGAGACCGTCGAGAGCGACGTGCTGGCCTTGGTCGCGCCCGAGATCGGGCTGCGCTACCCGTCGGGAACCGACGTCTTGGTCAACCTCGACGGCGATCTGCCAGCCTACGTGCGCGCCACCCCCGGCGGCATGGGGGATCTCAAGGTCGAGATCGGCGACCTCATGCTCGATCTCGTCGTCGGCGAGGATCGCCTGTTCCGGGTCGGCGCGGTGCTGCGCCTCGATCTCGATCTCGTGCCCGTGGATGGCAAGCTGGTCCCGACCGTGGTCGGCACCGAGGCCACCGCCCATGTCCTCGACGAGCTCTACGACGGCAACGACGATCTACTGGAGTCCGTCATCGCCACCAAGGTCGGCTCGACCGCCAGCGCCTTGCTCTCGGGGGCGGCGCTGTCGTTGCCCGAGCTGCCCGGCCTGGGCGCCCCGGCCGACGTCACGCCCGACGCAGGCGGCCGCTACGTCCGCATCCGCATGCAGTGAGCCGGGTCAGAGCTTGAAAGCCCGGAACTCGGACGTCCGGAACGCGTCGATCGAGGCCAGCAGCTTGGCCATGATGTAGGCCTCGGCGGTGCGCCGTGGGCCGGGCGCCGCCGTCCAGCGCCGGAACTCGGACGCGGTGCGGCGGCGCGAGTAGGAGCGGAAGATCGCGTCGGGGTCGTCGATCGCCGCGACCTCGTCGAGCGAACGGCCGAGGATCGCCTCGGCGGCCGGTCGATCGATCGGCTGGGCGCGCTCGCGCGAGGCCGCCCGCAGACGGGCCAGATCCTCGAACGGAACGTTGAACAGGAACTCCTCGAACGCCTGGACCTCGTCGTCGCCGGCGTCGTCGCGGACGAAGAAGTCGAGGAACTCGGCCGGGCAGTCCGAGGCGACCAGGCGCATGTACTCGCCGGCGCCGACCAGGGCGCCGAAATACACGCCGATGCGGCTGCGCGCCTTCCAGGCCGACTCCAGCAGAGGACAGAAGTCGTCGATCTCGACCTGGGCGGCGCGGTCCCAGATCAGGATGAGCTGCCGGGCGGCGCGTCGCCGCTGCCCCTCGGGCAGCTCGGGATCGGTGAGCAGGCCGAGCAGGATCTCGATGGCGATCAGCGTGTACACCGACTGGGCGAACTCGGCGTGCAGCTCGGCGTGCAGCGTCGCATCGCCGCCGGCGGCGGGCGCGAGCGCGCCCTGGAGGTCGCGGAGGAGATCGATCTTGCCCAGGAGGAACGCGCGGGCCAGGTGCGCCTTCTCGGGCAGCGGCAGGTCGCGGTCCATGGGATCGGCGTGGGCCAGGCGATCGGCCAGCCCGGCCTCGTGGCCATCGAGCTCACCAAACGTCGCATCGGCCGGGACGCTCAGCGACGGGACCTGATCGAGCACCTCGCCCAGCATGGCCACGCGCTTGACGTGGTTCCACAGGAGGGCCGAATCGTGAGGGCGGCGCGGCCGCAGCCAGGCCAGCGTTCGCTCGATGAGGCTCTGCTCGTTGCGATCGAGCGACGCATCGAGCTCCATGGACAGCCGGAGATCGCGAGCCATGGAGTCACGGTACTCCCCTAACGCGCACGCTTCCAGCGCAGCACGTCCACGGTTGCCGGCGACTGCCCGGATAGAGGCTCGATCACCAGGCGGGGGTGCCCCATGTGGATGACCAGATCGAAGCCGTCGAGCTGTCCGTCGGCCTTGCCGCGATGGGGGCCGCGCGGATCGCTGCGATCCTCCCAGACCGCGGCGACGTGATCCCAGCCGCGCGGGGTGTGGCCGGTGAGCGTGCCGCCGTAGTCGATGCGCACCAGGTCGCCGCGCTCGATGCCGGTGATCGGCGCGGGCGGCATGCCGGCTTCGTCGAGCACGGTGGCGGCGGCGACCACGGCCGCGTAGCGGGGAAGACCGGCGACGTTGGTGTAGGTGACGTCCTTGCGGCCGGTGCGGCGCAGGGCGCCGACCATGACGTCGGCGCAGTCGGCGCCGGTGAAGCGCTCGGTCTGGTGGTTGCCGCCGCCGCCGGCCGAGCCGAACACCTCGGGAACCAGCAGGTACGCCGAGAGCCAGCCCATGAAATCGTCGCCGTCGCGCACCGAGACCCGATGCACCGCGCGGGTGAGACCGAAGGCGTCGGTGCTCTCGGCGCCGGGCGTGGCCAGCCGCACCCCGGCGACGTCGATCTCGACCTTGTAGCGCACCGTGCCCAGGCCATCGACCTGGACGGCGTCGGCCTCGCCCGACGTCACCTCGGCGGCGATCCGGCGAGCGCCGGCGTCGCCCGACCACGGCGCGATCACGCGCTCGAAGTAGTCGATGTGGTCGTAGCCGAGCCAGCGCCCGAAGTCGCGGGCCTCGGTCGAGACGTTGGAATAGAAGGCGCTGGTGGCGCCGTTCTCGGCGATGCCCTCGCGAAAGCCGTGGGGCTCGACGGTCGACCACGACACGCGCACGGTGCCCAGCGCGGCCAGATCGCGGCGATCGCTCGCACGCACGGCCCGGCCTCCGAGCACCAGCTTTTCGAGCTCGCGGTCGGCGGCGATCACCCGCCGCTTGCCCTCGCGGCCGATGACCACCACCGCCAGCTCCGGATGATCGGCGGCGCGGGCCTCGGTGGCGGCGTCGGTCCACGGCGCGCCCTCGGCGGCGCGGCCCACGATCACCGCGCGCTCGACGACGAACGGCGCGGCCGCGGCCGCGGTGGCGCTGCCGAGGACGAGGGCGACGGCGACGAGGGCACGCACCCTCTCGGTATGCGCGGTCCAGGGGCCGCGCGCAAGGGCTCGCCGATCTACGATGCCGGCATGGGTGCACGGCGGATCCTGCTCGTCCTCACCGCGGTCGTCATGGTCGCCGTCGCCGCCGGTCCCGCGGCCGCGCGCAGGCGTCCGCCGATCGTGGTCGCCGTGTACGAGGGCGACCACGCGAAGCTGACCAGGCTGCTCGCGAAGGCGAAGCCGACGGACCTCGACGCGTTCGACCGTGAACCGAGCAGCCCGACCGCGGGCATGCGCGCGATCGAGGTCGCCGCCGAGAGGGGAGACCTCGTGGCCGCCCAGGCGCTGCTCGCCGCCGGCGCCCAGCCCACCACCGGTGCCGTCGAGCTGGCCGCCGCCGGCGGCTTCGTCGACCTCACCATGCGCCTCGTCGAGGGCGGCGCGCCGCGTGCCGAGCAGGCGCTCGCCGCCGCGGCCAAGGTCGGACACGCCGAGCTGGTCGAGTTGCTCCTGCCTCACGCGCGCCAGGCCGACCCGTCCTTCAACCTCGATCAGATCCTCGAGTTCGCCGTCCGCTTCCCGCCGACCCCGTCGGCGGCGGTGGTGACGATCCTCCTGCGGGAGAAGGCCAACCCCGCCATCGCCTGGGGTCCTGACCAGCAGACGCCGCTGCACCTGGCGGTTCGCCGCGGCGCGTCCCACGTGGCCCTGGTTCTTCTCGACGCCGGCGCGCCGATCGACGCCGTGGACCGCGACGGCGACACACCGCTGCACCTGGTGGTGCGCCTCGATCCAGCCCAGGGCAAGGTCATCCTGGACCGCATGCTCGCGGCCAAGGTCCCGGTCGATCTCCCCGGCAAGGACGGCGTCACCGCCCTCATGACCGCCGCCGGTGCCGGCAGCCTGCCCTGGGTCGAGCTCCTGCTCGCCCGGGGCGCGCGCCCCGACGCCCGCACCACCGACGGACGCGTCGCGCTCGACATCGCCCTCACCTGCGCGACCAGCGGCGGCACGCAGGCGCCGCCGACGACCTGTCACGGCGACGTCGCGTTGCGCCTGCTCGCGGGTCGAGATCCGCCGCGCGGCACCATCGACCAGCGGGGGCGCACGCCGCTCGTGCGCGCCCTCCTCAGTGGTCACCAGGCGCTGGCCGCGCGCTTGCTGATGCTCACCATCACCACCCGATCAGGACGCGAGTAGCGCGCGCAGCTCGTCGACGATCTGGGACGGCGCCCGCACCGTGACCCGAGTGCCGTGCTCGTCGTGCTGCTCGTCGACGACGCGGCAGCGAGTGTGCAGCTCGTGGATCAGCTTGTGGCGGGCCCAGGGCACGACCAGCTCGGCGGTGATCGAGGTGCCGGCGAAGTGCTCGATCAGGCGCTCGCGCAGCACGGCGACGTCGGCGGTGTCCTTGGCCGACATGATGATGGCGTCGGGGAAGCTCATGGCCAGCTCGGCGCGGGCGGTCGGATCGAGGCGGTCGCCCTTGTTGAGGACCACGAGCGTGGGCGCGTCGGCGCCGACCTCACCGAGGACCTCGTGGGTCACCGCCATGTGATCGCGAAACGCCGCGTCGGAGGCGTCGACGACGTGGAGCAGGAGGTCGGCCTCGGCCGCCTCCTCGAGGGTCGAACGGAACGACGCGACCAGATCGTGGGGCAGCTTCTTGATGAAGCCAACGGTGTCGGAGAGCAGGATCGGCGGCTTCACCCGGCCGTCGAGCACGCGGACCGTGGTGTCGAGGGTCGCGAACAGCTTGTCGGCGATGTAGACGTCGCTGCCGGTGAGCGCGCGCATGAGCGAGCTCTTGCCGGCGTTGGTGTAGCCGACCACGGCGATGGTGCGGGCGTCGCCGCGGCGCTGGCGCCGGGTCTTGCCGCCGCTCTCGATCTGGGCCAGCTCCCGGCGCAGCTCGGCGATGCGGTCGCGGATGCGCCGCCGATCGAGCTCGAGCGCGCTCTCGCCCGCGCCCTTGCCGCCGACGCCGCCGCGCACGCGGTCACCGCCGCCGCCCGACTCACGGAGGCGCGGCGCCTCGTACCCGAGCCGCGCGATCTCGACCTGGAGCCGGGCCTCGCGGGTGCGGGCGTGGCGATGGAAGATGCCGAGGATCACCTGGGTGCGGTCGAAGACCTCGGCGCCGGTGGCCTTCTCCAGGTTGCGCTGCTGCGTCGGCGAAAGATCATGATCGACAAGCACGACGCTCGCCGACGACTTCTTGACGCCCTCATCGCCCTTGCCCTTGCCCTTGCCCTGGCCCTTCTCCTTCTCCTCCTCCTCCTCGTCCGCCTCCCGGTCCTCGTCCGCCTCCCCGTCCGAATCCTCGTCCGAATCCTTCTCCTCGTCCGCCTCCGCGTCGGAGTCCGACTCCTTCTTCTTCGTCCCCGGCTTCTGATACCCCTCCACCACGCCGGTGCCGCCGGTCCACGTCGCCAGCTCCACCAGCTTGCCGTCGCCGAGCACCTTGCCGGACGCCAGCTTGCCGCGGCGCTGGGTCACGGTACCCACGACCTCCAGGCCGAGCGTGCTCGCGAGGCGACGCAGCTCGGCGATCGACGAGGCGAAGCCGCCGTCGTCGACGTCGGGGAGCTGCACCGCCGCGATGACGGCGCGAGGACGCTCGGTGGGCTCGGCGGACATGGCGGCGCACTCTGCCCGACGCCGACAGGCCGGGCAAGCCCTATCCCGAGGCAGGTAGCGGTGGAATGTGCCCGAGCTGCTCGGCGAAACGGAGCAGGCGCTCGTGGAATCCGCGCGGCGCCTCGGCCTGCATCATGTGGCCGGCGCCAGGGACGACCTCCGCGGTCGCAGCGCCGAGCGCGCCCACCAGAGCGTCGATGGTCGGCCGGAAGTACGGCGCCGATCGATCCCCGGCGAGGAGCAGGGCCGGCGTGGTGATCGCGGCCAGCGACGCGTAACGCACGCGATACGCGGCCAGGGCGTGGCAGTCGCCGCGGATCTGCGGCCAGAAGCCCTTGCTGCGCTCCTGGAAGGCGCGCGGCAGCCGGGCCCAGGCAGCGTCGCCGAGCACGGTGCGCAGGAAGTGCTCGGCCGCCGCCGGTGGGCCGTCGGTCTCGGCCCGGCGATCGAGCTCGACCAGGAACTGTCCCTGCACGTCGGGCGCGTCGTCGGCCGGCGGCAACGGCGGCTCGATCAGCACCACGCCGGCCAGCCACGTCGGTGGCAGGCGCGCCAGCTCGAGCACCACCACGGCACCGCAGCTCGAGCCCACCACCAGCGCCCGCTCGCCATCGGCGAGCTCGGTCTCGATCAGCGCCCGCAGCTCGGCGGCGTGATCCTCGATCGACACGAACGGCACGCCGTCGGGCAGCGGCGACTTGCCGGCGCCTCGCCGGTCGTAGGCCAGCAAGCGAACCCTCTCACCGAGCCTCGACTTCGTCGAGGCTGGAACATCCAGACGCTCGCTTCGCTCGCGGGGGCCGGCGAGCTGGATCGACCAGGTTGCATGATCGGTGGCGCTGCCGTGGACCAGGACGGCCAGCGGCCCCGTGCCGGCGCGAACGACGTGGAGCGGATCGATCAACGGAAGAACCTTACCCACGCTCGACGGGTGGTGCAGAAAACCGGCAACACGGGCTGAACATCGGCGGTACCATTGGTAGCAGAGAACTCGGTGAGCGAGCCTTCGCGTCCTGATCAACCCACCGTCGACGACGCGCTGGCCGCGACCGTGGCGCCGCCGTCCGCACGGCCGACGCTCGTTCCGGCGGCAGAGAGCGGGATCGACCCTTCGACTTCGCTCAGGACAGGCGCCACCCTCGCCGCCGGACCGGTGACCGCGCCGATGCGGGCGCCCGAGGCCGACTCGTACCGCGACACCATCGCCGCCACCGGGCGGACCGGTCCCCACCCGCCCGCCGACGATCTACCGCTCGCCGATCCCGCCCAGTACATCGCCGAGCGCGAGGTCGCCCGCGGCGGCATGGGCCGCATCATCGCCGCCCACGACCGTCACCTCGGGCGCCCGGTCGCGCTCAAGGAGCTGCTCCACGCCGACCCCGAGCAGGCGGCGCGCTTCCGCCGCGAGGCGCTGATCACCGCCCGCCTCCAGCACCCGGCGATCATCCCGGTCTACCAGGCCGGCCGCTGGCCCTCGGGCGAGCCGTTCTACGCCATGAAGCTGGTGTCGGGCCGGCCCCTCGATCGCGTGATCGCCGACGCCGACACCCTGTCCGCACGGCTGTCGCTCCTGCCCTCGATCATCGCCGCCGTCGACGCCATCGCCTACGCCCACTCGCGGCGAGTCGTTCACCGCGATCTCAAGCCGGCCAACGTGCTGGTCGGAGACTTCGGCGAGATCGTCGTCATCGACTGGGGCCTGGCCAAGGACCTCGACGCGCCCAGCGAGGACGAGGTCGCCACCGCCCCTTCTCGCCCACGCGGCCCGGCAGGGGAGGACTCGAAGGACACACCCGCAACGGAGCGGGGACGGATCGCCGCCGGGTCGTCGAGCAAGCGCACCCGCCCCGGGGGCGGCGGCGAGTCGGCGTCGTTGACGGTCGCCGGCGCGGTCATGGGCACGCCGGCGTACATGCCGCCCGAACAGGCCCGGGGTGACGCCGTCGACGAACGCGCCGACGTGTTCAGCCTCGGCGCGATGCTCTATCACACCCTCGCCGGCGCGCCGCCCTATACCGCACGCACCGCCACCGACGTCATCGCCCACGCCATCGCCGGCAAGGTGGTGAAGCTCTCCGACCGGAAGGCCGGAGCGCCCCAGGACCTGGTCGCCATCATCGAGCGCGCCATGGCCCACGAGCCGGGCGACCGTTATCCCACCGCGCAGGCGCTGGCCGAGGAGCTGCGGCGCTTCCAGACCGGCCAGCTCGTGGCCGCGCACGACTACTCGCTGGGCGAGCGCATCGCTCGTTTCGTGCGCCGCCACCGCGCCGCCGTCACCGTCACCGCCATCGCCGCCGTCGCCTTCGCGGTGCTCGGCACCGTCGCCGTGCGCCGTATCGTCGCCGAGCGCGACCGCGCGACCACCCAGCGCCAGCTCGCCGAGCGCCGCCGCGCCGCCGCCGAGGGCATGGTCGACTTCATGGTCTCCGACCTGCGCACCCGCCTGGGCGCGATCGGCCGCAAGGACCTGCTCGCCGGCATGGGCGCGCAGATCCGCGACTACTACCGGCTGCTCGCCGACCTGCCCGGCGGCATCACCACCGACGACACCCTGCGCATGGCCACCGCCCTCTACACCCTGGGCCAGGCCGAGGCCGAGCGCGGCGATCTGGCCACCGCGCTGACCTCGCTCGGCGACGGCCGGGCCCGGCTCGAGGCGCTCATCTCCGGCGGCGGCACCGCGACGCCGAGCGACAACCAGCGGGCCGCACAGCAGCTCCTGGCCGAGATCATCGTCGAGATCGGCCGGGTCCAGCACGCCCGTGGCGAGTACACCGCCGAGGTCGAGACCTTCCGCGCCGCCCTCGCCCACTACGACGCCCTGCTGGTCCGGAACCCGGACGACCGGGCCGCGCTCCTGGGCGGCGCTGCCGCCCGCGACCAGATCGGCGACATCACCCGCAACCTCGGCCACCTCGACGACGCCTCGCGCGAGTACAGCCAGGCCATGGCCGCGCGCAAGCGCCTGGTCGAGGCCTCGGGCGGCAAGGACGCCGAGGCCACCGCCGCCCTCTCCACCAGCCACCTCAAGCTGGCCAGCTCGTACCAGGCCCGCGGCGACACCCGTCGCGCGCTCGAGGAGTACAAGGCCACCGAGGCGCTGCGCGCCGGCCTGGTCGCCGACGATCCCGAGAACACGGGCCGCCAGGTCGAGCTGGCCCGCGCCCGCACCCAGGTCGCCGACATCCACCGCGAGCTCGGCCAGCTCGACGCCGCGGTCGAGAGCTATCAGAAGGCGCTGGCCATCGTCGACGGGCTGCTCCGCAAGGACAGCGGCAACTCCGCCTGGCGGCGCGAGCGCGGCATCATCCTGTCGAACTGGGGCTACGCCCTGGTCGAGCCAGGCGACGCCGACGCCGCCATCCGCCTCCTCGATCAGGGCCTGGCCAACCACACCCCGCTGGTCCAGAAGGATCCCAACAACACCAGCTGGCTGATCGATCTGTCGCGCCTGCACTTCCGCCTCGGCGACGCCAACATGTGGAAGGGCGATCGCGCTGCGGCGCTCGATCAGTACGTGGCCGCGCGCGCGATCCGCGAGCGGCTCCTGGCCAAGGATCCGAAGAGCCCGCTGTGGCGCCGGCTGGTGGCGTGGTCGGACAGCAAGATCTCCTACGCCCACTGGATCGGCGGTGAGCTGGCCAAGGCCCGCACCGCCGGCGAGTCGGCGCTCGACCTGCGGGCCCAGCTCCACGACGAGAGCCCGGATCAGGCGCTGGTCCGCAACGAGCTGGCCCTGTCGGAGATCCAGCTCGGACGCATCCACCTGCGCACCGGCGAGCACGAGCTGGGCGAGGCCCGCGCCGATCGTGGTGTCACGCTGGTCGACAAGCTGGTCGCCGACGATCCCATCAACGTGGAGTGGAAGGAGACCCTGGTCGGCGGGCTGCTGGTCCGCGCCGAGCTGCGGCTGTCGGCCGGCAACCTCGAGGGCGCCGTCGCCGACACCACTCGCGCCGACGCCGAGGCCACCGTGGCCATGGCGGCGGCCCCGGGCTCGGCGGTGTGGCCGGCGTTGCGCGCCGAGGCGCGCTGGCTGCGGGCGCGCGCCCGCCCCACGGATCGCGAGGCCGCGCGGGCTGACATCGAGGCCGCCTTCGCCGAGCTCGACGGCCTGGTCCGGACCAACCGCCTCAGCGCCGACAAGCGTCCGGTCCTCGACCGCATCAAGGCCGCCCGGGTCCGCTGATCGACGCCGGCCAGGCCCGAGGCCCGTCCTCGCTGGCCCGGGGTTGCCTTCCCCACCATCGCCCTCATGCTAAGCTCCGACCCGGAGCTCAGGAGGAACAACATGGCCTTTGCAGCAATGGCGGATCGTCGCCCCATCCCCGGTGCCGTCGCGACCCTCGGCGTCAGCCAGCGCGTCTCGTTCCTGCGTCGAACCTACGCGCACCTCGGCGTCGCACTGCTGGCGTTCGCCGCGATCACCGCCGGCATGATGCGCTTCATGCCCGAGACCAGCCTCAAGTTCGCCGAGTGGGCGCTCAAGGGCCGCTGGAACTGGGCCCTCGTCCTCATCGCCTTCATGATCGTGGGCTACGTGGCCGAGCGCATGGCCCGCTCGAACACCTCGCGCACCGTCCAGTACGGCGGCCTCGGGCTCGCCGTCGTGGCCGAAGCGATCCTGCTCCAGCCCCTGCTGTGGGTCGCCATCTACCGATTCGGACCCGCCGAATCCGACAAGCTCATCCTCAACGCCGCCCTCATCACGATGACGATCTTCGTGGGGCTCACCGCGACGGTCTTCCTGACCAAGAAGGACTTCTCGTTCCTGCGCGGCATCCTGACCGTCATGAGCTTCGCCGCTCTCGGCGTGATCCTCGCGTCGATGATCTTCGGCTTCGCGCTGGGCGCGATCTTCTGCGGGGCCATGATCGCGCTCATGGCGGGCTACATCCTCTACCAGACCTCGTCGGTGATGAAGGACTTCCCGCCCACCCACCACGTGGCGGCGGCCCTGATGCTGTTCGCGACCATCGCCACCCTGTTCTGGTACGTGCTCCAGCTCCTGATGTCGCTCCGCGAGTAGCTCCCGGCCTGGGCTATACTGGAGGGAGATGCGCGCACTCGTCCCGGCCTCGGCCGTCCCCGCGGTGCCTGACCTCCTCGCCGCTGTCCACCGGCTCGAGGCCAGCGTGGCGAGGGTCGTGCGCGGCAAGCCGCAGGCGATCCGGCTGGCAGTCACGACGCTCCTCGCCCGCGGCCACCTCCTGATCGAGGACATCCCCGGCGTGGGCAAGACCACGCTTGCGCGCGCGCTGGCGGCGTCGGTCGGTGGCACCTTCCGACGCATCCAGTTCACCAGCGACCTCCTGCCCTCGGACATCACCGGCGTCTCGATCTACGACGCGGAGAACCGCACCTTCGAGCTGCGCACGGGTCCCATCTTCGCCAACATCGTCCTCGCCGACGAGATCAAACGCACCACGCCGCGCACCCAGTCGGCGTTGCTCGAGGCCATGAGCGAGGGCCATATCTCGATCGACGACGCGACCCACGAGCTCGGCCAGCCGGTCATGGTGCGGGCCACGCAGAACCCGATCGAGCACTTCGGCACCTATCCGCTGCCCGAGTCGCAGATGGATCGCTTCCTCCTCCGCATCCACCTCGGCTACCCGCAGCGCCAGGTCGAGCGCGAGATCCTGCGCGAGCGCGCCGGCGGTGATCCGGTTTCGGCGCTCGACGCGGTGATCGAGCACGCCCATCTGCGCGCAGCCCAGGACGCGGTCGAGCGGGTGCGCATCGACGACGCGCTCGTCGACTACGTCATGAGCGTGGTCGAGGAGAGCCGGCGCAACCCGTCGATCGCGGTCGGCGTGTCGACCCGCGGCGCCCTGGCCTGGTACCGCGCCGCCCAGGCCCACGCCTTCGCCGACGGCCGCGACTACGCCATCCCCGACGACTTCAAGCTGCTCGCCGTGCCGGCCCTCGCCCACCGCGTGACGCTGCCGTCCGCGCACGAATCGCTCGGCCGGGCCCGCACCGAGGCCGAGCGCGCGATCAGCGAGATCGTGGCGCGGGTCCCGGTGCCCACGTAATGGAAGGCGTGGTGCGGGACGGGGCCTCGGATCGGGCCTCGGGCCTCGGGCCTCGGGCCTCGGCCAGCAAACAGACACTCTGGCATCGGTTGATGCGGAGGTTGCGGCCGCCGCGACGGTTGTCGTTCACCCGCGAGGGGCGCTGGCTGACGTTCCTCGCCCTCGCCATCGGCGTGGCTGCGATCAACACCGGGAACAACCTCCTGTACTTGATCCTGGCCTGGCTCCTGTCCTTCATCATCGCGTCGGGGGTGCTGTCCGAGGTCACGATGCGCGCGCTCGCCGTCACCCGCCGCCCGCCTCCCCAGGTCTTCGCCGGCCAGCCGTTCCTGATGGAGATCGCGGTCGAGAACCAGAAGGCCGGGCTGGCCTCGTTCTCGATCGAGATCGAGGACCTGCTCGACGGACGCCCGCTCGACAAGAAGTGTTACTTCCTCAAGATCCCGCCGGGCCGGACCCAGCGCACCTCGTATCGCCACACCTTTGCCCGCCGCGGCCTCTACCGCTTCGATGGCTTCCGGGTGGCCACCCGCTTTCCGTTCACGCTCTTCCGCAAGTCGAAGGACGTCGAGATGGCGAGCGAGGTGCTGGTCTTCCCGCGCGTGATCAGCGTGACCCGCCCACCGCCGGCGCCGCGGGCGCGCGGGGCCGGGCCCAGCCATCGCCTCGGCCGGCGCGGCGAGTTCTTCGGCCTGCGCGAGTGGAAGGAAGGCGACGACCGCCGCGGCATCCACTGGCGCTCGACCGCGCGGACCGGCCGCCTGATGGTGCGAGAGCACGAGGACGAGCTCGAGCGCCAGGTCACGATCGCCGTCGACAACTCCCTGCCCCAGCGCGTGATCCGCGCCCTCGCCGCCGGCGAGCGCCTGCGCGAGGACGCGCCGCTGGCCGACGCGGTCGAGCGCACGATCTCCCATGCGGCCAGCCTCGCCACCGCCTACCTCGAGGCCGGCTGGGCGGTCGGGCTCGCCGCCCGCGGCGCCCGCCTGCCGCTCGGCGTCGGCCGCGCCCACCTGACCCGCCTCCTGCGCGAGCTCGCGCTCTTGCCCGTCGTCACCGACGAGACCCCGGTGGCCGAGCTCGATCCACGCCACGACCGCATCCTCTGTGTCCCCGCCGAGTTCGGCGCCAGCGGCCGCCCCGGCGCCGACCACGTCATTCATTGTTGATATGCGCTTCGCCCAGGCCCACAAGGTCAGCAGCTACCTCACCGTCGGCTCCGCGTACCTCGCGCTGGTGTCGGGCGGAGGCGTGTCGCCGCTGATCGCGCTGCTCGGAATGTTCGGGCTGATCGGCTCGTGGTTCTGGGAGCCGCCGCGAGTGCGGGTCGAGCGCTGGAGCTGGGCCTTCACCGCGCTCTCGCTGGCGGCGCTGGCCTGGGGCGTGGTGTCGGGCGTCGCCACCGGCGACTACCTCGGCGAAGGCGCCGGCTTCCTGATCGTGCTCACCGTGGCCCGCGCGTTCACCCGCCGCGCCGCCAAGGACTGGCAGCAGCTCTACCTGCTCGCCTTCCTGATGCTGGTCGCCGGCAGCGTGCTCAACGGCGACCTCGTCTACGGCCTGTGTTTCCTCGCCTTCGTGGTCTCGACCACGTGGACCCTGATCCTGTTCCACCTCCGCCGCGAGATGGAGGACAACTTCTTGCTCAAACACGCCGACCCGCGGGCCTCGGAGCGGGTCGAGGTCCGCCGCATCCTCGAGTCGCGCCGCATCGTCGATCGCCGCTTCTTCGTCGGCACCGGCCTGGTGTCGCTGGGCGTGTTCGTGCTGGCCACCTTGATGTTCCTCTCCATCCCGCGCGTCGGCGTCGGCTTCCTGTTCCGCGGCAAGGGCGGACTCAACATGGTCGGCTTCTCCGACGGCGTGAAGCTCGGCGGCCACGGCCGGCTCAAGCACGACGCCACCGTCGTCATGCGGGTCCAGGTCTCGGATCCGCGCCTGCGCGGCCGCAACGCGCCCTACATCTACTGGCGCGGCGCGGCCCTCGACTTCTACAAGAAGGGCGAGTGGACGCGCGGCAAGAAGTCGCCCGAGACCCGCAGCCACATCGAGTACACCGGCCCCAACCGCCAGCGTCACTACCTGCTCGGCGACGGCGGCCAGCTCAACGCCGAGGAGATGCAGTCCCGCCGCAGCCACGCCGTGCGGCAAGAGATCTGGCTCGATCCGCTCGGCTCCGACGTGCTGTTCGGCGCGTCGCAGCCGGTCGCGTTCGAGATGGACATGCCGCTGCGCCGCGGCCGCCAGGCCCAGTGGCGCAACGACGAGGTCCGCGTCCCCCACGACGGCTCCCTGCACTACACCGTCTGGT
Organism: Myxococcales bacterium; assembly: GCA_005779305.1. Taxonomy (GTDB): domain Bacteria; phylum Myxococcota_A; class Polyangia; order Haliangiales; family Haliangiaceae; genus UBA2376. Next base: position 21,965 of record SXJR01000297.1, read on the forward strand.
CCGAGGTCGAGATGCCGGGCGCGATCGATCCCGAGGTGCTGCGCGCCGCCGAGGCCGACAACCTGCCCCGGCACTACGACGAAGCCTACCTGCAGGTCCCGCCCGAGATCACGAAGCGAACCCGCGACAAAGCCCTCGAGATCACCGCCGGCGCCGTCACCAACTACGACAAGGTCGTGCGCCTGCGCGACTGGTTGCAGTCGAACATGTCGTACACGCTCGACCTGCACGACTCGGGCGGTCAGGAGCCCATCCACCACTTCCTCTTCGAGCGCCAGGCCGGACACTGCGAGTACTTCGCGTCGGCGCTGGCGATCATGGCCCGCGTCGTCGGCGTGCCGACCCGCAACGCCATCGGCTTCCTCGGCGGCGAGTGGAACGAGTACGACAAGTACTTCGCCGTGCGCGCCGGCGACGCCCACTCGTGGACCGAGGTCTGGTTCCCCGGCCAAGGCTGGGTCACCTTCGACGCCACGCCGCCGGGTGAGGTCGACCGCCTCGGCCGCGGCGATTCGGGCTGGCGGGCCAGCTTCGGCCGCTGGCTCGACACCCTGCGCTTCCAGTGGAGCAAGTGGGTGATCGACTACGACTTCTACCAGCAGCTCGAGCTGTTCCGCGGCGTGGGCAAGCGCTTCAAGGGCGGCGCTCGCTCGCTGCGCGGCGGCTGGAACACGATCGAACGCTGGGTGATCCGGCGCTGGCCGTGGCTGGTCGGGGGCGCCGCGCTGCTGGTCGCGGGAGTCGGCCTCTGGTGGTGGCAACGGCGTCGCCGCCGCATGCCGGGAATGGACGTGCGCGCGCCGCGAACACGCGAGCGTTCCGAGCTGGCGATGCTCTACGAACGCGCCTCGCGACGGCTCGCCCGCCGCGGCCACCGCCGCGATCCGTCGGTGACCCCGCGCGAGCTGGCCCGCGACCTCGCCGAGCGCAAGGTCGCCGGCGCCGCCGAGCTCGCCGAGCTGACCGAGCTGTATTACGCCGCCGCCTGGGGCGGCCTGGCCACCGACGACATGCTGGCCCGGGCCCGGACCCTGGTGACGACGCTGGACGAGGTACGAGAACCGCCGCTTCCTCACCCGCGGCGTGGGCGCTCCCGGACGGCGTGACCCGGTGACACCGGACACGCCCCGGCGATGCCATTGTGGCAGCCGAATTGCCCGTGGATCGACAGCATGTTAGCTAGGGACTGGCGCCGCCGCCGGCACCGCCCTTGCAAAGGCCTTCCCCGATGCGTACCTGGCTTGTTCTGTCGTCCGCGCTCGTCGCCGTCCTCGTCAGCCGAGCCGGCGCCGACGTCCCTGCGGACTCGATCAAGCTGGTGCTCAAGACGCCCATGACGCTCGACGACGCGGGGTCGACGACGGCG
>SXJR01000005.1 GCA_005779305.1 Myxococcales bacterium
GCTGCGCCTGCCGTGCCTGCGCGAGCGTCGCGAGGACATCCCGCTGCTGGCCCAGCACTTCGTCGACAAGCTCGGGCCACGCACCAACCCGCGGGTGCGGGCGGTCGGCGACGCGGCCCTGGGCCGGCTCATGGCCTATCACTGGCCCGGCACCGTGCGCGAGCTCGAGAACGCGATCGAGCAGGCCCTGGTCTTCGCCGAGGGCACCGAGATCGGCGTCAGCGCGTTGCCGGCGTTCCTGCACGGCTCGGGCGCGGTCGAGGAGGATCGCCTCGACGTGCCGCGCCAGCTCAGCTTGCCCGACATCCTCGACGATCTCGAACGCCAGCTCATCGCGAAGGCCTTCGAGAAGGCCAAGGGCGTGAAGACCGAGACCGCGCGCCTGCTCGGCATCAAGACCAGCGCGCTCTACTACAAGCTCGAGAAGTACGGCATCGGCGGAGCCGGCGGCGACAAGCCCGGAGGCTCGTGAAGCGCGCGCGGACAGCGCTCGCCTCGACGGTCGCCGCCGTGATGCTGGTCGCGACCGCTTGCGGCAGGGGCGACGACGGCCGGCGGCGGCTCCTCGATCGGGTCCCGCGGGTGGAACGGGCCGAGGCGCTGGCGCCGGACTCGCTCCTGGCGCCGCGCTTCACCGTCACCCTGACCGCCGACGGCGCCGTGCTCCTGCGCGAGTTCACTGGCTGGGCCGAGCGGTTGACCGATCAGGGCCGGCGTTCGCCGCCGGGTGGCCCGGCCGTGGACGAGGACGAGCTCCGCGTGACGTTCCAGCCCGGACACCGCCCGGCAGGTGAGGTCGGCGGTCTGAGCGATCCCGGCGCGAAGCCCACCGGCGAGCGCGAGTTGCCGATCCGCCTGGGCCAGGTCATCGGCGAGATCTTCGACGACGCGGGGCGAAACGCGCGGGCGCTGGTGGTCGCGGCCCCGGCGGCCCGCGCCGGCGCGCTGGTCGATGTCCTCACCATGACCGGTGGCATTCTCGCGGTCGCCCACCGCGGCACCCTGCGCGCGCTGCGCATCGAATTCGGGCTCCACGGGATCGGCAACTGGGCCCGCGGCGCCGACATCTGGCCCGAGATCCGCGTCGATCGCCGCGGCATCGACGTCGAGGGCGTCCCCGATCTCCCCGAGCACGTCCCGTGGGTCCAGGGCGCCGTCGATACCGAGGGGCTCGCCGCGGCGCTGCGCGAGGTGCGGGCACGCCGCCGCCTCACCCACCGGGTCGAGGTCGATCTGCTGGTCTCGTCCGACCTCGGCGTGCAGCGCCTGGTCGACGTCCTGGTCGCGCTCGAGGCGATCGGCGTACGTGTGGTCGTGCTCGGCCACGCGCCGGCGCCGGGCAGTGACGAGGCGCGTCTGCGCGGTCATCGCATCGTCGCGGTCCGCCTCGGCCAGCCCCAGTCGGTCGGCGATCTCGACAGGTCGATCATCCGCACCTACATCAAGCGCCGCATCCCGCAGATCCGGGCCTGCTACGTCCAGGCGCTGACCCGAGACTCGTCGCTCGGTGGCACGGTGAGCACGCAGTTCTTCATCACGCCCAACGGGTCGGTCTCGGCCTCCAACGCCGCGGGCGTCGAGCCCGCGCTCGCTGCTTGCATCGCCGGGGTGATCAAGGCGACCGTGTTCCCCAAGCCCAAAGGCGGTGGTGGCGTGCAGGTGAACTTCCCGTTCAACCTCCGAAACTGAGCGCGGCCTGGCGACCGATCGACGGCGCGCGCTTCGACTCGTGGGCCAGGAGCCACTGCTTGGTCGGCAGCCCGCCGCCGAAGCCGACCAGCGCGCCGCTCGATCCGATCACGCGGTGGCACGGCACGATGATCGGCAGCGGGTTCCTGCCGTTGGCCGCGCCGACCGCGCGTGCCGCCGAGGGCCGGCCGATCGCCTTCGCGAGCTGGCCGTACGACCAGGTCGACGCGTACGGGATGGTGGCGAGCGCGTCCCAGACCTTGTGCTGGAACGGCGTGCCGTCGGCGGCGAGCGCAACCGTGAACGCGGTGAGCGTGCCGGCGAAATACGCCTCGAGCTCGCGCCGGGCCTGGTCGAGCACGGCGTGAACGGTGCGGATCGGACGCGCCTCGAGGGCGCTGCCGTGATCGGGAAAGTCGATCGCGACCAGGGCGTCGGTCCTCGCCACCAGGCGCAAGGGACCGATGGGGGAAGGCATGATGCGAGAGACGAGCTGGGTCATGACGAAGCTCCGGTCCAGAGGTGGAGGACGGCGTAGGCGCGCCACGGCCGCCAGCGCTCGGCGCGGCGCTCGGCGGCGGCGGCGGTGGTCACGTCGAGGGCACGACGAACGATGAGATCGCCGCCGAGAAAGGCATCGGGCCAGGCCAGGGCACGCATCGCGATGTAGCTCGCGGTCCACGGCCCGATGCCGGGCAGGGCGCATAACGCGGCGATGGTGGCCTCGGGATCGGCGCCGGCGGTGAGATCGATCGCGCCGGTGGCGACCGCCTCGGCGAGCGCGACGATCGTGCGCGCGCGCTGGGCGGGCAGGCCGATCGTCGCGATCTCGACGGCGCCGGCGGCGGCCAGCCGCGCCGGCGACGGCACCACGCGATCGAGCTCCGCAGGGGCGGCGGCGTTGGGTTCGCCGAAGCGCGTGACCAGGCGGCCGGCGAGCGTGGTCGCCGCCGACACCGCGATCTGCTGGCCGAGGATGGCGCGCACCGCCAGCTCCCAGCCGTCAAACGCGCCGGGCACGCGTAGCCCTGGGCGGGCGCGGACCGACGCGGCCAGCCGGCGATCGCCGGCGAGGCGCTCGACGATGGCAAGCGGGTGCGCGTCGAGGTCGAACAGCGCGCGTGCCCGGGCGAGCACCGCCATCAGTCGCGGGGCCAGCGAGGCGGCGACGCGCAGCTCGACGGCCGCGGCGCGGTTCTTCGACGGCCGGGCCTCGAGCCAGCCGGCGACACCATCGACGACCACGCCGCGGCGATAGATCTCGCCGTCGATCTGCTCCACGCCAGGAATGGCGCGAGCGGCGAGGAAGGCGCACAGCGAGCGCCAGTCGAACGGTGGTCGCGCGTCGAGGCGTAGCTTGATCGCGTCGCCGGGCTCGGCGGTGGGGGCCACCTCGCGGCGCAGCGCGGACGGCGGCCGGCCGAACCGCGCCCGGAAGGCGTCGTTGAAGCGCCGCACGCTGGCGAAGCCGGCGGCGAACGCGATCTCGGCCAGGCCGAGGCGCGTGTCGTGGAGCAATTGCTTGGCCAAGGCCAGCCGCCGCGTCTGGGCCAGCTCGAGCGGCGACGCGCCGAGCTGACTCTCGAGCGCGCGGCGCAGGTGGCGATCCGTGACGCCGAGCCGGTCGGCGAGCTGATCGACGGAGTGATCGTTCAGGTAGCCGGCGTCGATGCGCCGCGCTGCCGCTCTCGCCAGCGCCGGCACCGCATCGACCGACGCGTTACCCGGCGCCAGCTCGGGCCGGCAGCGCAGGCACGCGCGGAAGCCGTCGCGTTCGGCGAGCGCGGCCGAGCCATAGAACCGACAGCGATCCGCGCCCGGTGTACGCGCCGGGCAGATCGGCCGGCAATACACGCCGGTGGTCGTGACGCCGACGTAGAACACGCCGTCGAAGCGCGCATCTCTCGCGCGCATCGCCGCGAGGTAGCCGTCGTGGTCCATCGCCGTGTCCATCACCCACTCATAGCTGTCGCCCCTCCCCATGTCTGGCCATTTCCGGACCTGGCAACAACACGCGATCTCCCTCTGCCCTTGCCCTTGCGGTTGCCCTTGCCCTTGCGCTTCCCACGTTCGGGCCTCACCGGCTGCTCTCAGATTTCCGCGATCCTGCCTGTGCCCGCGCCCCGTTTTCTCCCCCAGCTACCCCTCCGGTAGTGAGCAACTTCGCCCAGTTGCCCGTGGCACGTCGGGTGCTTATTGTCTGTCCAACCCGTGCGCCTCGCTGCTCTCGCCCTGGTCGCCCTGCTCGGCACTCCCGCCGCAGCCTGGGCCGACTCGCGCCCAGCGATCACCCCGCGCATCCGCGTCGCTCAGACCCTCACCGCGGTCGAGCGGGCCACCAGCGCGGTGGCCAAGGCCGAGTCCGCGCGGGCCCAGCTCGTCGCCGATCGCGCCAAGCTCGCGCGCCGCTACGAGAACGAGCTCGCCGAGGTCGACAAGCTCAAGCGCCAGAAGGCGTCGTGGCGCCGCGATCGCGCGCTGCGCGGCAAGCTCGCCGCGTCGCTCGAGACCGCGCGCTCGCTCGGCACCCTGGCCGAGCGCCTCAAGAAGGCCGACAAGGAGGTCGTGCGTGCCCGCGCCGCCGCGCTCGTCGCCGTCGATCAGGCCCTGGTCACCGCCACCGGCCCCAGCCGCGGCGATCTCGAGCGCAAGCGCCGCGCGTGGGCGCCGGCGCCGCCGCCGCCGCGCAAGATCGTCATCCCCGACGAGGCCCTCGATCCGCTCGCCGATCCCGAGGAGCTGGAGCTCCAGGCCGCGCACCTGCGCGACGCCGAGGCCGAGCTCGGCCGCGAGGTCGCGCGCCTCGAGGCCCAGGCCGTGCGCTACGACCGCGCCGCCGAGCTGCGCCGCCAGCACGAGCGCGCCGCCGAGCTGGCGGTACGCGACGAGTCCGATCCGCGCCGCATCGGCACCCAGGCCCGCGGCGGCGGCTTCGAGGCCACCGCCGCCAACGACGGTCTGGGCGCGCCGCCCAACGAGGACGACGGTCCGGCGGGTCCCGATCCGAGCGGCATCGCCGGCGACAGCCGCGACTTCGCCACCGCGCTCTCCGACGTCGTCGATCCGAGCACCGTGGATGCGCTGCGCCGCGCCGAACGCTCGAGCGATCCCTCGACGCGCGCGGCCGCTGCCCGGCGCGCTCGCGACGCCGTCAACCAGCGCCTGGCCACGATGAAGAAGCGGCGCGCCGCGATCGAGGGCCGTGCCCGCGAGCTGCGCGCTCCGTGAGAGCATCCCCGCGATGCGTCCTGGTCGCCGTGCGCCCTTCGACATGCCATCGCTGACGCTCGGGCGGCTCGGGGCGCCCGGGGGCGTTTCGACGGGCGCGCTCCGCTCGTGCGCCCTGCTGGCGCTCGTTGCCGCGCCGGCGGCGGCGGAGCCGTGGAAGGCGTCGTTCGAGGTCGGAGGTGAGGTCGACACCAACGTGCGGCGCATCGCCGTCATCCCCGGCGGGCGCGCGGCCGAGTCGGCCCCGCTGGTGCGCGCACTTGCCGAGCTGAGCAAGAGCGGCACCGCCCGCGAGCGCACGCGCTGGGGGTTGCACCTGTCGGGCGGCGCCCGCACCGTCATCGCCGGCGCCGTGGTCGGCGAGGATCTTCTCATCGGCGCCGTCGACGCTGCGGTCGAGCACGACGGGCCCGGCGACGACGTCATCATGCTGGCCCGCGCCACCCACTACGACGTGTTCCCGCTCGGCAGCGAGAACGGTGCGCGCGCGTTCGCGAGCTCGGGCGTCGACGCCGGCGTCCGCCTGCTCGCCGGCGAGGGCAAGAGCGCGACCGTGACCGGCGGCGTGCGCCGCCTCGACTACAAGCCCGATCCCGACTTCGACTGGACCGGGCAGACCGCGGCCGCCCGCCTCACCGACGAGCTGTGGCGCGCCGCCGACGAGCGCTGGCTCGACCTCGCGCTCTCGTACCGCGTCGATCGCCGCGGCTACCGCGGCCGCGCGTTCACCGACGGCTGTGCGCCAGGCGAGTCGCGCACGCCGGCCTGCTTCGTTCCCACCGGCGAGCCCCGCACCGATCTCCAGCACGTCGCGGCCACCGAGCTCACGTACACCGGTGGGGCCGTGCTGTCGGCGGCGTACCAGCTCGTGATCAACGACTCGGCCAGCTTCGGCAGCTCGTACCTGCGCCACCGGGTGACCCTTTCGGCGACGCGCGCCCTGGGCCGCAGCTGGTTCGCGACCGCCACCGTCACCGGTCAGCTCGATCAATTCCGCGATCCGCTCCTGGTCACCGACGATCTCAACATGACGTTCACGTCGATCGACGACGAGAACCGCAGCGGCGCCGCCGTGCGCGTGGCCCGCGCGGTCGGTCGGTCCTGGGAGCTCGAGGCCCGCTACGCCTTCCAGGCCGACGCTTCGGGCGGCGACGACCTGACCTACCGCCGCCACCTCGGCTACGTGGGTTTGACCTGGGAGCGCGACCCCGCGCCGCAGCCGCCTGTCACGGAGTGAGCGGGCGGTCCGTGCTATCTGATGGGCCATGCGTGCCCGTCTGTCCCTAGAGCGCGTCTCGACAACCATTGTCGGCTGCGACCATCGCGCTGCGGGCGCCTCGGGGCGGACGTCCGATGCTCGCTCGTTTCGTGGGGTAACCACGCGCCTCCCTGCGCTTCGAGCGTGCGCCCCGATCCGCCTCACATCGCTCGGTCTCGCCCGACACTGGTTATTGGTCCTCGTCGTCGCGCTCCTCGCCGCCGCCTGCTCGCGGCCCAGCGCCAAGGACTGCGAGGAGGGGCTGCGCAACTGGTTCACGCTGGTGTTCTGGGAGAAGGCCGAGACCGAGATCGCCGCCGCACCTCCCGAGCAGCGCGAGGCCCTGCGCGCCGCCAAGACCAAGGAGAAGGACACCCAGCTCGAGGGCGGCCTCCACCTCGCCATCAACCAGTGCCGCGGCGCTCGCGATCACGACGGCGTCAAATGCATGAAGGCCGCGACCACCGGCGCCCAGGCCCGCAAGTGCAGGGCGCCCAAGGATGAGTAGCGTCTCCTCGCCCTTGCCCTTGCCCTTGCCCTTCTACCGGTGGTCCCGGATCTTCGGCCTCGTCGCCTTCTTCGGGGTCCGATGATCCTGCTCCTTCGGCCGCGTCGTCCCTGAGACCACCGGCGGCTGCGGCTGCCACTGCGGCTGCGACGGCAGCGCCATCTTCGCCCGACGTGGCCGGCAAGCTCCGCGCAACGGCGCGTCGAGCGGTGGGTGACCCCTGGAAGCAGCTCCGCCGAGCAACTCAGAA
>SXJR01000298.1 GCA_005779305.1 Myxococcales bacterium
CTGCTCGCGCTCGCGACCCGGCGGCGGCGGCAGGCGCTGGCGCGCGGCGCCGAGCGTGCGTTCGGCTCGGCGCTGGTCGCGCTCGGCCTGCTCGGGCTCGTGCTCGGCGGCGGCGTCGCTCGCGCCGACGTGTCGCGTAACATCGACCTCGGCGCCGGGCCGACGTCGACGGCCACCGAACCGGGCCTGTTCGACGTCGACACGCCCGACGTGGCCGCCAAGGGCTCGTGGGCGTTCTCGCTCGCCGGCCAGTACGAGAGCAACCCGATGGTGGCGCGGTGGACCGACTCGGCGATGGTCGAGCACGACCTGGCGCTGATCGAGCAGCGCAACACCTTCGCGATCGGCTTCGGCTACGCGGTGAGCGACAAGCTCGAGCTGTCGGCGCGCCTGCCCATGTTCCAGCAGAAGGGCGAGACCCGGATGACCGGCGATCCCTTCGGCCTCGAAGGCGCCGAGGGCTTCTCGCTGGGCGACGCCGCCGTACGGGCCAAGATGCAGGTGGTGAAGGGCACGGTCGGCTTCGCCGGCGCCCTCGACCTCACCGCGCCCACCGCCAAGGACGGCCAGTTCACCGGCACCGATCTGCCGACCGCACACCTGCAGGGCCTGCTCGGCGTGAAGAGCGGCCGGCGGCTGTCGCTGGCGCTCAACGCCGGCTTCCTGGCCCGCCAGTCGACGCAGTTCCTGCTCATGGAGCAGGGCAGCGACCTCACCTACGGCGCGGCGGTGGCGCTGCGCGTGCTCGACAAGGTCGCGATCGTGGGCGAGGGCTCGGGCGCGATGGGCGTGGTCGGCGCCGAGGGCAAGGTCAGCCCGCTCGAGCTGACCCTGGGCCTGCGCGTACGCGCGTCCCGCGGCGCCACCATCGGCGTCGGTGGCGGCAGCGGCTTCGGCAAGGGCGTGGGCGTGGCCGACATGCGCGGCTTCGTCTCGCTGGTGATCGCCCCCGGCGGCTCGACGATCGAGCCGGTGCGCATCATCGTGCCGCCTCCGCCCCGTGACACCGGCGACGACGACGGCGACGGCATCGTCAACGCCGACGACACCTGCCGGGGCGACGCCGAGGACAAGGACGAGTACAAGGACGAGGACGGCTGCCCCGAGGCCGACAACGACGAGGACGGCATGCTCGACGGCGCCGACCAGTGTCCCAACGAGGCCGAGGACAAGGACGGCTTCACCGACGAGGACGGCTGCAACGACAAGGACAACGACGCCGACGGCGTCAACGATCTCGACGACAAGTGCCCCAACGTCGCCGAGGACAAGGACGGCTTCAACGACAACGACGGCTGCGACGAGCCCGACAACGACAACGACGGCGTGCCCGACGTGCTCGACCAGTGCGCGCTCGAGCCCGAGACCATCAACGGCACCGACGACGAGGACGGCTGCCCCGACAAGGGCGACGCCTCGGTCATGCTGATGACCGACCGCATCGAGGTGCTGGAGCCGATCCAGTTCGTGGGCCTGACCGCGAAGTTCAAGCCCAGCGCCACCAAGGTCCTGTCGCAGGTCGGCGCCACCATGCGCGCCGAGCGTGGGGTCAAGCGCGTACGCGTCACCGTTCACGTGCACCCGCGCGGCGCCGGCGACGACGCGCTGTCCGAGAAGCGCGCCGAGGAGATCCGCAAGTGGCTGGTGCAGTGGGGCGTCGAGCCCGAGCGCATCGACGCCAAGGGCATCGGCTCCAAGCGGCCGCTCGTGGCCAAGGGCAAGAAGGGCGCCGAGGAGATCAACGACCGCGTGGAGTTCATCATCCTGGAGCGCTGACCTTGTCAGCGCTCCAGGATCCCTTGCCCTTGCCCTTGCCCTTCTTCGTTCCGGCTACTCCGGCTACTCCGGCTACTCGCCGGCCCTCGCCACAGCGAACGCGATCACCGCCGCCGCCCCGGCCTTCCTCAGCGCCCTCGCCGCCGCCGCCACCGTCGCGCCGGTCGTGATCACGTCATCCACGACCAGCACTCTCCGCCCGGCGACCTCTCGCACGCGCCGCCGCGGCACCACGAACGCGCCTTTCAGGTTCTGCTCTCGCTCTTTCGCCGTCAGCCCGGTCTGCGCCGCCGTCGGGCGCACTCTCGCCAGGCTCCCCGTCTCGATCGGCACCTCGATCCCCGCCATCCGCCGCGCCGCCGCCGCCAGCATCTGGGCCTGGTTGAAGCCGCGACCCGCCAGCCGGCGCCAGTGCAGCGGCACCGGCACCAGCAGGTCGATCTCACCGGCCCGCACTACCGCGCTCAGGAACGGCGCCACCAGCGGCGCCAGCTCGCGGGCCAGCTCGGGCCGGCGACCGAACTTGAGCCGCCGGATCGCTCGGCCGAGCTCGCTGCCATAACGCCAGGGCGCGATCGCAGCCTCCAGCGGCCACGCCGTGCCGGCGGTCGCACACCGCGCGCATTCCACCGCCGGCGGCGCGGCCAGCGGCTCGGCGCAGCGCGGGCACGCCGGTCCCAGCTCGACCAGCGATGCGGTGCACGGGGTGCAGAGCGGCTGGCCGGCGGGGACGCGGACGTCGCAGGCGGCGCAGTGGGGGACGTACAGGACCTCGAGGGCTCGGTCGACGGTGCGGGCAAGGAGCGTCATGCCGTTCCTTGTCGGCGGTCTCCCTCAACGGTTGCGTGCTAAGAACGCGCGATGGCCAAGCCTGCGGAATCAGCGGCAGCGGTGAAGATCATCGCCACCAATCGCAAGGCCTCGCACGAGTTCGTCATCCACGAGCGGGTCGAGGCGGGCCTGGTGCTGGTCGGGTCCGAGGTCAAGTCGCTGCGCGACGCCAAGGTCGTCATCTCCGACGGCTGGGCGGCGATCGAGAAGCGCGAGGGCTGGCTCTACGGGGTGCAGATCAACGAGTACGCCCAGGCCAACCGCTGGAACCACGAGATCAAGCGCAAGCGCAAGTTGCTGCTCCACCGCGGCGAGCTGTCGAAGCTGGGCACCAAGACCCGCGAGCGCGGCTACACGCTGATCCCACTCCAGCTCTACTGGAAGGGCGCGCGGGTCAAGGTCGAGCTCGGCCTGTGCACCCACAAGAAGATGCACGACAAACGCGAGGCCAAGCGCAAGCAGGACGACCAGCGCGAGATGGACCGCGCCACCAAGCGCTCCAAGGTCTGATGCCGCTCAAGATCACGCTCGCGGTGGTGGGCCGCCTCAAGGAGGCGTACCTCAAGGCCGCCGAGGACGAGTACCGCAAGCGGCTGCGGCCGTACTGCGGGCTCGAGGTCGTCGAGTACAAGACCGTCGAGGCGCTGGTGGCGGCGTTGCCCGACGACGTGCACCTGTACGCCTTCGACGAGCGCGGCGAGCTGGTGTCGAGCAACGAGCTCGCGACCGGCGTGCTCGCGGCCGAGGAGATGAAGGGTGGCGGGGCGCCGGTCTGGTTCGTGATCGGTGGCGCCGACGGGCTCGGCGACGCCGCCCGCGCTCGGGCCAGGCGCCTGCTCGCCTTCGGTCGCCTCACCATCGCCCACCGCCTGGTCCGCGTGCTCGTCCTCGAGCAGCTCTATCGCGGCTTCAAGATCGCCCGCGGCGAGCCCTATCACCGCGAGTAGCGGGCGATCAGCGCGCGATCAGTACTCGTCGGCCTGCACCCGCGCGTCGGCCGGGACCTCGATCTCCACCCGCGGCGCGTCGACCCACAGGCCCTCGAGATCGAAGTGCTCTCGCGACGAGTGCAAGAAGACGTGGACGAGGAAGTCGCCGAAGTCGAGCAGGGCCCACTGGCCCGAGCGTTTGCCCTCGGTGCCGATGGCGCGGACGTTGTCCTTCTTCAGCCCGACGATGATCGCCTCGCTGATGGCGTCGACCTGGCGATCGGAGCGGCCGCTGACCACCAGCTGGTAGTTGCAGTAGCTGCACAGGCCGCGCACGTCGAGGAGGATCGGTTCGAGGGCCTTCTTGTCGAGGGCCAGCTCGAGGGCGCGCAGCGCGCCGCCCAGCCCGGCGTCGTCGGTCCCCGACGACTTGATGCCGTCCTCGCTCCCCTCACCACGTGCTCGCGCCGGGCGCGGGTCACGATCCTTGGCTTTTCCGCGGTCGGTCATGCCGGTGTGTTCTTCCTTCACGTTCTCTCGCTGGCGCGTCAGGTGCGCACGTGTCCGGTTCCCCGGACGATGAACTTGGTGGTGGTCAGGCCCTCGGCGCCCATCGGCCCGTAGGCGTGCAGCCGGGTGGTCGAGATCCCGATCTCGGCGCCGAGGCCGAGCTGACCACCGTCGGCGAAGCGGGTCGACGCGTTGTGCATGACCGTCGAGCTGCCGCACTCGCGCAGGAAGCGCTCGGCCGCGTCCGGATCGGCGGTGACGATGCTCTCGGTGTGGTCCGAGCCCCAGCGCTCGATGTGGGCCAGGGCCTGATCGAGGCCGTCGACCACCCGGACCGCGACGATCAGCGCCAGGTACTCGGCCGCCCAGTCGTCGTCGGTGGCGGCCGCGATCGCCGGGCCGCCCAGGCGGCCGACCTCGGCGTCGCCGCGGATCTCCACGCCCAGCTCGGCGAAGCGCGCGGCCAGGCGCGGCACGAACGCTGGCGCGACCGCGCGATCGACGAGGATGGTCTCGACCGCGTTGCATACGCCCGGGCGCGAGACCTTGCCGTTCTCGGCCAGGTCCAGCGCCATCTCGACGTCGGCCGCGGCGTGCACGTACAGGTGGCACACGCCCTTGTAGTGCTTGATGACCGGGACCCGCGCGTGCTCGGCGACGAAGCGGATGAGGCCCTCGCCGCCGCGCGGGATGCAGAGATCGATGAGGTCGTCGAGCTGGACCAGGGCGCGGATGGCGTCGCGATCCGTCGACGGCACCATGGTGACCGCGGCCGGTGGCAGCCCGGCGGCGGCCAGGCCGGCCGCGACCGCGGCGCCCAGCGCCCGGTTGGCCGCGAAGGCCTCGGCCCCGCCGCGCAGGATGCAGGCGGTGCCGGCCTTGAGGCACAGCGCCGCCGCGTCGACGGTGCCGTTGGGCCGGGCCTCGTAGACGATGGCGATGACGCCGAGCGGGATGCGCATGCGCGCCAGCGCCAGCCCGTCGCTGCGTGTCTCGGCGCGCTCGATGCGGCCGACCAGCTCGGGCTGCGCGGCGATCTCCTCGACGGCGCGGGCGATGGCTTCGACCCGCGGCTCGTCGAGCCGCAGGCGATCGATCATCGCCGGCGCCAGGCCGCGTTGCTCGGCACCGACCAGATCGGTGCGGTTGGCGTCGAGGATGGTGGCCACGCGGGCGCGCAGCTCGCGGGCGATGGCCTCGAGGGCCCGGGTGCGCGTGGCGGCAGGGGCCCGGGCCACGACCCGAGCTGCGGCCCGCGCCTGCTGCGCCAGGTCGCGCAGGTCAGGAAGGGCAGGCGCCGTCAAAGGTCGATCACTTCGAGCCGGCCACGGTAGTGGCCCCTTGCGCGTAGCGCCTGGCCGACGGCGAAGCCGGCGGGGCGACAACTGAGCGATAGCGAAGACTTGGTCACTTGGTCACAGGAGTACGAGGTCGTCGCGGTGAATGGCTTCGTCGAGGGACCTGTATCCAAGCGTCGCCTCGAAGTCCGACGAATGCAAGCCCCGGATCCGGCGCAGCGCTTGCGCGTCGTACGCCGCCAGTCCCCGTGCCAGTTCGGTGCCATCGGCCGCGACCACGCTCACGGTCTCGCCGGCGCCGAACTCGCCCTCGACGGCGGTGATGCCGCGCGGCAACAGGCTCTTGCCGGCCTCGACCAGGGCCTTGCGGGCGCCGTCGTCGACGACGAGCCTGCCGGTCGGCTTGGGTCCGTAGGCGATCCAGTGCTTGCGCCGCGACACCGGCTTCACCGCGCTGCCGCCGGGCAGGAACACGGTGCCGCGATCGACGCCGGCCAGCACGTCGCACAATGAACGCGGATCACGTCCCGGTGCGACCACCGCCGGGATGCCGAGACGCGTGACCATCTTGGCCGACTGCACCTTGGAGGCCATGCCGCCCGAGCCGACGCCGTCGGTGCGGCTGGCGCCCGCGACCGGCGCGGCCTCGCGCTCGACGTCGCGCACCACCGGGATGCGCTGGCCGTGTTCGTCCCACACGCCGTCGACGTCGGTGAGGATGATGAGGGCGTCGGCCGAGACCAGGCTCGACACCAGCGCCGCCAGCTGGTCGTTGTCGCCGAACTTGATCTCCTCGACGGCGACGGTGTCGTTCTCGTTGATGATGGGGACGACGCCCTGATCGAGCAGGGCGCGCAGGGTGAGGCGCGCCGACAGGAAGCGCCGGCGATCGCCCAGATCGTCGTGGGTGAGCAGCACCTGACCGATGAGCAGATCGTGGGGTGCGAAGGCGTGCTCCCAGTGCTGCATCAGCCGGCTCTGGCCGACGGCGGCCGCGGCCTGGAGGCCGGGCAGATCGGCGGGACGGGCGGCCAGGCGCAGCGCCTTCACGCCCATGGCGATCGCGCCTGATGACACGATCACAACCTCGACGCCGCGGCGGCGCAGCTCGGCGACCTGATCGGCGACGGCGGCGGGCCGTCCGGCCGGGCTCTCGGCCAGGAGCCGACTGCCGATCTTCACCACCACGCGCCGCGCGGCGGCCAGCTCGTCACGATCGCTCATTGCGGCTCCGCGCCCGCGCGGGCGCGCCACAGCGTCTCGAAGCGCTCGATCGCCTTGTCGATGAACGGGTTGACCTCGGCGGTGAGCTGGAGCTCGATGGCGGCGACCGCGCGCGACAGGGCGCCGTCGGTCTCGGCCAGCTCCTGCTCCACGATGGCGTCGACCTCGTCGACGGCCTCGGCCTCCTCGACGTCCTTGCCGCGGGAGAGCAGCTTGCGCAGGCGGCCGCCCGAGGCCATGTCGGCCAGCGCCAGTGGCGCGCGGGCGGCGGTGCGGGCGGCGGCGAGCGCGCCCTTGCGGAAAGGCTCGAACGACAGCCCGCCGGGCGTCTCGGCCAGCGCGCGGCGGATGAGCTCGCGGACCTCGAGGGCGCGGGCGCCGTCGAGGCCGAGCCCGGTGTGGACGCGGGCGCAGTAGTGATCGAAGAGGGTGAGGGTCGCGAAGGTGCCAGTCGCGGCCTGGGCGCGGCGGATCGCGGTCAGCGCGATCAGCGCGCGGCGCCAGGTCTTGGTGGCGAGTCGACCGGCAAGGGCGGTGCCGGTCATCTCGTACCAGGCCTTGGGCCGGGTCTTGCCGTGGACGAGGTTCTTGAGCGCGACCTCGTCGAGATCGATCTGGTAGTCGGTGGCGATGCGCTTGTAGGCGCCGCCAAGCGTGGCCTCGAGCAGGTAATCGTCGAGGAACGGCACCGGTAGGAGCCCGACCGCGGCTGCGGCCAGCGAGCGTCCGACCGCCAGGCGGCGATGGGCGCCGAGGTAGTCTCTGCGCAGGGCCAGCGAGGTCACGGCTTGACCTTGTCGCCGTCGGTGGTGGAGCCGGATCCGGAGGCCGCGCCAGGTGTCGGCGTGCCGACGCCACCTTTGGTCGGCGCGATGCCCTTGAGGAGGAGGTTGCGATCGTCGACCTCGCGCAACCTCACCGGCGTATGCACCACCTGCTCGGCCTCTGGAGCCGCCACCGCGACCGCGCCCGGGGCCATCGCCTGCTTGACCGTGAGGCGCATGGTCAGGCGCTTGCCATCGCGTACGAACGCCACGGTCGCGTCGATGGTGGCCGCGAGCGGGAGCCCACTGGCGTCGTCGAGGATCACCTCGCCGGCTGCGGCCTCGACGGTGAGTCCCTCGCGCCAGGCGTGCTGGGTCAGCGCCGGCTTCGGCGCCGGCCGCGGCGACGGGGCGAGCTTGAGCTCGATGCGCCTGCCGGCGCGCCCACCCTCCTCGACGGTGCCCTTGTCGCTCAGCTCGAGGCCGTGGGCGTACAGGGCGACGTGGGCGCCGAGCGTGCTGGCCAGCTGATCGCGGAGCTCGGTGGGCTCGGCGTTGGTCTCGGGCGCGCGTTCGTGCCACTTGGCGTATCGCGGCCGCAGGTAGAGCTTGCCGCCGAGGAACACGATCTCGCGGCCGTAGTCGGCGCCGTTTTCGTAGATTGCGTGGTACTGGCCGTCGCGGGCGAGGTCGATCGTCGTCGAGTCCTCGAGCGTCTCCAGCACCGCGGCGCCCTCGCGCACCTCCATCACGGTGGTGATCGTGAGGCGGTGATCGCCGAGCTGGTCCGCGGCCCGGCTCCACGGTAGCTGGAGCGCCGCCGCCAGTGCGCTCGGGTCGCGGCCGGCCCGGGTCACGTCGACGGTGGCCGGCGGGGGCGCCTCGGCCATTACCAGCCCCTCGAGCTCCTTGTCGGACGTGCCGCCGGACGAGCTGCAGCCGGCCACCGCCACGGTGCCGAGCACGCTGACCAGGAGGGCCCGTCGAACCATCCCTGGTTGATAGCGTCCGCGCCGGGTCCGGTCAATGCGCGCCAGAGCGCGACTCCTTCGGCTCGGCCGCGGTCGCGGCACGCGCTCGGGACAGGCATGCTACCGTCGGGGCGATGGACGACGCGCAGCTCGAGGCGCTGGCCACGAGCCCGGCCGCCCTCGCGGCGGCGTTTCTGCTCGGCACGCTGTGGGGCAGCTTCGCCAACGTCTGTATCTACCGCTGGCCGCCGACCGAGGCGCACCCGCACGGGCGCTCGGTGGTGTCACCGGGGTCGCATTGCGGAGCCTGCGGCAAGCCAGTGCGCTGGTACGACAACGTGCCGATCCTGGCCTGGCTGTGGCTGCGCGGCCGCTGCCGCGACTGCCAGACCCAGTTCTCGGCCCGCTACATCCTGGTCGAGGCCCTGACCGGCGTCCTGTTCGCGACGGTGTGGTGGTTCGCCGTCGACGCGCGGGCCGGGCTCGAGCCTCTCGACCTGCGCGTGATCCGCGCCGCGATCGGCGCCGGGTTCGTGTTCGTGATGGTGGTGATCCTCTTCATCGACCTCGATCACATGCTGATCCTCGATCGGATCACGCTGCCGTCGCTGGTGATCTTCTATGCGCTGTCGATGGCGCTGCCCGAGCGCGACTGGCGTGACGGGCTGGTCGGCGCCGCCGTCGGCTTCGCGCTGGTCCGGCTGGTCGCCGATCTGTTCCTGCTCCTGCGCGGCAAGGTCGGCATGGGCATGGGCGACGGCAAGCTGCTTGCGGTGGTGGGCGCGCTCCTGGGCTGGAAGGGGCCGGTGGTGGCGCTGTTCCTGGGCGCCGGCGTCGCCGTGGTGGTGGTGCTGCCGGCCATGCTCATCCGCGGCGCGGGCGCCAAGGCCGCGGCCGCCGGCGACGCTTCCAGCGACGACGGCCCGCCACCGCCGCCGCTGACCTGGGCCGAGCGCCGGACCGCGTTGTGGTCGCTCGGGTTCCTGTCGCTGGTCGGCGTGGCGGTCACGGTGCTCCACGTGGCGCCGTGGATCGCAGGCGCTGTCGTGATCGCGGCCGCGCTGGCCGACGATTTCTTCGGGCTCACCGATCCGGCGGCGCCGCCGGAAGCCGACGGCGAGATCAGCGACGCCGACGCCGACCTGGCGCCCGGTGCGCTGCCGTTCGGGCCCTTCCTCGCCGTCGCCGCCCTGTTCTGGCTGCTGGCCGAGCCCTACGTCATGTTCAGCCTGCGCGGCTGATTGGGTCGCCGGGCCGATACGTCGGTCAGGGGACGTAGAGCGTACCGGTCTGGGCCTTGACCTTGCGCTGGCCCGGCTCGGGCCGGGTGCCGCACACGGTGCCGCGCTGGCAGTCGCTGCGGGCGTCGACCACGAACTCGTCGGCGCCGAAGCCCTTCTCGGCCAGGATCGCGCGCGCGCCTGCCAGGGACTCGCCGACGACGTCGGGCATGCGGCGCCACTCGTTGCTGCGGCCCACGGCGCCGTGCTCGAAGGTGTCGACCTCGACCGCGATCTGGATCTTGCTCAGGCCCGAGACGGTGACGCCGGCGCTGGGGCTCTGCAGGCAGATCGAGCCGATCGGCTTCATGTCGCGGTCGTTCGTGTACTCGCAGGCGGCGTCCTTCTCGACCAGGGCGTCCGACGGGAACCCGGCCGCCGCCACCGCCTTGCGCGCGGCCTCGACGTCGAGGTCGAGCAGATCGGGGACCGTGTGCTCCTTCTTGCGCGCGACCTCGTCGGGCGTGGGCGCCGGTCCTGGCTTTCGGTGCGCCGGCTCCTCGGGAGGCTTGGGCTTGGCCTTGAACCAGCCCATCTCCTCGTACGCGTAGTATCCGGCTCCTCCGACAACACACAGGACGCCGATCGCTGCAGTGGCTGCCTTTGACACCGCCGTACGCTAGCGCATCTGGCTGGCCGGTGCCGCCGCGGCGGCGGTCGAGCGGTCTTCTTCCGGATCGAAGCCGATGTCGGGGCCAACACACGAGGCGATGTCGAAGATCATGAAGGCCAGCACCTTCTCCTGCGGGGTCAGGCCCGTGGTGGTGCAGCCGCCGGGGAAGCGCAGGCTGCCCCCCGAGTCGTCACCGGTCGACACGTGGATGTCGCTGAACACCACCTTGCCGCAGCGCAGGGCGGGATCGACGGTGAGCGGCGTGGTGAACTGGTAGTACTGGACGCTGGGTCGGCCGTTGGCGGTGGTGTCGAGCGAGATCCACTTCTCGGTCGTGGCCGCGACCGCCTCGACGGTGTGCTGGGCGTCGGTCAGCGCGATCTTGCCGAGCTGGGTCGAGCCGCCGACGTTCATCAGCCATTGCGCCAGGGCGGCGCCCTTGGCGAAGCCGGTGTTGATGTCAGCGGTGACGTTGCCGAGGTCAGAGAGGTAGTTGTCGGTCACCTGGGTAGGCCACATCGAGGCCGCGGTGCCCTGATCGATCCAGATGTTGTGCCAGTGCGACGCGAACACGCGGCCACCGAGGTCGGTGTAGTCCGACAGGGCCTGGCGCGCGGTGTTTGGCTTGGTGCCCGCGTTCTGTCCACCCTCACACGACAGGAAGCTCACGTCGTAGGGCATGAGGTGGGCGGTGGTGTCCCACAAGGTCGTGGCGTTGGTGAAGTCGGCCCCGCCGTTGAGCGTGGTGGCGAAGCGGGGCGTGCCGCCGGTGCCGGTGAACAGGTGGACGCGGCCGTTGCCCGAGGCGTTGGTGAACTCGGCGTCGTCGAGCCCGATCTTGCGCAGGAGGCACTCGAGCGCGTCAGCGCCGCCGGTGGTGAGCGCCATCTGCGGGATGTCGCCCTCGCCCTTGTTCCGGGGGAGGCGTGTGACCGTGGCGTCGAGCGGGGTGTCGACGCACGACGGGACCGTCGGCAGGGTCACCTGGCGCCGCCACTTGCCGACCTGGATCACCAGCGGCACGTTGTCGGTCGCCGGCACGTTCTCGAGCACGAACTTGCCCTCGACGTCGGTGACCGCCTGCACCACCGGGTTGCCCGACGGTGGCTGGCCGCAGCGATCGCAGGTCGCGCCGACCGGAAGCGCGTCGACCGCGCTGTTGGGCACGTAGACCGTGACGTTGTAGAGCGGCAACGTGCCGTTGGGCGCGAACACGGTGCCGCTCAACGTCGTCGAGCCGCCACCGGGACACGAGACCTGGAAGCACTGCAGCCCGACACACGCGTCGGCCTGGCCGCCTCCGTCGCCGTCGCCGCCATCACCGTTGCCGTTGCCGACGTCGGTTCCGCCGCAGGACGCGCCTGCGGCGATCGCCGCCGCGGCGAAGAGGATCGTAGGCCCAGAAAAGCGCATGGGAGAGGCTCCTTCCCCGGAGCCACGATCGTATCAGGATTCAGGATCGATCGGCGAGCTCCTCGACGAGCGCGCGAGTCACGGCGCGGCCGCGCGCCTCGTCCCCAGCCGGCAGCGTGACGCCACCCACGGCGGCGTGACCACCACCGCCGTGTCGCTCGCACATCGCGCCGACGTCGTGGCGGCGGGCGCCGGGGCCCCACGGGTTGTGGCCGACGCCGACCTTCACCGCTGTCGCCGTGCGGCCGAGTGTGACCGTGTAGGTGCAGGCCGGGAACAGCTCGTAGGCGCTGAAGCCGGGCACCGGCAGGTCGCGGCCCAGCAGATCGAAGACGACCACCGAACCTTCGACGCGGCCGAGGCGGGCCCAGGCGTCGCGATCGCGCTGGCGGCGGTCGAGGGCCGGCGCCAGCACCGGCTGGATCCACGGCGCGGCGGCGAGGGCGTCGAGGCCGTCACGGGTCAGCTCGTCGATGTAGCGGCTGATCGCCGCCGGATCGCGGTTGGCGCCCAGCCACAACGCCAGGCGCTGGGCCGGCGCGGCCAGCGAGCAAGCGGCGGCGGCGCTGGTGTAGGCGGCCGCGTCGATGGTGTCGGCCCAGCCCGCGAGCTCGACCAGGTGCGGCGGCGGCGTCCAGCCGTGACGCTCGTGGAGGACGCGGGCGATGAGGCCGGTACACGACGGCGCGGTCGGATCGAAGGCCATGCTGCCGTCGGCGCGGGCGTCGAAGTCGGCGCGCAGCGACGGCGGCTGGAACGCGGTCGCGTGGTGATCGAACCACCAGCGCATGCGCGGGTCGGCGGTGTAGCGGAAGTCGACGCAGCCGTTGTCGTCGCCGTCGATGGCGACGTCGCCGAACGGGTCGCCGAGCTGGTGCTGCATGCCGATGGTGTCGATGACGGCGTCGGGCGCGCGCGTCCGGTAGAAGGCACCGAACAGCGCCGCCGACGCGGTGCCATCGAAGCATGCGTCGTGGAAGAACAGCTTGAGGCGGGGCACGATGCCGGCCCGATTGTACGGAAAACCGGTCGCGCATCGCCAGCGATCTCCCGCAGGGCAGGTATAACCGCCGGCATGAGTCCGGATACCTACAACTGGCTGCGCGTTGGCCACGTCATCGGCTTCGTGCTCTGGATCGGCGGATTGATGGCTGTGCTGCAGCTCCTGCGCGTGCACGGCGCCGTCGAGGGCGCGGCGCGCGACGTGCTGGCGCGCCACGAACGCAAGGTGGCCGTGATGATGGACTTCGGCGCCACCCTGACCATGGTGTGCGGCTTCATCACCGCGCTGGGCGGCACGACCAACTACTTCAAGACCGGTGCGTGGCTTCACATCAAGTTGACCCTGGTGGCCGTGGTGATCATCGGTATGCACGGGTGGGCGCGGGCCAGCGTGAAGCGCTTCCGCAAGGGTCAGGTCAAGCCGGTGTCCCCGGTGCTGATGTGGGTGGTCATGGCCGCGGCGGCTGCGATCATCTTGCTCGGCGCGCACCACGGGCTGATGCGCAAGGCCGCCTGACCGCGCCGCCACGCGGTCACAGGGCTGGGCCATGATCGCTGGGTGACGGCGGTGCCGCGCACGATCCTGCATGTCGACCTCGACGCGTTCTTCGCGTCGGTCGAGCAGCGCGACGATCCGAGC
>SXJR01000299.1 GCA_005779305.1 Myxococcales bacterium
GCAGGTGATGGTGCCGGCGCCAATGTTGGCCTTGGCGCCGACCGAGACGTCACCCAGGTACGACAGGTGGTTGGCCTTGGCCCCGGCCATGATGTGGGCCTTCTTGGTCTCGACGAAGTTACCGACCCGGGCGTCGTCGTCGATCTGGGTCTTGGGCCGCAGGTGGGTGAACGGGCCGATCTCGGCCCGCGGTCCGATCGTCGACTCCGACGCGATCGTGTACGGCTTGAGGTGCACGTCGGCGGCGACGGCGACGTCGGTGAGCACGCTGCCCGCGTCGATGCGGCAGCGCTCGCCGATGCTGGTGCGACCGCGCAGGATCACGCCGGGACCGAACCACGAGTCGCGGCCGACCGGGATGTCGGCGTCGATGTACGTCGACGCCGGCGCCACGAAGGTCACGCCCGCGCGCATCAGCTCCTCGTTGATGCGGCGGCGCGCCGCCGCCTCGACCGCGGCGAGATCGACGCGGTCGTTGATGCCCGAGACTTCCTCGAACGGTGCGTCGATCGAGGTGGCGCCGCCGCGGGTCGCGGCCTTCGCGACCAGATCGGTCAGGTACATCTCGCCCTTGGCGTTGTCGGTGCGCAGCGTCGCCAGATCGGCACGCAGGTGACCGAGCCGTACCGCGTAGAAGCCGGCATTGGTGTCCGGGATCGCGCGCTCCTCGGCGGTCGCGTCGGGGTACTCGACGATGCGCTGGAGCACGCCGGCGCCGTCGCGCACCAGGCGACCGTACGGCATGGATCGATCGGGCACGGTCGACAGGAGCGCCAACCCGGAGGGATTGGCGGCGCAGGCCTCGGTGAGCTGGGCGATGCGCTCGGCGCGCAGGAGCGGCGCGTCGCCGGACAGGATGACGACGATGCGATCGTCGGGCTCGCCGTGGAGGGCGGGCAGCGCGCTGGCCACGGCGTGACCGGGGCCCTTCTGCTCGGCCTGGAGCGCGACCTCGATCGAGCCGGCGCCGTAGCGGGCGTCGAGCGCGGCCTTCACGGTCTCGAGCTGGTGGCCGAGGATCGCGACCACGCGCGCGGCGCCGGCGCCGCGGGCGGCCTCGATGGCCCAGGCGATCATCGGACGGCCGGCGATCTCGTGGAGGACCTTGGCCTTGTCACTCTTCATACGCGTGCCGAGGCCGGCGGCCATGATCAGCACGATCGGTGCGGGACGACTCATAGGTCGGTGGAACATAACGCCTCCGCGGGCTGCTACAACTGCTGGGTGTCGCGCACTGCGAGAATCGCTGCGGCCGGGTCTGCCGCCGCCCTGCTCGCGCTACTTGCGTCCCCGGCCCACGCCCACCAGTCCTCGGTGACCTACGTCGAGGCCTGGCTCGCCGACCGCGAGGTGCAGGTCAGCGTGCGCCTCGCGCCGCGCGACGTGATGGAGGACCTCGGCGGCGGCGACCTGCCCGTCGAGGCCGCGCCGCTCATCGCCGCCCACCGCGAGGCCATCGCCGGGCACGTGACGGCGCGGGTCGAGATCCAGGACGGCGACCTCGCGTGTCCACCCGGTCCGGCCACCGTCGCCACCAGCGGCGATCGCGTCGAGGTCCGCTTCGTCGCCACCTGCCCGGCCCCGCCGGCGCGCCTGGTGATCGACTACGCCCTGGTCTTCGCTGCCGACCGCAACCACACCGCCGCCCTGCGCGTGCACGTGCCCGGGCAGCGCACCGCCGACACCCTGCTCTCGATCGACGCCGCGCGCTTCGCGTGGCAGCTCGATCAGCCGCCGCCGTCGGGCGCCGGCGCCTTCGTGCGTGAGGGTATCCACCACGTCGTCACTGGCCTCGATCACATCGCCTTCGTGCTCGCGCTCCTCCTCGCGGTGGTGATCGCCCGTGACGCCGGCGGCAACTGGCAGGTGCGGCGGCTCGGCCCCGCCCTGCGCACCACCGCCGGCGTGGTCAGCGCCTTCACCGTCGCCCACTCGATCACCCTCATCGCGGCGGCGCTGGGCTACGTCGAGCTGCCCTCGCGCCTGGTCGAGAGCTCCATCGCCGCCTCGATCGTCTTCACCGCTGTCGCCGACATCGTCCGCCCGGAGGCGCGCTGGCGCCTGGCCACCGCCTTCGGGTTCGGCCTCATGCACGGCCTCGGCTTCGCCCGCATGCTGGCCGAGCTGCTGCCTCCCGACGACCTCGTCGTGCCGTTGCTCTGCTTCAACCTCGGCGTCGAGCTGGCCCAGCTGGCCATCGTCGCCATCGCCGTGCCCTCGGCCTGGCTGGCGGCCCGGGTCCTGAGCGCGCCTCGCTACCGCAGCGTGGCCTTGCCGGTGCTTGCCACCCCTCTCGTGATCTTCGGGGCGATCTGGCTCGTAGAACGCCTGGCAGATGTGTCCATCCTCGGCCTCTAGTAGATGAAGACATTCCTCCGCTGGGTGCTCACCACCTTCATGGTCACGCTGGGCGCCTTGCACTTCGCTCGCCCCGAGCCCTTCGTCGCCATCATGCCCGAGGCGCTACCCGCGCATCTGGCGCTGGTCTACGTCTCGGGCGTCTTCGAGATCCTCGGCGGCCTCGGCCTCATCCTCCCCCGGACCCGCAGGTTCGCCGCCTGGGGCCTCATCCTGCTCTTCCTGGCCGTGTTCCCCGCCAACATCAACGCGGCCGTCAACCACCTGCCCATGAACGGCAAGGTCGTCCCGGCCTGGACCCTGTGGGCCCGCCTGCCCTTCCAGCTCGTGCTCGTCGCCTGGGCCTACTGGTTCACCCGCCCGGACAAGCGCGGCTGACCTAGACCCAGACCATCCACGACGACGTCCTCGACGACGTCCACGACAACGATCCACGCCAACGATCACGATTACGACCACGTCCCGTCGAAGACGCACCGCCCGAGGTCTTCCCGCGACGAGCGAGGAAGCCCGCGAGCGAGGCGACGGTGGGGCCCCAGGCCCGCAGCGACCGACCGGTCGTGAGGAGCCTGGGGGGGACCGGCAACGAAGCTCCCGGGCTCCGCAGCCGTCGCCCCCGCAGCACCACCACGACCGCTACATCGTGTCGCGGACGAAGAGGAGGTATTGCTCCTCGAGGTCGTCGACTTCCATGGGGCGGCCGCAGCGCGGACAGGGCGTGAGCGGCAGCTTGCCGCCGTTGGCGCGGCAGACCTCGGTCTCGAAGAGCTGATCGATCTGCTCGTCGCACTCGGCGCAGGTCATGGGCGCGTAGAACGAGGCGAGCGTGCCGTGGCCGAGGAACCCTGAGACCATGTTGCACTGATCGACCACCGGCGGCGGACAGTGCACGAACGTCAGGTTGCTGGTGATGGGCACGCGGCGGATGGAGTCCATCCAGGCCCGCACGCCGAACGAGTTGATGCGGCGCACGCCGCGCAGGTGGACCCGGATCGGCCGCGCGCCGAGCTGGATGAGCGGGGTCAGGTCGGCGTTCTCGTCGATCACGCCCGCCACCGTGACGACGTCGGCGTCGGCCTCGGCGGTGACGTCGATCGTGAACGAGTTGCGGCTGCTGGCCACGCTCAGCCGCCCTTCTGCTCGTCCGGTAGATCGTCGTTCCGGTCGTGGATGAAGATGTGGAACGACTTCGGCGACTGGCGGAACCGCTTCATGGTGAGCCGGAGGTCGAGCAGACAGATCACCTCGGTGCGCTGGCCGGGGTCGACGTTGATGATGAACTTCGACAGCGACTGGAACACCCGGTACAGGCCGATGCCAGCGCCACCCGAGGCGTCCGAGAGCTGCTCGGGCCCCTTCACCAGACAGCGGTTGAGGTAGCTCACCACCGTGTCCTGGGTCAGGGCGCCGAACGGATCGATCTGGGCGATGGCGATGTAGTCTCCGTCGCACGCGAACTCGAGGTACCCGACCTCGTCTTCGGCCAGCTCGACCGGCTCCCGCCGCGAGCGCCGCGCGTACTTGGGCTCGCCGTCGTCGGTCCGCGGCGCGTTGTAGATGGCGTTGGTGATCAGCTCGTCGGCGATGGTCTCGACCAGCTCGACCACGCGCTCGTTGCAACCCAGGGTCATCGCGTAGGTCGCGACCTCGTGGATGTAGTCCTGCTTGAGTCGCGAGTCGCGGATCGCGACCCGGTAGGGCTCGACGCCCCACAGCAGGTACTTCTGGAGCCCGAACAGGTCACCGCGGAGGAGCTTCTCGGCCGTGATGATCAGCTCGTCGGGCTCGAGCGGATCTTCGTTCTTGGCGATGATGTTCCGCAGCCAGGGCCGTGTGGCCAGGAGCGGCAGGTAGTCCTCGGTGGGCTCGGTGGAGTGCAGCACCATCTTGGTGCGTGGCCAGCGAGTCTCGTAGGTCGATAGCCGCTCGACCCAGCTGGGGTCGTCCCGCAACGGCGGATCGAACGACAACATCATGAGATCCCAGCTACCCTCGTCGAGCAGCCGGTTCAGATCTTCGGTATCGACCGCGGACTTGACCACGGACCCGGTGGCCGCGAGCGCACGCTCAGCGACCCGCCGAGCGCGGGAGTCAGGATCGAAGAACAGGATGCGTTTTCCGCGCATGCCCCTCGCGATCGAAAATTAGCAGAACCGTTCGGCCGCGTCGCCGTGCACCGGCCACGATCGACGTCGCCATGCGAATCATAGGATTCTCGCGGGTTCGCAGTGCGAGTCACGCCTACCCCTCCGAGAAGCCTCTTCCGCCCGCCGCGCCTATCCCCATATAATCGACGGCGACATTGGCAGTATCGGACGATATGCGGGGTTCGCCTGAGGGGGCGGGCCCGCCCGGCCTGGCGCGTGGACCGAGCGGGCGGCGACTGATCCTGTGCGTCGACGACGAGCCTCACAACCTGGACCTCCTCGATCGCAGCCTGCGCCGCCGCTACGAGGTCCTGACCGAGGCCATGCCCGACGCCGCCCTGGCGGCGATCCTCGCCCATGACGAGATCTCGGTCGTGCTCGCCGACTACCGGATGCCGGCGATGGACGGGGTACAGCTCCTGGCCCGCATCGCCAAGATCCGCCCCGACGTGCGGCGCGTGCTGGTCACCGGCTACGCCGACGCCGATCCGGTGCTCGCGGCGGTGGCATCGGGCGAGGTCCACAGCGTCGTGCACAAGCCGTGGCGCGGCCCCGAGCTCCTGGCGCTGGTCGACGTCCTGGCCCGCGCCCGCGAGCTCGAGCTCGACAACCGACGGCTGGCCGAGGAGCTGCGCGAGAACCAGCGCCGCCTCGCCGAGCTCGGTTTGATCGAGGTCACCACCGGCGGCCGCCTCGCGGCCCGCGACGGCCAGCCCTTCCAGGAGCGCTTTCGCGACGCGCTCACCGGGCTCTACACCCATGGCGCGTTCCAGGATCGCCTGCGCGAGGAGGTGGCCCGGGCCCAGCGCGCCGGCCACGGCCTCGCCCTCATGCTCCTCGATCTCGACGGCTTCGCCCAGGTCAACGCCGCGCTCGGCTTCCAGGGCGGAGACCAGGTCCTGCGCCGCGTCGCCCAGCTGCTGGTCGCCGGCGATTCACCGTCCCGCATGCGCAGCGGCGACATCGTCGCCCGATTCGGCGGCGAGGAGTTCGCCCTGCTCCTGCCCGAGACCGGCAAGACCGGCGCGATCGCCAAGGCCGAGCGCCTGCGTGAGGTGGTCTCGGGCGCAGCCCTGCCCGGCGATCAGCACCTCACCGTCACCATCGGCGTCGCCTCCATGCCCGACGACGCCACCACCCCCGAGGCCCTGCTCGACTCGGCCGGCGCGGCCCTGCGCGCCGCCAAGCAGGGCGGCAAGAGCCGGGTCCACTTCATCGCCGACGCCGCACCCACGCCGCTGGTGGTGGCGCCGGCCGACACCGCCGGCGATCGCTTCCGCCCGTATCACGAGCGCATGGGCGAGGTGATCCAGATCCTGCAGCGCGACCGTGCGGTGAGCTGCATCTACGTCGATCTGTCGCAGCTCGAACGTATCCAGCACGAGCTCGGCGTCGCCCAGCACGCCGAGCTGTTCGATCGCGCCGGCGCCGTCCTCGACGGGCTGCGCGGGCAGCTCCTGCGCTCGCGCGACGTGATCTGCCGCAGCAACGACGACGACTCGTACATCTGTCTCCTGTCGCCGCGCGACTCCAACCAGGTCGATCTCGATCGCCTGACCGCGGCGGTGACCGAGGCCGTGGCCAGCGGCCTGGCCCCGATGGTGCGCGAGCTGCTACGTGACGAGCCCCGGGTCAACGTCGGCGCTGCCCGCATCCTGAGCAATCCCATGGTCCGACCCGAGCGCCTGGTCGCCCGCCTGGTCGCCGAGGCCCACGACGCCGCCCGCCTCGCCCGCCAGCGCGCCGCCCAGCGCGACAAGTCGGTCCTCCAGGACATCATCCTCAACGATGGCCTGGTCGCGGTGTACCAGCCCATCGTCCACCTCGAGACCGGCGAGATCTTCGGCCACGAGGCCCTGACCCGCGGGCCCCGCGGCACTCGCATGGAGTCGCCGGCCACGCTGTTCGCCGTCGCCGACGAGGTCGATCTCACCTTCGAGCTCGATCGCGCTTGCTTCCGCGGCTGCCTGCGCCGCGCCGTCGGGCTCGAGCCGATCCACCGCCTGTTCGTGAACCTCCTGCCGATGTCGTTCTACGACGCCAGCTTCATCGAGATCGAGGTCAGCCACCTGCTCTCGGCGGCGGCGTTGACCCCGGCCAACATCGTCTTCGAGATCAGCGAGCGCCTGGCCATCGAGAACTTCGCCGCCTTCCGCCGCGCGCTCGCCACCTACACCAACATGGGCTTCGGCGTGGCCATCGACGACGTCGGCACCCGCCACTCCAACCTCGAGACGGTGATGGCGCTGCGGCCGCACTTCATCAAGCTCTCCGACGTGCTGTCGCGCGGCGTGGCTCGCTCGACGGTGAAGCGGGAGATGCTGCGCTCGCTCGGACACATCGCCGAGACCATCGACGCGGTCATGGTGGCCGAGGGCATCGAGACCCTCGACGATCTGGTCGTGCTACGCGAGCTCGGCATCCGCTACGGCCAGGGCTTCTACATGGCCCGGCCCGGCCCGCCCTTCCCGCGGGTCCGCGGCAGCGTCAAACGTTCGATCCTGGCCATCGGCAGCCGCCACCTCGAGCCGCTCGCGGGCCAGCGCCCCGACCCCGACGCCGACCCCGACTTCGACGGCGACGACCACGACGGCGACGACAGGCACGACGGTGAGGCCCGCGAGGTCACCGGCGAGCTGTTCGACCTGATGGGTTCTGCCCGCGGCTCGGGCGAGTTCCTGGTGCCCGACCGCAACGGGCCCGACCTCGACCCGGGCGAACACCCGCTCACCGAGGAGCTGCGCGAACTGGCCGAGGCCCCGGCCGGCTCGGGCGAGGTGCTGGGCGATATCGCCGAGCCGGGGGCGGAGGACACGCAGCCGCACGGCCCCGCGCGCTGGCGCCCGCCCCGGCCCACACCCCCGTCTGGAGATCCACGCGCCAGACCGTTGATCGAAAGCCTTCGCCGCCGTGGCGAAGATGCCCCGCCCGTACCCGATACCAGCACCAAGCCTGGGCTAAACTGAGCCGGCCCCAAGCACGGGTCTCTCATGGGCATGGACAAGGCGACGCTGCAGAAGCTGCTCGCGTTCGGTATCGAACGCGGGGTCTCCGATATCCACTTCGAGGTCGGGTACCCGCCCCACTATCGTCTGCACGGCGAGCTGCTGGGCGCGATCAAGGTGCCGCCCCTGACCGCCAGCGACACCGAGGCGATCGCGCGCATGATCCTCGACGAGCGCGGCACGCCCGTCGACTTCACCCGGCCTTTCGGCGAGATCGACGTCTCCTACGCGCTCGCCACCCGCGGCCGCTTCCGGGCGTCGATCTTCCGCCAGCGCGGCACGGTCGGCATCGTGATGCGGCTGATCCCGGTCAACGTGATCACGCTGGAGAGCCTGAACCTGCCGCCGGTGCTGGCCGAGATCGCCGACACCCGGCGCGGCCTCATCCTGGTCACGGGCGCCACCGGTAACGGCAAGACCACGACGATCGCCGCGATGCTGCGCTACATCAACGACACGCGGCACGCCCACATCATCACGATCGAGGATCCGATCGAGTTCCTGCACGAGCCCGGCAAGTGCATGATCATCCAGCGCGAGGTCGGCTCCGACACCGAGAGCTTCAAGGACGCGCTGATCGCGGCCATGCGCCAGGATCCCGACGTCATCAAGCTCGGCGAGATCCGCGACCGCGAGACCGCGGCCACCTGCCTCAAGGCGGCCGAGACCGGCCACCTGGTGATCTCGGCCATCCACACCCCCGACGCGGTCTCGACCATCCAGCGCTACGTCGGCCTGTTCGAGCCCGATGCCCAGGACGTGATCCGCGAGCGCCTCGGCGACTGCCTGCAAGCCGTGGTCTCGCTGCGGCTGCTGGTGGCCAAGGAGGGCCGCCGGCGCCTGCCCGCGGTCGAGATCCTGCGGGTGACGCGGACCATCCGCGAGTGCATCCGAACCGGCGGGCGCCTGTCCGACATCCCCGACATGATCAAGAAGGGCCGCGACCTCTACTCGATGCAGCTGTTCGACCAGCACCTGCTCGATCTGGTCAACAGCGGCCTGATCACGATGGAGACCGCGATCTACGCCTCGAGCAACCCCGAGGAGCTCGAGCGCAACCTGCGCATCGAGTGAGGCCGTTCGCGTCGAGGGCGCGCTACTTCCCGACGATGTCGCCCTTCATGCCGCCGAGGGCGCCGAGCAACTCGCCCTTCTCGGCCTCCGGCACGCCGAGCTCGTCGAGGGCCTTGACCAGGTCCTCGACCAGGGCGTTGAACTCGTCCTCGGTGATGTTCATGCCGGCGTGAGACTCGACCATGTTCCGGCCCTTGTACTCGCAGGGACCGCCGGTCGCGTTGCAGACCTGATCGACCAGGTGGCCACGCAGCCTGGCCACGCCGCCGGCGTCCAGGTGCGCGAACCTCGCGTTGATGCGCGCGTCGGCCACGACGTTGCTCAGGAACTTGTCGATCACCGCCTCGATCGCCGGCTTCTCCCCCAGACGGGTGTAGAGCGTCGCCGCCGGAGGATCGCCGCCGGTGGTGTCAGCGGCCTTGCCCTTGCCGCCGCAGGCGATCAGTCCGATAACCAGTGCAAAAACGAGTGCGGATGAGCGCATCAGTCAGTCCTTTTCGATGTGTGGAGGACCGTACGGTACACGATACCGAACGGATCGCGTGCGTTTCGGTCCGACCTTTCGGATCGGACTGACCAGTTGTAGAGTCCGCCGCGATGGGGCCCACGCGCAGGGACACGATCAAGGGCATCGGTCTGGTCATCGGTTCGGCCGCGCTCGGCTGCGGGTCGAACACGTCGACCGGTGACGACGACGATCCGGTTGACGCCACCACCGCCGACGCCCGCGAGATCGATGCGCCCGTCGACGCCGAGATCGACGCGCCGTCGGCCGATGCGTTGCTCGCCGGCATCGACACGTTCGTGGTCCTGATGATGGAGAACCGATCGTTCGATCACTACCTCGGCGCGCTGCGCATGCTCGAGGACCGGGTCGACATCGACGGCCTCACCGGCAACGAGAGCAACCCGGCCCCGGGCGGCGGCACCGTGCCGGTCCACCGCCTCGACGACTTCACGCCCGCCGATCCGCCGCACGGCTGGGACGCGTGCCACCGGCAGTGGAACAACGGCGCCAACGACGGCTTCGTGCGCGAGCACGAGGGTAGCTCGCAAGCCGACGTGATGGGCTATCACGTGCGCGAGCAGCTGCCCCAGCTCTACGCGCTCGCCGATGGCTCGGCGATCTGCCAGCAGTGGTTCGCGTCGGTGATGGGCCCGACCTGGCCCAACCGCTTCTACCTGCACGGCGCCACCTCCAAGGGCAACACCGGCAACCTGCCGGCGCTCGGCTTCCGCAGCATCTTCGATGCGCTCGCCGACGCCGGGATGGCCCACAAGAACTACTTCCACGACGTGGCCTGGGCCGCCGGCGGCTACTTCAAGATCACCAACAACGCGCCCATCGAGGACTTCTTCGCCGACGCCGCGGCCGGCACCCTGCCGCCGTTCTCGATCGTCGATCCCGCCTTCTTCGGTGCCGGCGCCAACGACGACCACCCCGACCACGACATCCGCATGGGCCAGGCCCTCATCGCCGCCGTGGTCAACGCCATGGGCGCGTCGCCGCAGTGGAACCGCTGCATGGTGGTGCTGACCTACGATGAGCACGGCGGCTTCTACGATCACGTGCCGCCACCCACCGTCACCGACGAGCGCGAGAACTTCCGCCAGCTCGGGTTCCGCGTGCCCAGCCTGGTGATCGGCCCGACCGTCCGCCGCGGCCAGGCCGTGAACACGGTCTTCGAGCACGTCTCGGTCATCAAGACCGTGGCCCGCCGCTTCGCGCTGCCCATGCTCAACGCCCGCATGGGAGAGGCCAATGATCTGTCGCCGTGCATCAACCCGGCGTACATGTCGAACCCGCAGCCGGCGCCGGTCCTGCCGCCGGTGACGATGTCGCGCGCGGCGGTCCACGCCCGGCCGCCCCACCCCGCTCACGAGGAGCTGGCCGCGGCGCTCGATCGCCTGCGGCTGCCGCCGTCGCTCGATCGCCGGCACCGGTCGGCCGAGGTCACCGACCGCTTCCTCGACTGCGCCGCCAAGGTCGGCGCGGTGCGCCTGGTGCGCTGAGCCTCGAAGCCCTCAGCGATGTAGCTCGAGGGCGAAGCCGTTGACGAACTCCGAGGACACCGCCGGGGTCGGTACTCCGAGCCCGTTCGCGAGCACGATGTTGCCGCGATAGCTGCCCCCGACCGCGACCTGATCGCCGTCGACGGCGACGGCGCCGACCATCACGGTCTCGAGCGCCTGGGACCTCTCGAACGTCGCCACCCAGTGCCAGAGCAGATCGGTGCCGAGCTCGGCGACGACGCTCTCGAAGTTCCCGGGCTCGGCGCCCCCGACCAGGGGCTGGGTCCCGACCAGCGCGGTGCCGTTGTACGACAGGGCGATGATGGCGTCGCCGTCGGATGCGACGTCGAGATCGCGGCTGCCGATCTCGGTGCCGGCCTCGGCGAGCACGGTCTGGTCGAAGAGGAAGGGCTGAGCGTCGCCGGTGATCTCCAGCGTCATGAGGTACGCGGGCAGCGGCCCGGTGCCGAGCGCCGGCTCGGTCGGCGCGCCGGCCGCGCTGGCCATGGCCACGACGAAGCCGCCGCCGGCGGCGACCCGATCGACCTGAGCGCCGCCCGGCGCGTGGATGGGCTGGACCCAGCGCAGCTCGCCGATGCCGGCGTCGAACCCGGCGACGAAGCCGCAGGGATCGGGATCGGCGCACGCCGGCCAGCCGGCGAAGGGCTCGCCGATGGCGTTGCCCGGCTGCCCGAGGTAGCGGCCGCTGATCACGAGCAGCTCGCCTTCGACGTCGAGGTCGGACAGCTCGACGCCGCTGAGCTCGACCAGCACCTGGCGCTCGAAGCCCTGGCCGAGGCGGATCACCATGGCGCGCACGCCGTCGTGGATCGCGCCGTCGAGGTTGATGCGGGTGCCGCTGATCGCGACGACCGGCCAGCCCCGCGCATCACGGACCACGGCGGCGCCGCCCAGCGCACCCGGCGCGTCGAGCAGCGCCAGGGTCTCACGCGCGATCGTCATGCGATCGCGATCGAACCAGACGACCTCCAGGCGCTGGCGAGTGTCGCTCTGCTGGCCGGTGACGAAGAGCATCACGCCATCCTCGGGATCGGGCTGGATCCCGAAGACCCGCACTGGATACGCCGCCGGGGCATCGATGGCCCAGTTGCCGAGGCGAAGCGCGCCCAGGCGGGCAACGAACGGATCACCCGTGCCGACCGCGTCCCATGGCATGGTCACGGTGTCGAGTGTCACGTCGTAGTCGAAGGTGCCGGCGAACCAGGGCGGCTCGTCGGTGGTGTTGGCGACCGCCTCGACCGTCGACGCGCCGAAATCGACCTGGGCGCGGGCGGCCCAGGTCAGCGTCCCCGGCGCGCACAGCCCCTCGTCGCACAGATCACGCCCGGTCTGGTCAACACCGCCGCAGGCCGCGGCGACGAGCAGGGCCACGATCGGCGTACGCCTCACCGCCGCACCATCTCGAGGTGGGGGATGCCGTCCTCGAGGTAATCGTCCGACGCCCGGACAAAGCCGGCCTCGCCGTAGAAGCGCTCGAGGTACTGCTGGGCGCCGATCCGCACCGGCACCGCGCCGTGGGAGTCGGCGATGCGGGCCAGCCCGGCGGCGACCAGGCGGCGACCCAGGCCGCTGCGGCGCGCCTCGGGCGAGGTCACGATCCGGCCCAGGCTGGCCTCGTCGTACTTCACGCCGGGCGCGAACACCCGCAGGTAGGCCAGCACGGCGCCGGCGGCGTCGTCGCACCACAGGTGCGTGGCCTTGTCGTCCCAGCCGTCGGCGTCGAGGTACGGGCAGGTCTGTTCGACGACGAACACGCGCTGGCGCAGGATCATGATCCGGTAGAGCTCGTCGGTGGTGAGCGCTGACCAGGGCCGGTAGATCCAGCGATCGTGGTCGGACACGGAGGCCACGCCGCATGATACCGCTTGCGCCCATGGCCATCTCCCGAGTGTGCGTGTTCCTGGGATCGGCGATGGGAAGCGATCCGGCCTTCGCCGCGGCCGCCGAGGAGCTGGGCCGCGCCATCGGCGGCAAGGGCTGGACCCTGGTCTACGGCGGTGCCTCGGTCGGCCTGATGGGCGTCCTCGCCGACGCGACCCTCGCCGCCGGCGGCAAGGTCCACGGCGTGATCCCTGCCGACATGCTCGAACGCGAGCTCGCTCACCAGGGCCTCTCGCGCCTCGACATCGTCGGCACGATGGCGCAGCGCAAGGAGCTCATGTTCGCTGGATCGGATGCGTTCGTGGCGTTGCCCGGCGGGTTCGGCACGCTCGACGAGCTGTTCGAGGCGCTCACGTTGTCGCTGCTCGGGCACCACCAGCGACCGTGTCTGCTCGTCGATCTCGGCGGCTATTACCGCCACCTGATCGCCTTCGCCGACGGTGCGGTGGCGGCCGGACTGATCAAGCCGGCTCATCGCGCGTTGCTGGAGGTGGTCGATGACCCCACAGCAGCGGTGGCGCTGCTGGCCAATCGTTGACTCGCTTACAATCATTGCAGTCGAAAGCTCAAGGATTGCACTGGTGCTCTGGAGATCGGATTCCCTATGATGGTCGTTCATGGCTCGTACACCACTTGCGTTGTCCCTTCGTGGCCTGTGGCGTGACCTGACCATCTCGAAACGAACCGGCGTCCCCGTCGACGAGGTTCGCGACCTGCGCGCGGCCGAGCGGCGCGCAGCCGGCGTGTCGCGCCGCCGCTTCCTCGCCGGAGGCGCCGCCGGCGCCGCCGTCCTCGCCCTCCCCGGCGGCGCGCGCGCGGCCGGAAGCGATCCATCGATCGCCATCATCGGCGGCGGCATCGCCGGCCTCACCTGCGCGCTCGAGCTGCTCGATCGCAACATCGAGTCGACGGTGTACGAGGCGTCGAATCGACTCGGCGGCCGCATGTACTCCAATCGCACCGGTTACTGGGGCTCGAACCAGGTCAGCGAGTGGGGCGGCGAGCTCATCGACAGCGGCCACGGCACGATGCTGGCGCTGGCGGCGCGCTTCAACCTGCCCGTCGACGATCTGCTCGCGGCCCAGCCAGCCGGCTCCGCCGACACCTTCCGCGTGCACGGCGGCTACTACGCCAAGACCCAGGCTGACGCCGACTTCGACGCCATCTGGCAGACGGTCAAGAATGACCTCAAGGCCGCACCCTTCCCGACCACGTTCGACTCGTACACCGCCGCCGGCGCCCAGCTCTCGCAGATGAGCGTGTACGACTGGATCGAGTCGCGCGTGCCCGGCGGCCACGGCTCTGGCCTCGGCCAGGTCCTCGACGTCGCCTACGCGATCGAATACGGCGCCGACACCATGAATCAGTCGGCGCTGAACCTGCTCTACCTGCTCGCCTACCAGCCCAAGCCGTACGACCACACCCTGGCGGTGTTCGGCGTCTCCGACGAGCAGTTCCACATCCGCGGTGGCAACCAGCGGCTGCCCGAGGCGATCGGCGCTCACCTCGGCAACCGCGTCGTCACCGGCCACAAGCTGGTCAAGATCAAGGAGACCGCCGGCGGTCGTTACAAGCTGACCTTCGAGCGCGGCAACCAGACCATCGACGTGACCTACGACTACGTCGTGATGGCGCTGCCCTTCGCGGCCTACACGTTCGACTACAGCCAGGCCGGCTTCGATCCGCTCAAGCAGCAGGCCATCACCGAGCTGGGCCGCGGCCACAACGGCAAGCTGCAGCTCCAGTTCACCAACCGCAACTGGCGCGGCAACGGCCCGTGGCCGGGCACGTCCAACGGCTCGTCGTTCTCGGACACCGGCTACCAGGCGAGCTGGGACGTGACCCGGGCCCAGTCCGGCACGCCCGGCATCCTGTGCCTTTACTCGGGCGGCTCGGTCACCGACGCGATGCGCACCAACACCTCGTTCGCGACCGCCTCCGACTCGCGGGTCCGCCAGGACGCGCAGCAGGGTCTGGTCGAGCTGGCGCCGGTCTACCCGGGGCTGACCTGGAACGGCAAGGCGACCCAGTCGATCTGGCACAAGGCGCCGCTCTTCAACGCCTCGTACTCGTTCTACAAGCCCGGGCAGTACACCGCCTTCGCCGGCTACGAAGCCGAACCGCAAGGCAACGTCTACTTCTGCGGCGAACACACGTCGCTCGACTATCAGGGCTTCATGGAAGGCGGCTCGTACACCGGGACGGAGACCGCCAAGGCCATGGGGCGCGCGATCCGCGGCTGACCGGCTTGACCTACATGTGCGGCGGCGTAGCGCTGAGGCGGCCCGGCCGCACGTCGCCAGACCGTCTCAGCGCAGAACGCGCAGGTTTCGGGTGACATGCCCACGAGCCCTGGAGCACGCTGCCGCCATGCATCGTCTGTACGTGGTGGTGGCCGCTGGGCTCGCGATGGCCGGGTGCGGTGGTGGCGGCGGCGGTGACACGCCCGTCGATGCGCCCGACGTGCCCACCGACGCCGCGATCGATGCCTCGACCATCCCGCTCCTGCGCAACCCGGTGAACCTGCCCGACCTGGAGCTGGCCCAGCAGGCCGCGGCGCTGCTCGGCGTGGGCGGTGCCAAGAACTGCGATCGCTGCCACGCGCTGTCGCGCGACCGCCTGCGTAGCTGGGACACCGAGAGCGACGCCGCCGAGACGGCGTGCCTCACCAACAACCTCGCGCCCACCACCCAGGGCGAGGCCGCCGGCATCGTCGACTGCTTCCGCGCCCAGCCCGGCGTGGTGACGTCCGGGTGGCCCCCTCACAAGCTCGGCATCTTCAACACCGCCGCCCGGCTCGGCTGGTTCTCGTACGTCTTCCAGCTCGCCTACGGCGCGACCTGGGAGAACGAGCTCGAGCTGTTCACCGGCGAGGCGGCGATGCCGCGCGGCGACACCGGGCACTTCACCCAGGGCGAGTTCGACATCGTCGCCGAGTGGTTCGCCCGCGACCTGCCCCAGCTCGACGCGGTGGTCGCCGCCGACCCGCCAGCCACGCAATGCACGACCATGATCTCGGCCGAGGTCCAGACCCACGTCACCACGATGGCGCAGGAGGGCTGGCGCGCCGTCAACGCGGCCAACGGCATCCTGATGCACGGATGCCAGGGAGCAACCGACGCCCGCGGCTGCCTCACCACCTATCCGCGCGCCGGCGCGACCGCGTCGTCGATGGGCTGGGAGGATATCGCACCGACCACGACGATCCGCATCCTCAAGGAGAACACCTACCCGTCGAGCTACTGGACGCGCAGCTCGGCCGACGGCCGCTACATCTCGCACGGCGGCGCGCCGGTCGCCAGCCAGACCTACCGCTCGTCGGTGATCGACCTGCAGAACGACACCAACATCCCGGCCGCCGCCCTCTACGACCCCGGCTTCTTCCCCGACAACTCGGGCTTCGCCCTCCAGGGCTCGAGCGCGCGCTTCTGCGAGCAGAGCCTGCTCGCCACCCAGCCGGCGATGATCACCTTCAACGAGCCGCAGTGCCGGCGCACCAACGCGGTCGGCCTCTACCAGCACATGGCCGCGGCGCTGGGCGGCGACTACTGGACGGTCGACGGCCAGTTCGACAACGACAACGGCGGCCAGATCAACAGCAACAACCCGACCCTGACCGACACCAGCGCGACCTTCTCCTCCGACGCCGAGATCGACCTGACGCCGATGGTCCACACCGGCACCCAGTTCGTCCCTCAGGCCGCGTCGTCGGCGCTGCTGCCGCGGGAGGGCGACGTGATCATCTCGCCGTCGGCGCGCCTCCTGGTCTCGCGAGTGAGCGGCTCCAACGGCTCGCAATCGGGCTTCATCATGCGCAAGCTGATCGCGACCAAGACCGGCGCCAGCTACAGCATCAACGTCCCCGAGATCGCGCGCTACTGCCTGCGCGGCGGCAAGCCAGCCATCAGCTTCGACGAGCGCTGGATGGTCTACCACCACTACGTCGAGGCCAACGACTGGGCCGCGCTCGGCTACACCTCGGCCACCGACGCCGGCTTCGTGGCCCTGCGCGACGCGCAGACCGGCGGCGCTGCCAACATCTTCCTGCTCGAGATCGCCACCGGCACCGTGCGCCGCATCACGACCATGCAGCCGGGGCAATATGCGCTCTATCCCCACTTCCGCAGCGATGGTTGGATCTACTTCATCGTGCGCGATCGCAATCGCAACTTCGAATGGATGACCGCCAGCGACGCGGCCCTCGTCTTCGAGTAGGAGGCCGATGAGCCGACCTCGCGGCCCCCGGATCGCGCTCGGCCTCGCGGCCCTTGCCGCGGCCGCGTGCGGGGATCCGCCCGGTGGCGTCTGCGACGGCGTGACGGCGAGCGCGTTGACCGTGCAGGACCGCAAGCTGGTGGGCGCGGCCTCGGCCTACCCCGCCGACGGCATGCTGCGCGGTCGTGACGACGAGCTGGCGCGTTCGCAGATCACGCGGCGGGCGGTGGCGTGGTCGGCGCTGGCGCGCGCGCTCGCGTCGGTCCCGTTCGCGATCGATCCAGCGGCCGGCGCGCCCGCGGTCCTGCCCCGCTGGCATACCTGGTACGGCGCCGACGACCTGCGCCGCCTGTTCGGGCACCTGTTCCGCGACCTCACCCCGGACGAGATGCGAGCCCGCGCCGCCTTCACCGACCTCGCGCTCGACGCCGCCTTCGCCTGGAACCCGACCGCGGTCGACGAGCTGGGCTCGTGGCCGCCGGCGCGCTGGCAGGCCTACCTCGACGCCCTCGACGGCGCCGAGGACGTCGCCGGCATCGGCGGTATCGATCGCGTGCAGTACAGCCCAGGCGCGGCCCGCCACCTCCTCGCCAGCTACGCCTCGATCGTCGGCTGCGAGGGTCAGCCCACGCCACCCGAGGTCACCGACGCGCCCGGCGCCGGCCCGCGCCGCATGGTGCGCGAGACCATGACCCTCGGAGCGTGCAGCGAGCACGGCTTCGGCCCCTACTTCGTGGGCGAGGGCGAGACCCTCGAGGCCCGCGTCGACGGCGCCGGTGAGGTCCGGCTGCGGACCGGCGCGGCGCCGACCGCCGAGACCTTCGATTGCCGTGGCGGCACCTGCAGCGCGGCGGGACCGGCTGCGGTGTGGGTGACGGTGGCGGGCGACGGAGGTGGCGCGGCCACGCTGACCGTCGACTACCAGGAGACCAACGCGCCGTGGGCGCCGTGCCTGACCTCGCCGTTCCCGCTCGACGCCGCGGTGGTCAAGGCCGACTGGCGGCGGGCCGAGCTCGGGATCACCGTGCCGGTGTTCGACACGTCGGCGGACGGGTTGCGGGCCGCGCTCGGCGAAACGCAGGAGTGGCTGCCGTCGGCGGAGGCCGACCCCGGCCCCGAGTCGATCTACACCCTGGTCCTCCCCAACGACGCCCGCTACCGGCTGGCCGGGCTGCACCTCATGACCAAGGAGCTCGATCACTGGCTGTGGGTGACGATGTGGTGGTCGGCGGACCCTGACAGCGACTTCGGCGCCGACCGTCCGGGGGCCATCACGTCGCTCGACGGCCCGTGGGCGAACTACAAGATGTGCGTGGTGACCGCGTTCCGCGAGGGCGATGCGGATCCGCGGGGTGGCGTCGCGTCGGTGTCGCTGGCCGAGTCGCTGGCCGCGGTCCACCAAGGCGCGGGGGGACCGACCTGGTGCTCGAACCCGATGATCGAGCTGGGCACCGGCAACGCGGCCTCGAGCTGCATCGGCTGCCACCAGCACGGCGGCGTCGACCTGCGCAGCGAGGACATCCTCGCCGACGAGGTCCGCTTTCCGGACAACGGGCGCGCCCAGGTCCGCAACAACTTCGTCGACGACTACTCGTGGGCGGTCACCGCCGGCGACCAGCTCGGCCGCATGCTGAGCGACGAGGTCGAGTACTGGACGCCGCCGTGACGTGAGCCCCCGGGCTCGGATTCGGGCTCGGATTCGGGCTCGGATTCGGGTTCGGATTCGGGTTCGGGGTTCGGATTCGGATTCGGGTTCGGGTTCGGTCTCGGGTTCGGATTCGGGTTCGGATTCGGGTTCGGTCTCGGTCTCGGTCTCGGGGGTCAGCGCACCCGCACTGCGTCGGCGATGACGACCTTGCCGGGGGCGGCCCAGCGCGAGAGCGCGACCTTGTTCCAGCCGGCGCTGAAGTTGAAGGTGCCGAGGGCGACCCAGCCGCCGCCGCCGCCGGTCTGGTTCTTGGTCGAGCGGCCGACCTCGTTGCCGGCGGCGTTGAAGGCGACGAAGGTCGCCGCGGTGCTGCGGTTGGGGCCCGCCGTCCACCAGGCGTCGACGGTGCGGGTCTGGGCGCTGGCCAGGTGGAACCAGAAGCTCGCCGGCGCCGAGACCTCGTCGGTGGCGGCGAACAGGTAGCCGCTGCCGTAGAAGCCGGGCGTGGCGCTGGCCGAAGTCCAGGTGCCGGCCAGCTCGATCCTGGCCCTGGCGGAGTCGTTGTTGGCGGTGTTGGAGTCGATGACGATCGCCGCCGGCGGAGTGCCGCCGCCGCCACCGCCCCCGCCGCCACCGCCGCCGCCACCTGTGGCGCAATGAGCGCGCACGCGGTCGAGGTAGCGCGTCCACGGCCAGTGGGCGCCGGGGTCGGTGCGGTTCCACGGCTGGAGCTGGCCGTGCCCGACGACGTGATGGCGGTCGCGCGGGATGCCGTGGCTCCTCGTGATGTCGCAGGTCAGCTTGGTCGAGGCCTCGATGAGGCCGTTCGACCACGAGGTCTGCGAGGCGAAGCCGGCGTGCTCGATGCCGACGGCGAAGTTGTTGACCGAGACGCCGTTCTTGCCGCAGTCGGTGTTGCTGTTGCGCGAGCAGGCGTAGGTGGCGGCCACGTGCCAGGCCTTGCTGGCCTCGCGCACCAGCTGGGTGATCTCGGAGCCGCTGGAGTTGACGACGTAGTGGGCGCTGGCGCCGGCCGCGGTGTTGCGCAGCCAGCCCCAGCACCCGGCGTAGTTGCCCTCGCAGGTGTGGATGACGACGTGGCTGACCCGGTAGCCGCTGCGCGAGCTGTAGTTGGGCGATGGTCGCCACACCGCCGACGGGAAATCGGAGGTGCCGGCCTTGGCGACCGAGACCGTGGCCAGCTGCGCCAGCTCGGGATGGGGTGCAATGGCGGCGATCAACTCGCCCGACTCAGCCCGCTCCTCGACGCCGGCCGCCAGCGTGCCGAGGACGTCGCCGTGGACGTACCGGGCCACCGCGTCGGGATCGGCGATGCCGCTCCAGGCAGCGATCACCGGGATCCACGGGACCAGCTCGGCGCCGCTCACGCCCTGGGCCGCGGCCTCGTCGGCGAGGAGCAGCGCGGCCGCGCGCACGTTGGCCTCGGGATCGAGCGCGACCTCGTCGGGGCTCACGCCGGCGCGGGCCGCGGCGCGCTCGAGGTCGGCGTCGCGCAGGCCCATGAGACCGACGACGGCCGGGGCGCCGTCGTGCTCGACATCGCCGGCCACCATCTGCCAGCGGGTCTCGACGTGACCGATGGCGGCGAGCAGATCGGCGGGCACGCCCGACTCGGCGGACGCCGCGGCGAAGACGCGATCGAGATCGATGACCACGGTCGGATCGAGCTCGTCGACGAGATCCTCGGTTTCGGGTGACGCGCACGACGCGACCAGCGACACGAGAGCGAGCGCGCACGACGGCACGCCCACGAAGTGGGTCCTCATCCTCATGACCGCTGGCTACAGCAGTCGCCATGCCAGCTCGCTGTGGACGAGAGTCACCTACATCGGCGCGTCGCGATCCTCGCCGCTTGCGTCACCGAACCGCGCTCGCCGCGGTCAGGCCAGCAGGCAGCGTGCACACGATCGTCCGCAGACAGACCGGGTAAGCACGCTCCGCTGCGCACTGGCGCGTGCACAGGTCATGGTGCGATCGATGATCCCGACGTGGTTGCGCGAACGTTTGCGGGTGCCGGTGATCGGCGCGCCGCTCTTCATCCTCTCCAATCCCGATCTCGTGATCGCCCCGTGCACGGCCGGCGTCGTGGGATCGTTCCCCGCGCTCACCGCGCGGCCGGCCGAGTTGCTCGAGACCTGGCTCGATCGCATCACGAATGAGCTGACCGCGCAGGATGCGCCCTTCGCGGTCAACCAGATCGTCCACAA
>SXJR01000300.1 GCA_005779305.1 Myxococcales bacterium
ACGCCGGCGGCGGCGACCAGCGCGGCGCGACGTGTCGGTCGTGTCGGGGCCGTGGCGCGCGCGCCGACGGACGCGCCGAGCGTGGTGGCGGTGGCGACCGGGCCCGAGCCCGTGGTCGAGAGCAGGGTCGCGCCCATCGGGTCCGTGGACGCGGGCCGGTCACTGGCGCCCTTGGCCAACGAGGCCAGCTCCTCGACGACGGCGAGGGCGCTGGCCGGGCGCGCGGCCGGCGACTTGGCGAGCAGCCGCAGCACCAACGCCTCGATCTCGGGCGCCAGCGCAGGCACCAGCGATCGTGGCGCGGGCGGTGCGACGTGCAGGTGAGCACCGATGATCTCGCCGGCGCCGGCGCCGAGGAACGGCACGCGCCCGCACAGCGCCTCGAACAGGATGCAGCCGAGCGCGTACAGATCGGCGCGCTCGTCGATCGCGCCGGCGCCGCGGCACTGTTCGGGGGACATGTAGTACGGCGTACCCATCACCGCACCGGTGGTGGTGACGACCGCGCCGGTGGGGGCATCGCCGACCACGTCGCTCTGGTCGAGCAGCTTGGCGATGCCGACGTCGAGCAGCTTCACGCGCTCGCCGATCGCCACCTCGGCGTCGGGGATGAGGAACACGTTGTCGGGCTTGAGATCGCGATGGACGATGCCGGCCGCGTGGGCGACCGCCAGCGCCGCGGCGATCTGCCGCGCCACGGCCAGGGCGAAGGACGGGGCCAGCCGCCCGCGCTCGAGCCGCGCCGAGAGCGCCTCGCCGGTGAGCAGCTCCATCACGATGAAGGCGGCGCCGTCGGGGGCGAAGCCGAAATCGTAGATCTCGATGATGCCGGGATGCTTGATGGCGCTGGCGGCGCGGGCCTCGGTGAAGAAGCGTTGCACCACCTCCTCGCGCCGTGACATCCCTGGCAGGAGCACCTTGATCGCGGCGGAGCGTCCGAGCAGAGCGTGCACGCCCTCGTAGACCACGCCCATGCCGCCGCGGCCGAGCTCGCGCCGCAGCGTGTAGCTGCCCAGGGTCTGCCCGATCATGTCCACGTCGCCGCGCTCACCCGCGATTCGGTCGGAAGCGGCCGCGGTCGAGGATCATGGTCTCTTCGCGGTGGATGTCGTCGCCGAAATCGGGCGGCGGCTGGGTGCGGGTGCGCGCCCGCGGCGGCGGGATCGGCGGCGGCGCCGACGTCGTCCGCGCGCGAGGCGGTTGCGGCGGCACCGGCGGCGGCGCGGTGCGGGTGCGCGGCCGCATGGCGTGGCGCCCCGGATCGAGGATCTGGGTCTGGGCGACGTGGACGTCGAAGGACGACACAGCCTGCTGGCGCCGCTCGGCGGTGGTGCTGTTCTCGCCGTCGCCGTCGGTGTCGTCGCTGCCGGGGCCGGTGCCACCGTCGCCGATCAAGACGTCGGCGGTGCCGGCGGGCCGGGGCTGGAACGGCACTGGCATCGGGGCCACATCCTCGGCGTCGCGGGCGATCAGATTCACGCCCACGTCGTCGGAGACGTCGTCGGTGACGACGTACTCCTCGAGCATGCGCAGCTCGCGCTCGATCTCGGCGGCGAAGGCCTTGCGCACGTAGCGGCCGAGGTGGCTGCGCGAGTAGTTGGGTACGTAGCGGCGCAGGAAGGCGCGCAGGTCGGCCTCGACCTCGGCCGCGGTCTGGTAGCGCTGGGCCCGCGAGCGCGTGAGACAGCGATCGGCGATGGCCTCGATCTCGGGCGGCGT
Organism: Myxococcales bacterium; assembly: GCA_005779305.1. GTDB lineage: Bacteria > Myxococcota_A > Polyangia > Haliangiales > Haliangiaceae > UBA2376. Next base: position 1,720 of record SXJR01000300.1, read on the forward strand.
CGACGGCACCAGATCGGCTATGGGCCGGTACTTGGCGTCGCGCACCTTGATGAGCAGGTCCATCTCGTTGGACGCGGTGAAGGGCGGCACCCGGGTCAGCATCTCGTACAGGCACGAGCCCAGGCTGAACACGTCGGAGCGATGATCGAGCTTGCGGCCGAGCGCCTGCTCGGGGCTCATGTACTTGACCTTGCCCTTGATGACGCCGGTCTTGGTGTTGACCTTCGACAGCGTGGCCTTGGCGATGCCGAAATCGCAGAGCTTCACCTCGCCGGTGTACGAGACGATGATGTTCGATGGCGACACGTCGCGGTGGACGATGCGCAACGGCCGCCGCTTGCTGTCGACCGCGGTGTGGGCGGCGTGCAGAGCCGACGCCACCTCGCCGGCGACGTAGGCGGCGTGCTCGGGCGGCATCGGCTTCTTCTTCTGCCGGCAACGCTCGAGGATGGTGCGCGTGTCCTTGCCGTCCACGTGCTCCATGGCGATGAAGTACTCGCCGTGGGCGCGGGCGAACTCGTAGACCCGGGCGATGTTGCCGTGGCGCAAGAGCGAGGCGATCTTGGCCTCGTCGACCAGCATCTGGATGAAGTCGTCGTCCTCGGCCAGGTGGGCGAGCACGCGCTTGACCGCCACCAGGTGGGCATGGCCCTGGGCGTCGAAGGTCTTGGCGCGATAGATCTCGGCCATCCCGCCGAACGCGATGCGATCGAGGAGGTGGTACCGGCCGAGCTGCTGGGCCCTGCGCACCGTGCGCGAGCGTAGCGGTTTCGCGGGGCTATGGCGAGGGCAGGGGACAGGCCCCGAGCAACGCCGTGGCCACGGGCGCCAGGACTCAGATCCCCTATACTCCCCCACATGGTCCGCATCGCCACGTTCGGCACTGCCACCCTCGGTGCCCTCGTCCTCGCCCTGGTCGGCAATTGTTCGAAGGCCGATCCGGCCATCGACACTGCGCCGCCCCCGCCACCCGGCGGCAAGATCAGCGGCGGCGCCAAGGGCGGTCCCGGCTCGCCGGGGTCGATCGGCGGTGGCGTGGAGACGGCGCGCGGGGGCGGGGCCGAAGGCGCCCAAGGCGCCGACGGCGCCGACACCAGCTTCAAGCTGACCACCGAGCAGGCATCGGCCGGCTCAGCTGGCGCCGAGGTCACAGCCCGGCTCGTGGTCCTGCCCGGAGCCGGCTACCACATGAACAAGGACTTCCCGACCAAGCTCACGCTCGAGCCGCCGGCCGGCGTGACGCTGTCCAAGACCGTGCTCGAGCCCGCCGACGCCGAGCGCTTCACCGACGACGTGCTGGCCTTCGCCGTCAAGATGACCGCGACCGCGGCCGGCGAGTACACGATCCCCGGCACGTTCAAGTTCGCCGTCTGCACCGAGACCACCTGCGATCCCAAGAAGCAGAAGGTCGCGCTGGTGTTGAAGGCAAACTGACGAACGCGCAGCTCGGACCGTCCAGGTCCAGGTCCACGACGGCGTCCACGCTCACGACGACGTCCACGCTCACGACGACGTCCACGCTCACGACGACGTCCACGATGGCGCTCAGGTCGTTGTCCTTCGTGGACGTGGACGTGGACGTTCCGGCACTCATGTGACGGGCATTGCGCTAACGTCCGACGCGTGGCCTGTCCGCACCTCTACGCGCTCGAGGCTGGCTTCGATCACGCCTTCACCGTCGACTCCTCGCGGGTGACCTTCGGGCACGGCGCGCTGGCCGAGGTCGGCGAGCGTTGCCGCGCCCTCGGCATGCGCCGGGTCGCGCTGGTCACTGACCGCCGCCTGCGGGCGCTGCCCTGGTTCGCCGACACCTTCGCCGCCCTCCACGCGGCGGGGCTGGACGTCGCGGTCTTCGACGAGGTCGCGATCGAGCCCACCGACGCCTCGCTCGAGCTCGCGGTGCGCTTCGCCCGCGACGCGCGCGCCGACGGCTACGTGTCGCTGGGCGGCGGCTCGGTGATCGACACCTGCAAGATCGCCAACCTGCTGGCCACGCATCGCGCCGAGCTGCTCGATCACGTGAGCGCTCCCATCGGCCGCGGCCTGGCCGTGCCCGGTCCGCTTGCTCCCCACATCGCGTGCCCGACCACCTCGGGCACCGGCAGCGAGGTCACCGGGATCGCCATCTTCGATCTGCTGACGATCCACGCCAAGACCGGCATCGCGTCGCCGCGCCTGCGGCCGACCGAGGCGGTGGTCGATCCGCGCTGCACCTCGACCTTGCCGGCGGCGGTGGTGGCGGCCAGCGGCCTCGACGTCCTCTGTCACGCCCTCGAGTCGTACACCGCGCGGCCCTTCACCCGGCGGGCGGCGCCGGCCCCGGCGACCGCCCGGCCGATGAGCCAGGGCGCCAACCCGTGGAGCGACCTCGGCTGCCGCGAGGCCCTGCGCTTGCTGGGCGTCTACCTGGTGCGCGCCGTCGGCGACGCCGTCGATCTCGAGGCCCGGGAGCAGCTCATGTGGGCCGCGACCCTGGCCGGCATCGCCTTCGGCAACGCCGGCGTGCACGTGCCCCACGCGATGGCCTACGCGGTGGCGGGACGGGTCCGCGACTACCGCGCGCCCGGCTATCCGCCCGAGTTGCCGCTGGTGCCTCACGGCTTCGCGGTCGCGGTCAACGCGCCGGCGGTGCTCCGCCGCCTGGCCGAGACCTCCCCGGCTCGGCACCTCGAAGCCGCCGCGCTCCTCGGCGCCGACGTGCATGGCGCCACCGAGCGCGACGCTGGCGAGCGCATCGCCGCCGCGGTTGCCGGCCTCATGTGCGCGGTCGGCGCGCCCAACGGCCTGGCCGGCGTGGGCTACATCGCCGCCGACGTGCCGGCCCTGGTCGGCGGCGCGGCGCCGCAGCGACGCCTCCTCGACAACGCGCCGATGGCCATCACGCCGGACGTGCTCCACGCGCTCTTCCACGACGCCATGACCTGCTGGTGAAGATGCCCACCGATCGCCCGACCGCCGCCGACTACCGCCATCACGTCGCCATCACCACGCGCTGGCTGGCCAACGACGTCTCCGGCCCCGTCCCCCCCGGC
>SXJR01000301.1 GCA_005779305.1 Myxococcales bacterium
ATCTCCCTGTGCAAGCGACGGGGGTGCGTCTACCAGTGCGGCGAGGGGCGCTCGCGGCCGCGGCCTCGCCGGCGCCGGCGCCGGCGACCGTGGCCGCTTCTCCGCCCAGCGTCGAGAAGTAGGGCGCGAACCTGGCGTAGAGCGCCCGCCACACCTGGGGCCAGTCCGGGTGCCAGCGGAGCTCGATCTCGAGCCCTGCCCGCGCGGTGGCCTCGAGCCCGAGGGCCGCGACGATGCGCGGCGCCAGCTCGACCGTACAGGTCGCGGACGGCGACATCAGGCTCATCGGCGGATGGCCGGTGGCGCCCTGCTCGTAGTGAAGGACGTCGATCCCGAACTGCCACTGCAGGGGGCCGAGCTGGAAGTCGGGGGAGACGATCCCGGCGCTGAAGTGCAGACCGTCGTGGTCGCCCCCGAGCTCGAAGTGGTCGGCGACCCCGAGGAGATCGCGGTCGATCCAGCGGCGCAGCACGCCCTCGGCCTCGACGCTCAGGCCCTGCTCGCGTTCGCCGCTCGCCGAGGTCGACTCGCTGCCCTCGATCGTGACGCGGCCGGGCGGCGGGCGACCGCCGCGCCCCTCCGTCTCGGGCGGCGCGACCTCGGCACCGGCACTGAAGGTCGCCTCGACGCTGATCGGCCCGAAGCCGGTGGGGATCGCCGGGAAGTCGAGGTCCTGCTCGTAGCCGTGGCCCGCCGCGTACTCGACCATCGGCCGGTCCGGACCGGCGGCGTCGCGGGTGGCGTCGCCGTCGCCGTCGAGCCGCTGCACCGCCGGGGCGCCGTGTGCGCCCGAGCGGGCGGTCGTGTCGAGGAGCGCCTCGGCATCCTCGCCGCGAACGACACGCTCGGCGACCGCGTCGGCATGTTGTTCGAACGGGTCGCCGCCGCGTCCGACGCCATCGTCGAGCTGTACGCCGCGGCGCTGCTGCACGACGTGCGCGGCCTCGTGCGCGGCCTGGCGCAGGTCCGGCGTGGCGGCGAACGCGACGTCCTCGCCGGTCGCATACGCGCGCGCGCCGATCGCGTGGGCTGCGTCGGCGGCCTCGCCGCCGACATGCGCGCGCACGCCCGAGACGTCGTGGCGGCCGAACGCCGCCTGGATCGCGTCGCGGTGGGGGAGCTCGCGCCCGGCGTCGGCGACGCCGCGCGCCGCCGCGGCAAACACGTGCTCGGAGGCTGCGGTGGTGCCGCCGTCGGGCTGCACCGGTCGCAAGCGGTCGCTCAGCGCCTCGCGCCTGCCGCGCTCCGACTGCGCCTGGCGCTCTCGATCGTCGCTGCGCCGGCCGTTCATCGAGCGCTCGTCGGTGCGAGGCCCCGGCGCTGCGATCAGCTCCCAGTACCTGCGCACCCGCGCCACCTGCGCGACGGTGAGCGCGCCATGTGCGCGCACGGCCTCGACGAAGCCGGTCGAGCTGCTCGGTCCTCGGTCGGGGGTCATCGCCCCCCGCACGGTCTCCGCCGCAGCCAGCTCCGGGAACATGCTGCGGAAGTTCTGCTGCATCGTGGCGGTGAGCTCGGGGATCTCCTCGTCGGCGCATCGGCGCTCGATCATCTGACCCAGATCGAGCCGATCCGCCGCCTCCGCGTGCGGCAGGATCTGCTGGGTCCACAACCGCGCATAGCGATCGCGCCGCGTGGCGCCCGCTGCCCTCGAACGGACCGATTCGGCGACGCCACCGGTCGCGAGCTCGCGGCCGGGGCCTCCTTCGTCGGCGCCGTCGGCGCGGCCACGCTCCGAGACCAAGCCGAGGCTCCGATCGCGCGCGTGCGGGTCCGCTGTGGTCATCCACGGCTCTGCTGACGGCATCGCCGACAGCAGCGGGTAGCTGGTGTGGGCGTGCAGGGCCGTGGTGCCCGCTCCCCACACGACCACCTCTCCGGCCACGAAGCCGTCGCCGGCGTCGTCGACCACGCAACCGTCGACGCGGTGGTGCCTCGCGGTCGGCGTGCGCTCGCCGTCGGCGGTGCGGGTGCGCAGACGCTGGAGCACCTCGTCGGGGATCCCCGGCGACTGGAAGGTCACGACGCGTGCGACGAGGTCGGGGTAGTAGGCCGACGCGATCTGCGCCACCGCACCGCCGAGGCTGTGACCGGTGGCGACCACGCCCGAGCCGAGTCCCTGGAGCGCCGCCTGGATCGCCGCCTGGTTCATCGTGAACTGCCCCATGCCGACGCCGGCAGGGGTCGCGTCTTCCACGAGGTCTTCCACGAGGTCCGGAATCGAATCGGTCTGGGTCCCGCGGAACGCGATCACGGGGCTCGTGGGATGGGGCGCCCTCGGGTTCGCGGGGAGGGTCCAGAAGTGCAGACCGCCGCGCCCGCGATGCGAGCTCAGGTGGTTGCGGTCGTAGCCGTGCTGTTCGAGGTTCTCGAGGTCCTGGCGGCGCAATTCGGAGACGTTGTCGAGATAGGCGATGCGGTGGGCGATCTGCTCGAGCGTGACGTCCTCGATCGCCTCGCGCGGCGCCGGTCGCTCCGCGGGGGCCGGCTCCGGCTGCTGCTCCGTCAGCTCCGTGTCGCGCACGCAGGCGATCCGCGCGGCGGCGCCCGACGTGACCCGGGCGGTCGCGCCGCGCACCATCGCCCGCGCGGCGACGTCGGCCTCGCGCTCGGCGGCGTCGTCATCCCCGCCGTCTGCGAACCGTTGCGGCGTTGCGGCGGCGCCGCGTTGCTGGACCGTATGCGCGACCTCGTGCGCGACCAGCGAGCGACCCCGCTCGCTCGACGGATCGAGCTGGCCGGCGCCGAAGTGGACGTCCTGCCCGAAGGCAAAGGCGCGGGCGCCGAGGCTCCGCGCCGCCGCGGCGGAGGTCGGGCCTTCGTGAAGACGCACGCCCCCGAGGTCGACGCCGAGCGACGCCTCGAACTGGCTTCGCAGGTCGTCGGGAAGTTGCGCCGCGGGCTCGTGCGCGCTGGCCGCGCGCTCGTCGGTGTGGACCCGATCGCCATCGAGCTCGACGCCCAGCCAGCCCGCGAGTGGGTCGCGCCCGCGCTCGGGGACCGCGGCGCCGCCTCCGACCGCGGCCGGCTCGACGGCCGCATTGGCCTCGGCCCCGACGTCGCCGTCACCCCGACGCGCCAGCCTGGCCAGGATCTCGGACGCGATCGAGGACGCCGATGGCGGCAGACGCGACGTGAGCGTGGCCTTGCCCGGCGCCGTTGCCGGTCCGGTCGCGCCGTCTTCCGCAAGCTGTGGTTCCGAAGCTGCGCCGAGTCGATCGGAGTGGCTCATGGCGCCATCCCGAGAGCACGGTTCGTGCCGCCGCAAGTCGCGATTCGGCTCGACGTGGTGCTGGCCGTCCGGCGCGATTCGCGCACGCCGTGCTCGATCGACGCCGCGCAAGCGCGCGACGCGTGCGCGATCCAGCGCGCTACGGGATCGGCACGCCGCGCTGCTTCAGCTCGTCCTTGGCGCGGGCCTTGGCGACCTCCGACGGGCCGATGAAGTCCTTGAAGGAGTAGCCGAGGCCGATCGTGCCGCCGCCGCCGGTGTCATCGCCGTCGAAGTGGATGGCCATCGCGCCGTGGATCCCGATCGGTCCAATGCGGAAGCCGAGCGCGACGATGGGGCCGGGCGCGAAGCCGTCGGTGAGACGGGCGTCGACGCCGGCCTCGATGGTGAAGCCGAGCGGACCGACCTTGCCCCAGCCGGCGAGCAGCGCGCCTTCGATGGCGTCGGCTCGTCCGTACGAGCCGCGCACCGCGGCCGAGAACCGCCACAGGGTCGTGGTCGGGAACAGGATGTTGCGCTTGTGTCGGCCCTTGCCGTAGCCGAGGCGGAGCTCGCCGAACCCGGCCACGTCGGTGTGGTAGCCGGCGATGACCGTGGCGAAGACGGTCTTGTGGGGGACGATCTCCGCGCGCTTGAGCTCGCCGACGACCGCGTCGGCCACCGCCCGGGCGTCGTCCTCGGTGACCGCGGGCTGAGCCGCGGCCGGTGCGGCGCCGACCAGCACGACGGCGAGCGCGAGCGCGAGAACGACGAACCACGAGCGGGTGGGCATCGGCACGATGGTACCGCGCGTCGCGGTCAGAGCTCGATCACGGTCCCGGTGAATGTGCCGCGGACCGGCGCGTTGGGCGTGGTCGCCGCCTGGGTGAGCGTGAGCGTGCCCGGCAAGATCAGCCCGCCGCCACTCGCGGTCTCGGTGACCGGGTCGTAGAACGTCATGAACGCGAACGTGTTGCGGAGGTCGACGGGGAACGTCCCCGGCTGGAAGGCGAGCGGTTCGCTGACCGACAGGAAGAGCACGGTGTAGCGACCGTCGGGCAGCGGTGACAGCACCTGCATCGCCGCCTTGCCGTCGGCGTCGACGCCGGCGCTGGCGTAGGCGGTCGAGCTCATCGTGTTCACCCCACCCACCGTCCCGCTCATGGTCCCGCTGCCCACGCCGAACGTGCCCAGCGTGCCCCACGTGGTCACGAACGACGTGCTGAGCGTACCGATCGGCACCAGGCATGATTGATTGGCGGCGTAGGGCCACACCGGATCGCCCGCGTTCAGCTCGGCGCGCAGGACCGCCTCGCGGGTGCGCACGAAGTCGCGGACGGCGTCCAGCCTGCCCGCGAACTCACCGGTGCTGGTCGGATCGGCCAGCGGCCGCAGGAGCGCCTGCATGCGGTCGATCTCGGCGATGATCGCGGTCTCGTCCCAGACCGTGTCGAGCACGTCGCGCACCGCGGCCAGGTACAGCGCGCGCGTGGGCGCGGTGTCGTACAGCTTCCACGCCATCGCGCCGCAGGCGAAGACCGACTGCGGGCGGGTGGTGCGCTGGAGCCGGGCGAACAGCGCGTCGGTGCCCCAGGGGATGAAGCTCAGCTTGTTGGTCGCCGGGGAATGATAGAGGTAGTAGTTGTTGCGGTTGTTGGCGTAGCCGTCCCAGTGACCGGTCACGACCTCCATCGCCCAGAACCGCATGAACTCGTCCATGTCGAGGACGGCGCCGAGCTGCGAGACCAGCTGACCGCTCGGCGCCTGCAGGGCGGTGACCACCCGGTCGAGCGGGCTGCAGTCGGGCATGGTCTCGTTGGTCTTGGGCTGGAAGCCGCCGACCTGGCCCGGCGCGAAGTCGCCGCCGGACTCGTAGACGTTGCCCGAGTCGTCGCCGAAGTTGCGGGTGAGGAACCCATCGCGGATCGACTCGATGTGGCTGTACACGCCGAGATCGGTGCCGTTGACGGTGACGTGGGCGAAGGCGCAGCGCGGCGCCGGCAGGCCAGCCTGGCGGAAGAGGCCGTAACCGAGGCACTGGCTGATCAGGGTCTCGTCCTGTTTGTTGTTGTTGAGCGTGAGCTGCTTCAGGCTCGCGATGCGCTGCCCCATCACGTACTCGTTGGCCTTCACCTTGAGCCCGGGGCGCGTCGTCGACAGCGAGCCGAGGTTGCCCTTCTTGCGGAGCCCGACGTTGGCGACCGTGGTGCCATCGATCGTGATCGTCGCCGGGAAGTAGGTGTACGCGTCGACGCCGGTCTGGCTCGCGCAGGTGGCCTCCGGCGGCCCCGGCTCCTGGTTGCGCAGCGTGTTCCAGTCGGCGGGCGCCAGGGTGATCTGCACCTCGAGCACGCGGTCGCGCGGGAAGATCGCCTCGCTGGGGTCGACCGCGGCATCGACGGCGGCATCGGCGCCACCGCCGTCCGGGGTGGCGCTGTCGTCACCGCCGCCGCATGCGCTGCTGGCCAGCGAGGTCACGAACACGAGCACGGTCATCAGGTACGCGCGAAGGTGCCGGTCCATCAGTCGTGCAAGTGCATGGTCCGTACCAGTCTAACCCCGCGGTTCGAGCCGGCGCCGCGGCCATGCGGCTGTCGGATCGAGCCACAGGTGTGGGATCACGCCGCGTTGGCGGCGGTCGGGATCAGTTGCGAGGCAGCCCGGGACCGGCGAGGTCGACCCGGTAGACGGCGCTGCGCGCCGTGATCAACAGCGTCCGATCGCCGGCCCCGCCGAACGCGACGTTGGAGGGCTGCATGGGCACGGGGAGGGTGCCCCAGCGGGTGCCGCTCGGCGCGTAGACCTCGACGCCCGACGAGGTCGTCACGAACAGGTTGCCGGCGGCGTCGACGGCCATGCCGTCGGGGGTGCTGGCGGTGGCCGTGAATGTCCGGCGACCGGACAGCGAGCCGTCGCCGGCGACGTCGAAGACGCGGACCAGGTGGGCCTCGGAGTCGCCGACGTAGAGCAGGCTGGCATCGGGCGAGAGCGCGATGCCATTGGGCCGGTCGGTGAGCGCGCCGCGGTGCTCGGCGGTGACGGCCCCGCCAGGGGCGATGCGGAACACGCCCATGAACGCGAGCTCGCGCTGCGCGGCCTGGATGCCGTAGGGCGGATCGGTGAAGTAGATCGTGCCGTCGCCGCGCACGGTGACGTCGTTGGGCGAGTTGAGGCGCAGGCCCTCGAAGCGCTCGACGACCAGGGTGCCGTTGGCGCCGTCGCCACGCGAGACCCGGCGGGTGCCGTGCTCGCAGGCCAACAGCGTGCCAGTGGTGTCGACGGCGAGCCCGTTGCTGTTGCCGCTGGGTGTGCGGAACACCACCGGCGCGCCGGTGCCCGTCCAGCGGTAGATGGTGTTGCCCTGGATGTCGCTGAACAGGAAGTCGCCGGTGGCCGCTCGCCACTGTGGGCCCTCGGTGAAGGTGTAGCCGCTGCCGACCATGGTGACCTGGCCGACGCCGATCAACGGGTCGACTGCGGGCCCATCGGGGCCGCCACTGTCGGTGAGCGGCGCGTCGAGGTCGCCGTTGCTGGCGTCGGGATCGACGCCGCCGTCACCGCCGCAAGCGGCGACGACCGCGATGACGACCGCCCCCGTTCGTCCTGAGCCGGACGAGCGCGAGCGAGTCCGAGTCGAAGGACGCATGACGCCTATGCCTCGGGCTCCTGGACGACGGCCAGATGCACGCGCCCGCCGCTCGACACGGCGGGCAGCGCGGCGTGACGGGCGGGGCGCGGCGCGACCGGGGCCGCGGGCCGGATGTCGGGCGCGCGTTCGGCCCAGGCCCGGGCGACGTCGCGATCGAGGAGGTGCGACGGGCGCACGTTGCGTAACGCGTTGGCCATGATCGATCGCACGTGGGGATGGTCGCGCTCGAGCTTCATGGCGGCACTTTTAAGCAGCGAGGACGGGGACACTGATCGCATCGCGATTGAAATAGAGGAATCGAGAGCGATGGGGATCGATGTTTTGCCTCCCGACATCA
>SXJR01000302.1 GCA_005779305.1 Myxococcales bacterium
CTGCTTCGCTGTGTCCGTAACGATGGTCTCCTCCAGGCCGGCGTCCCCCTCTCACTCGGCCTCTCCCTCGCCCTCGCCCTTCTCCTCTTCGTCTGGATCCCGGGCGGCTGCCATCTGCGCCGTGTGCCTCACCACGTCCGCGCGCAGCTTGGCCAGCCCGAAGTCGAGCACCTTCACCTGACCCTTCGCGGTGAGCATGACGTTGTCGCTCTTGATGTCGCGATGAAGGATCCCGAGCGCGTGCGCGGCGGCCAGGGCGTCGGCGACCGCGGCGGTCAGCTCGACAGCGCGCTGCCAGGTCAGCCCGCGTCGGGCGACCTCCGACAGCTGCTCTCCCGTGACCAGCTCCATGACGAGAAACGAACGCCCCTGTGCCGACTCGATGTCGTAGAGCGTGACGATCCCGGGATGGTTGAGCGCACTCGCCGCCTGGGCCTCACGCAGGAGCCGGGTCTGCCAGTCGGCGTCGCTCTCGACCTCACGCGGCAGCATCTTCAGCGCGACCTCACGTCCGAGACGTTGATCCACAGCGCGATAGACCTCGCCCATGGCGCCCCGGCCGAGGCGGCCGAGGATGCGGTAGTGCGAGATCTCGCCCGGAGGCACGCCCACCGAGTCTACGCCGCGGCGAGCGTCTTGCGCCGAGATCGTTCCGGTTTCGGCCAAATATTGAACGTGTTCGTTTTTTGAGGTGGACGGAGCGATCGCGGCATCCTAGATTGTGAACGTGTTCAAAAAAGGAGCCGACCGGCCATGAGCCCTGACTACCTGCCCCACGTCTATCTCGCCTACGCCAGCCTGGCCCTGATCCTGACCGTGTACCTGGCTCGCACCTTGAGCCAGAACGGCGAGGTGTTCCTCGCGTCGGTGTTCCCCGAGGAGCCGCGCCTGGCGCCGGCGGTCAATCGCCTGCTGGTGGTCGGCTTCTACCTGGTCAACCTGGGCTGGGCGCTCATGATGCTGCGCGCCCCGTCGGCCGAGACCGTCACCATCGCGATCGAGACCCTGGCCCGCAAGCTGGGCATTCTCTTGCTGGTGCTGGCCGCGATGCACTTCGGCAACCTGCTCGTCTTCCACTGGCTGCGCACCCGCGGCCGCGAAGCCGCCGCCGCCGCCGGACCGCTCGAATGAAGAAGGCCGAGCTCACTCGCCAGCACGTGCTCGACACCGCGCTGGCGCTGTTCCGCAAGCGCGGCTTCGAAGAGACCACCATGCGCGACATCGCCAGGGCCGCCGGCCTGGCGCTGGGCGCGGCCTACTACCACTTCCCGTCGAAGGACGCGCTGCTCTTCGCCTTCTATGACGCGAACCAGTCGGCCACCGAAGCGCGAACGCGGGTCTATCCGACGGGCGAGCCGCTGCGCGCCCGCCTGGGCCGCCTGTTCCACGATCGGCTGCACGACGTCGCGCCCAATCGCACCCTGCTCGGCGCCATCATCCCGCGCCACGCCAACCCGGCCGATCCGGTGTCAGCGTTCTCGGCGGAGAGCGCCGACGTGCGGGCCCGCGCCATCGCGCTCTTCGATGCAGCGATCGCTCCGGAGGACCTGCCGCCGCCTACCCGTGCGCTGGTGGCGCGGGCGCTGTGGGCCGCGCATCTGGGTATCCTCATCTACTTCGCCGACGACCGGAGTCCGGGCCAGCGCAAGACCCACCGCCTGGTCGACGACGTGCTCGATCTGGTCACGCCGCTGGTCGCCCTGGCCCGCACGCCGGCCGCGGCCCCGCTGGTCGCACAGGTGGTCAGGGCAGCGAGTCGAGCGATGCAGCCAGATCGGCGATCAGGTCCTCGGGGTCCTCGATCCCGATCGAGAGCCGGATGACGCTGTCGGTGATGCCGGCGCGGGCACGGGCCTCGGGCGTCATCGAGGCGTGCGTCATCGACGCCGGGTGGGCGACCAGGCTCTCGACGCCGCCCAGGCTCTCGGCCAGGGTGAACCAGCGCAGCGTGGTCAGCACGTGATTGACTCGCGCCGGCGTGCCGTTCTCGAGCTCGAAGCTGAGCATCGCGCCGAAACCCTGCTGCTGGCGCTTGGCGAGCGCGTGCTGCGGGTGTGACGCCAGGCCCGGGTAGAATACGGCGCGGATCGCCGGGTGCTGCTCGAGGAACGCGGCCACCGCGCGGGCGCCGGCCTCGTGCGCGCGCATGCGCACCTGCAGGGTCTTGATGCCGCGTAGCACCAGGAAGCAGTCGTGTGGCGACTGCGACACGCCGAGCAGGTTGTTGACGCTGGCGATGCGCTGGGCCAGCGCGACCTGGCCCTTGGCCGAGACCACGATGCCGCCGACCACATCGGAGTGACCGTTCAGATACTTGGTCGTCGAGTGCACGACCAGGTCGGCGCCGTGATCGAGCGGCCGCTGGAGCAGCGGCGACAGGAAGGTGTTGTCGACCACGGCCATGGCGTCGCGGGCGTGGGCGAGGTCAGCCAGCGCGCGGATGTCGCTCAGGCGCAGGAGCGGGTTGGACGGCGTCTCGATCCAGATCATCCGCGTGTTGGGCCGGAACGCGGCGGCCACCGCGTCGAGATCGGCGAGGTTGAGATACGTGACCTCGAGCCCGAGCGAGCTCCTGGCGTGCTCGAGCAGGCGGAAGGTGCCGCCGTAGCAGTCGATGGTGCACAGGATGTGGCTGTTGGCCGGCAGGAGGTTGAGCGCGACCAGGATCGCGCTCATGCCGGTCGAGGTCGCCGTCGCCGCCGCGCCGCCCTCGAGCAACGCCACCGCCTCCTCGAGCACCGCGCGCGTGGGATTGCCGCTGCGGGTGTAGTCGAAGCCGGCGTTGGTGCACACGTCGCGGAAGGCGAAGGTGCTGCTCTGGTAGATCGGCGGCATCACCGCGCCGTACGCCGAGTCGGGCTGGACGCCGGCGTGCACACACTGCGTGGCCGGCCGCGCGTTCGGCACCATCGGCGGCCGCAGGGTCCAGCCGGCCTTGGCCGGCGATCCGGGCGGCAGGATGGTGAAGTGGTACGCCGGATTGCCGGGGACGTTGGCGTCGAGGTGGAGGTCCTCCCCGGGCGCGACTTCGGTACGGCGGGTGCTCATGACCGGCGAGCGTGCCAGGGGTCGGCCGGGCGGTCGAGCCCTGACGAATGCTCAGAAATGGCCAGGACCGGCCAGCACAGGGCGCTACAGGCCGGGAATGAGCTGGAGCTGCGGGTCCCAGTCCATGGCCGAGTACACCAGGTCACCTCCGGCCAGGACCTCGAGGCCTGAGATCCAGCCGTCGCTGGACGCGACCTCGCGGTACGCGCCGCCGCTCCTCACCTCGCCGATGGCGAAGCGATCGGCGCACAGGTGCACCATCCAGAAACGATCGGGTTCGCCCGGATCCTGGCGCACGATGCGGGCCGCGCACGGCTGGCCGGTCTCGGCGAGCACCGTCACCGCGCCGCTGGTGATGTCGATCGCCGCGACCCGTGCGTCGCGATAGGGCGCGAACAGGCGGGTGCCGTCGGCGGCGACGTCGGTCGAGCCGGTCACGCCGTCGATGCGGTGGGCCTTGCCCAGGGTGTCGCCGACCAGCGGCGCGAACCAGAGCACGTCGCCGCCGCGGGCCAGCACCACGCAGCGATCGGGCGCCGACGGCGCGCACCGCACCAGCGGCGTCACGTGATCGGCGGGCCAGTCGAAGGCGAGACGGGCACCCTCGCCGGTGGCGGTGCGCTCGACCAGCTCCCAGCGATGCGGCGCCAGCTTGCGGGCCTGGTAAGCGCGGCCGTCGCGCAGCCCGCCGAAGGCGTGGGTCACGTCGTCGGCGTCGATCATGGTGCGGCTACCGGCGTCGACGTCGAACAGGTGGAGCTGCTCGCCGGACAGGCCCAGGGCGAGCTTGCGCGTGCGATCGAGCGCCATGATGCGCACATCCTTGAAGTGCGCCGGGTACTCGGTGATGCGGTCGCCGTGCCAGCGCAGCAGGCGCTGGCGCCCCGACGCGTCGTGGACCAGGACCTGGCCGGCGGCGGCGTCGAAGAGGCGCAGGATCTGGCCGCGCGGTGGCCGATAGCGCATCTCGGGCGCGCGGGTGAGGCGGGATGCGTCGTCGAGCTCGAGCGTCCACACCCCAAACGTGGTGGTCATCGACAGCGCGCCCGAGAGCACGATGCGGCCCGGCGCCAACCACGCCGTCCCGATCTCGCCAAGGCTGCGGCTGTGCAAGCCGATGGGCAGACGCGTGGTGGCGCCGCTGCGGGTGTCGAGCAGCGTCAGGGTGCCGAGGTCGCGCGACACGACAGCCAGGCGGCGGCCGTCGGGCTCCCAGGCCAGCTCGTGGGCGAGGCCGGGCACCGTGGCCAGCTCGCGGCCGTCGGCCACGGCGAGCACGTGGGTGCCGCGGTCGTCGGTGACCGCGAGGCGCGTGCCGTCGGGGCTCACGGTGTTGATCTGGGTGTAGAGGAGGTCGCCCGTGCCGGGCAGCGGCTGATCGAGCGCCGGCGCCGAGCCTGATGCAGGCGCCAGGCGCAGGACCTGACGACCATCGGGGAACTGGACGAGCACGCGACCGTCGGCGAGCCAGTCGCCGACCAGTCGCGCGCCGGTGATCGGCTCGGGGCGCGGCGCCTTGGGATCGGCGATGATGATGTAGGGATCGCCGGCCAGGCTCGACACCGCGATGCGGCGTCCGTCAGGAGAGAGCACCGCCACGCCCTGCGGCCCGACGCCGACGGTGACCGGGAACGTGATCGGCCCACGCGGGGCGGCGCGGCAATCGTCGAGCGACGGCAGCACGGGCCAGTACACGTCGGTGCGGGTGATCGCCGCCCGCAGATCGATCAGCGCCTCGTCGAGGCAGGCCACGGTGCGCGGGTGCAGGTCGGTCGGGCCGTCGAGGCAGGCCTGGCGCCTGAGCTGGCTCCAGCGGCGGGCGAAGTCGTCGAGCCAGGTCAGCTCGTCGTCGATGGGCTGGATGCGATCGTGATCGCGATAGGCGCGGCGGGCCCCGGTGGTCCACACCGCGTCGACGGCGGCGGCGGCGACCTCGCACCGAGCGCGCTCCCGTTTCCGAGCCTGACCTGCTCGGGTTCTCAACAAAGAACTTGTGGCGGATGCGCCAGTTCCACGACACCTACAAGGATGATCCAAAACTCTCACCACTGGTGAGAGTTTTGCCGTGGACTCAC
>SXJR01000303.1 GCA_005779305.1 Myxococcales bacterium
GAGCGGCGCCGCCCGCCATCTGCTCGCCCGGCAGCGAGGCGAGGGTGAAGCGGGCGGCGACCTCCGAGATGCGCTCGGCGCCCTTGGTGATGACCACGAAGTTGACGATCACGAGGATCATGAAGATGATCGCGCCGACGATGAAGTCGCCGCCGATCGCGAAGCGTCCGAAGGCCGCGATCACCGCGCCGGCCGCCTCATCGTCGTGACCGCCGTGGGTCAGGATGAGTCGGGTCGAGGCGACGTTGAGCGCCAGGCGGAACAGGGTCACGAACAGGAGGAGGGCCGGAAACGCCGAGAACTCGGTGGGCTTCTCGACGTAGAACGCGACCAGGAACGTGAGCGCCGCCAGGCACAAGGCGGTGCCGAGCAGCAGATCGAACACCATCGGTGGCAGCGGGGCCACGGTGATCCCGAGAACGCCGACGAAGACGGCCGCCATCGCGGCGTCGCCTTTGACGATGGAGCCAAGCCGCGTCACGAGGTCCTCCCGGTGGCGGCCCGGATCCGGTACACGTACGCGAGCACCTCAGCGACTGCGTGGAACAGCTGAGGCGGGATCTCCTTACCCTCGGGCACGAGCTTGTGCAGGGCGCGGGTGAGGGGCGGGCGGCTCACCACGGGGACGCCGGCGCCTCGCGCCACCTCGCGCATACGCGCGGCCACCTCATCGCTGCCCTTGGCGACCACACGTGGCGCCGCGTCGGCGTCGGCGTCGTAGCGGAGCGCCACGGCGAAGTGGGTCGGGTTGACCAGCACGACGTTGGCCTTGCGGGTCTCGGACATCACGCGGCGGCGGGCCAGCTCGCGCATCCGGCGACGGCGGTGGCCCTTCGCCTGCGGATCTCCCTCCTGTTCCCGGTGCTCGCGGCGCAGCTCGTCGGGAGTCATCTTCATCCGCTCGCCGATGCGGCGGCGGGCCATCGCGAAGTCGATCGCTGCGAGCGCCGACAGCGCGAGCGTGGCGATCGCGCCAAGTCCGAGAACGGCGTCCGCGAGCCGCGAGGCGATCGAGCCCGGATCGGAGATCGTGGTCACCTCACGGACCTGAGCTCGGACCACCAGCGCCACCGCAGCGCCGACGACCACGACCTTGGCGATCGCGGTCAGCAGGCGGCGGGTCATCGCCGCGGGCGACAACACCTCGGTCAGGCCGCTCAGGGCCAGCCAGCGCGACGGATCGAAGGAGGGCTTCTTGAGCGCCGGCGGCCAGCCCAGCTGAAGGCCACCGGCCAGCACGCATCCGACCAGGGCCGCGAGCAGCACGGGCGCGACGGCGACGAGGAACCCGTCGCGCGCGGCCGCCGCGATGTCACCGAGGCCGGCGCCCATGACGGCGGTCCGGGTCATGACGCAGAACGCGCCCCAGGTGGTCATGGCGCCGAACGCCGCGCCGATCAGGCCCAGGCCGAGGGTGGCCGCGGAGGTCAGATCACGCGACGTCGCGACCTCGCCCCGACTCCGGAACTCCTTCTCCCGCTTGGGCGTGGGCTTGTGGCTCCGGGAGGCGTCGCTCATCGCGTCCCCCAGCCGGCCAGGGAGTCGACCGCTGCGCGTGCCGTTCCGTCGATCGAGCTGCCCACCGCCGGCACCGACCCGAGGAGCACCAGGCCACCTCCGAGCAAGACCACCGTCAGGCTGACCGAGAACACGTTGAGAGCCGGGGCGGCGCGGTTGATGACCGCCAGGCCGACGTTGATGATCGTGGCGGCGATCAGCACGGGCGCCGCGAACGCGATGGCGTGTGTCATCACGCTCGTTCCCAGGGCGAGCGCGTCGTTGAGGTGGTGGACGCTGGTCGCCGACAGCGGCGTGGCGACGCAGCGCACACCCGCCTCGAGGCCGCCAGCGCCGAGGAAGGCCAGGCCCGCGAGCGCTGACAGGACCCGGCGCGCGGCCGAGGCCGACTCGCCGGCGCGGACGTCGTAGTCGGCGGCGAACCCGAGTCCGAGGTGCAAGCCGATGAGCTGGGCGCCGGCAGCGACCCGGTCGAGCACGAGGCGAGCCGTGATGCCTGCGAGGGCGCCGGCAGCCAGCTCGAGGGGGACCAAGGCGATGACGCTCGAGAGCTCGTGGGCGGGAGCGGCGGCGCCGACGGCGAATGCGACGGCGACCGTGAAGACCAAGCGGGCACGCAGCGGCGTGGTGGGCTCGCCCAGCAGGGGCGCCGTGAACGCGAAGCCGCCGGCGCGGGCCAGGGCCGCCACGAACGGTCCGGAGGCGATGTCCATCATCATGGCGCGGCGTTGCCCGGTGCGCGGTGGTCGGTCGGCGCCGTCACGGCAAGCGAGAAGCTGTAGCTCGTGAAGCGCGCGAGCCGGTCGACCACGAAGTTCCCACCCAGCGCGATCACCAGGAGCGCGGCGGCCAGCTTGGGCACGAACGACAACACGCTCTCCTGCAGCTGCGTCGCCGTCTGCACCAGCGCAACCACGAGACCGACCACGAGCGCGGTCACCAGGAACGGTGCCGCCACCGCCGCCAGGGTGATCATCGCTTCCCGCCACAGATCGGTCGTGCTGGGCATGCGATGCGTCCTTGGTGCAACCGACGAGCCAGCGCGATCCGACGGTGATCACTGGAAAACCGCCGCTGGCGCCCGGTCGATGTCGGCGGCGCTGACGCCGGGCGGCGCTGGCGCGTCAGACCGCGCCGCGCAGCAGCGACTCGACGATCAAGCGCCATCCGTCGATGGCGAGGAAGACGAGCAGCTTGACCGGCAACGCGACCACCTGCGGCGGCACCATCACCATGCCGAGCGCCGTCAGGATCGAGGCGATCGCGAGGTCGATCACGAGGAACGGCAGGAGCACGGCCAGGCCGATCTCGAACGCCGTGCGCAGCTCGGAGACGACGAAGGCCGGGATCGCGATGCGCAGCGGCACGTCGTCGGCCGTCGCCGGCCGAGGTTCGGCGGAGACCTCGTAGAAGAGCGCGAGGTCCTCCTGGCGCGTCCGTTCGAGGAGAAACCGCCGCAGTGGAGGTGCGGCGGCGTCGAACGCCGCCTTCTCGTCCATCTCACCGTCGAGATACGGACGGCCCGCGCGCTCGTACATCTCCGTGGCGACGGGCGCCGACACGAACACGGTCATGAACAACGCCAGGCCGACGAGCACCTGGTTGGGTGGAGCTGCCGGGGTCGACAGGCCGGTGCGCACGAAGCCGAGCACGACCACGAAGCGCACGAAACAGGTGCACGCCAGGACCGCGGCCGGGATCAGCGTGGCCAGCGTCAAGACGCCGATCATGGTGAGCGCGCTGCCTGGCCCGCCCGCGGATCCCGCGGGCGCCGGGACCGTGGTCGCGGGATCGGCGAAGGCCGCGGAGGCCGCGAGCAGGATCGCCGCGGCCGTCATGAACGGTGCGGCGTGTCTCATCACCGGCGTCCGCCGGTCGCGGCGAGCAGGTCCTTGGCCCACTCGGCGTCGGCGTCCTCGTCGCCGGTGGCGACGTCTTCGTTCACGGGTGGGGTCCGCTCGCGAAGGCGGATCAGGCCCGAGACCGCCGGGCTGGCGCTGGCGCTGGCGCGGGCGAGTCGTCGTGGTCCGGGGGCATCTCGGCTCGGCGCGGGACCGGCATCGGCCGCGCCGACGCCGTCGAGGACCCGGCCGAAGTCGCGCTCGACACCTCGAGCGCCGCGGCGCCATTGACCGAGCGGCCGGATCTGCTGGGGCGAGATCGCGATCACGATCTCGCGGTCGCCGGCGCCAAGCCAGACCACTCTCGCCTTGCCGCCCAGCGAGCGCGAGGCGATGACCTCGAGCTGGTCGACGGGGTCGTCGACGCGGCGCCGGCGGCGGACGGCCGCGAAGACGCCGCCGCCGATCAAGGCGATGCCGCCGACCACCATCCACCACCGCGTCGACACCGGGCCGGCGCCGCCGGCGACGCCGATCGACGGGCTCGAGTCGGTCGGGGCGGCTGCGGCGGTGCGGCCTTGACCAGGCATCGAGGCGGCTTCCATCGGGGTCGTCGTCGTCGCGGCCGTCGGGGTCGGGGCCGTCGTGGTCGGGGTCGTCGTCGTCGGGGTCGTCCGGGTCGCCAGCGGTGCCGGTGAGGGCGAGCCGGTCGCGTTTGCTGCCGCAGGCGGCTCCAGCTCGATCTTCTCGTCGACGATGCCTTCGGTGAACGTGTCGGCGCCGGGGGGCGGCGCCACCACGACCGCGCGCGGGATGGTCACGTGCAACGCATCGCCGATCTGCACGAAGCGGACGCGCTCGGCGATCCCCGCCATGCGGTCGCGGTCGGCGCGGAGCTTGATGCTGAGCACACGAGGCGCGTCGCCACGGATCTCCACCCGGCGCACCGTGGTGTCGTCGCTCGAGCGCCGCGCGCTGCGGACCGAGCCGACGAGCGGGATCTCGAGCCGCTCGCGTACGACCCCGATGCGTGCTCCGGCGGCGGCGGTCGCCCCCCGCGCGACGACCTCGACCTGCTCGGCGCCTTCGATGATCTGGAAGCGCTCGGCGTTGTCGGGGCCGGCGAACGCCGGGGTCGCGCAGAGGCAGAGGATGATGATCGCAGGCAAAGCACGCATGACGGCTACTCCTTCTCGACGATCTCGAGGATGCGGATGGCGCAGCGATCCCCGACCGCGACCGCCTCGGCGCGCGCCACCAGTCGGGAGTTGATGCGTACGTCGAGCGGCGCGCCGGTCAGCTTGTCGAGGGTGATGATCGAGCCGGGGCCGAGCCGGCCGGCCAGCTCGGCCAGGCTCAGTCGGATCCTTCCCAGCTCGACCGTGAGCTCGAGGGGAACGTCGTGGAGCAGGGTCTCGAGGCGCTTGACGTCGGGTTCGTTCATCGGTGGTCCCTTCCGGGGGTGACGACGGCGGCGATCTCGACGGCGATCACGCCGCGCGTGACGACGGGCCGACCCCAGGCCTTGAGCACGTCGCCGCAGTAGATCGGCATGGGGTCGTCGAGGAACACCGGCAGCGCGATCTGCGAACCTGGCCCGAGGGTGCCGAGCTCGGACATCTTGATGGCGATCGTGGCGAGCTCGACGCGAACCTCGATCGGGACGGCGCCCAGGGCGGCGGCGATGGTGGCGGCGTCGGCGGGCACCGTCGGGTGGCGTTCGGCCGGCGGCATGATGACGTTTGGGCGTCCCAGCAAGCGGACGCGACCGGTGGTCGCGCCCGAGACCGCGAGGGTCGCGGCGATGACGGTCTCGCCGCCGATCGCGGAGGCGACGGCGTCGGGACTCGCGACGGGGCGCTCGATCCGGATCCGTTCGATCTCGGCCCAGGTCTGCTCGAGGGCGGCCGTCGCGGCCTCGCCGGCGGGGGCGAACAGCCGGAGCGCCAGCGGCGATGGATCTCGACCGGCCGCCTTGATCGCCGGGGCACCGCAGCGCTTGGCGGCCGCCGCCTCGATCAGGTCACCGCCGAAGGCGACCGCGAGCATCCCTCGCCCAGGTGGCGCGATCAGCGCGACCCACATGGGGCGGAGCTCGTCGGGGAGGGACCCGGCGTCGATCACCTCGGCCCCCATCGCGTCGACCGTCACGTCGCCGACGAAGGTCCGGAGGGAACGGGCGAGGCGCCGCGCCCAGCGCTGGGCCAGTTCGGCCAGACGGGGGCGCGCGGCCTGAGCTTCGCGATCAGCAGCGATCAGCGGCAGGGGCTGGGGTTCATGCTGCGGGACCGATGGCGTGGCCGAGGCCCCTTGCCGGATCGCCGCCTGGATCGCCTCGAGCTCCTGTGGATCGAGGGGATGTTCACTCACGTCCCTTTCGGTCTGCAACCGGCGCGCCAGAGGGAAGCTACCGTGACCGCTGGTGTTCCCGATCCGAGCGCGGCGGTCTGTCGGCGGTGCTGACGGCGCTAGTCGACGGGGCCGGGTTTGGCGTGCGCGTCGTACACCGCGAGGGCGATCGGCAGGTCGCAGAGCGTCGAGCGATCGGCGGCGTGGTGGAGCGCGACCGCCTCGACGACGGGCGGGGGCAGGCGCCACAACCCGAGCAAGTAGGCGCCCAGCTCGGCGTGCGTCGACCCATACAGCGCCTCCTCGGCCTGGTGGAACGCGACGTGGTTGCGCGCCGCGTGTGTCCGCGCGTCGCGTACCCGTGACGGCATCCAGCATGCGAGCGCGCTGAGCCCGATGTCGGCGAGCAACGCGGCCACGAAGGCGTCCTCGGCGTAGCGCGGGGCGGCGACGCCATGGGCGGCCGTCGCCGCCTCGACCGCATGGGTCGTGAGCTGCTCCAAGGTCACTCCCGAGGATCGATCGACGTTGAAGGCGCTGCCGGCGAGGGCGAGCGCGGCGACGAGGCGGACGCCCAACCGTCCGATCGCGGTGCGCAGATCGCGGGCGGGTAGGCCGCGCGTGAAGAACGTCGAGCTGGCCAGCTGCAGGACCTTGGCGACCAGCGCCGGGTCGCGCTTCACCACCACGATCAGATCGTCGACCCGAACGCGAGGGTCGTCCATCGCCGCCGAGAGCTCGACGAAGGCCGCCGGCGCCGCCGGCAGGTGTCCGATCGCGCCCAGGATCTCGCGCAGCGGCGCCGATGGGCTCGGCCGGAGACAGGCCTCGATCTCGCGGAGGGCCGCGATCAGGTCTGCGGCCCGCACCGGCTTCTCGAAGAACTGATGCGCGATCGACGCGGCCCGGGTCGCGGACGCCGGATCGCTGTGTCCCGAGAGGACGACCCGTACCGTCCCCGGCCATCGCACCCGGATCTCGGACAGGAGCGCCGTCCCGTCCATCTCCGGCATCGACATGTCGGACACGACGACATCGACCGCGGCGTGATCTAGCTTGGCCAGGGCCTCGCGCGCTGACATCGCCGTGGAGACGACCCAGCCGCTGTCGCCGCCGACGCGCAGCACGCGATCGAGCGCGTGCACCAGGCGCGGCTCGTCGTCGACGAGGAGGACCTTCACGGCGTTGGCCTCGGGCTCCCCAGGGGGAGCTTGATCGTGAACGTGGTGCCGTGTTCGCGCCGAGACGCGACCTGGATCGTGCCGCCATGCCGGTCGACGACCACGGCGTGGACGAGCGCCAGGCCCTGGCCGGTGCCGCGACCAACCGGCTTGGTCGTGAAGAAGGGCTCGAAGATGCGGTGACGGATCTCGTCGGGAATTCCGTCGCCGGTGTCGGTGATGTGCACCATCACCTCGTCGCTGGTGTGGCCGCTCGCGACCGTGATGAGGCCGCGGCCGGTTCGGCCCCGAGCCTGGGCGTCGCCGATGGCGTGGGCCGCGTTCACGATCAGGTTGAGGAAGGCCTGGCTCAGCTCGTCGCGGATGCCCACCACGGGCGGGAGCGTCGGATCGAGCTCGGTGGCGACATCGGCGACGTAACGCCATTCACTGCGGGCGACGGTGATCGTCGCGAGCAGGCCCTGGTTCAGATCGAACGGTTCGCGAAGGCCCCGGCTCGGATGCGAGAAGTCACGAAGCGCTGCGCTGATCGACGCCAGGCGTTCGAGCCCATCGAGGGACTCGCTGAGCGCCCGGGGCACTTCGTCGAGAAACGCGTCGAGCTCGGCCCCTCCGCCGCGTGATCCTTCCACGGACCGAAGGGCCTCACGGATCGCCACGAATGCACGGGCCACGTAGGCGACGTTGTCCGCGACGTACTGGATCGGCGTGCTGATCTCGTGGGCGACGCCGGCCGCGAGCTTGCCGATGGCTTCGAGCTTCTTGATCTCGATCGACGTGTCCGGGCTGCAGCGGAGGCGAGAGTCGGCGGCGGCGAGCGCACGCTGCCAGAGCTCGAGGGCTTCGATCTCCTCGTCGAACAGAACCGGAGGGGCGACCACGGGCATTGCGGCGGGCTCGCCTCCAGGGTTCGGCCGTTCCACGGACTCGTGCAGGTCGGGACCTCGCGCGTGCGCCAAGGTTCGGCCCTCTCCACGCGTCGGATCCGGCCGGTATCCAAGCCGTGGCCCGTGATCTCGTACTCGGCGTCGACTTCGGCACGAGCTACACCTCGGCCGGCGCCTTCGTCGACGGGCGCGTCGAGCTGGTGGTCGACAATGGAGATCCCATGATCCCGTCGGTGGTCCACGTGCCCGCGCGGGGGCCGCTGGTGGTCGGCCACGCCGCGGTCGGTCACCTGGCGGCGCATCCGGGCACCACGGTCGCGTCGATCAAGCGTCTACTGGGCAGCGACCTGTCCGAGGCTGGCGCGATCCGGCGTCTCGCGCCGACCCTCCCGTACCGCATCACCGCCGGCGCCGGAGGCCGTGCGCTGCTCCAGCTCGGATCGCACGCCTTCGCGGCCGAGCAGATCGCCGCGGCCATCTTCGACCGCGTGCGCAGCCTCGCGGAACAGCGCTTCGGCGCCAGCATCCGGCGTGCCGTGGTGACCGCGTCCGCGGTGGCGCCACCAGGATATGTCGAGGCCCTGCGCCGGGCCGCCCGTCTCGCGCACCTCGAGATCGTCGAAGTCCTGGCCGAGCCGATCGCGGGCGCGCTCGCCGTCGGGATGCACGGGCGCCCGGCGTCCCGCCGGCTGCTGGTGTGTGACTTCGGCGGCGGCACCTTCGACGTCACCACGATGAACCAGGCCGGGCTTCGCTTTCAGTCGATCGCCACCGGCGGGGATCCGTTCCTCGGCGGCGACGACCTCGATGAGGCGATGGTCCAGGAGCTCGCCGGACTGGTGTTCCGACGGGCGCGTTTCGACCTGCTCCGCGACGTCGTCCGTCGCCAGGTGCTCGCCCAGCGCTGCGAGTCCGCCAAGCGAGCGTTGTCGAGCGCGAGCGAGGCGCGCATGAACATGCGCGATGCTTACATCGAGGACGGCGCCGGACGCGACATCAACATCGTCCTCGAAAGGACGTGGGCCGAGCGGCTGTGGGATCCACTGTTCGCGCGCGCCCTCACCGCAGTCGACGACACCCTCAACCGGTCCCGCTGGTCCGACACCGACGTCGATGAGGTCGTCTTGATCGGCGGCACGTCGCTGGTGCCTCGGTTCCAGGCCTGGGTGAGCCAGCGCTTCGAGCACGTCGAGGTTACCTCCACCGACATCGCCAACGTGGCGGTCGCGATGGGCGCCACCTTGCTCACCGCCCGTCACGGGCCCGGCGGCGCCGCGGTCCCGGTCCTCGAGCCGATGTCGGCCTGACGATGTGTCGTCAACGGCCCCACCGTCGCGCCCGCGGCGTTCTTCCACGTAGGCCAGACCTTTCACTTTTCAGGTGGCACCGATGATGCACACAAGAAAGTCCGCGATGTGCGACCTCGGCGAACGGTTCACCGGGCCACACCTGAGGGTGGTCGCGAGCACGTCGACCGTCCCGATGGCCTTGGGAAGCCAACCCTTCGAGGCGGTGACCCTCCCACCACCGCGCCTGGGCGACTACCGCGTCCTGGCCCTCCTCGCCAAAGGTGGGATGGGTGGCGTCTACCTCGGGGAACACGTGGTCACCGGCGAACGCGTCGCCATCAAGGTTCTCGACGCTCGCTGGGCCGCGCACGATTCGATCGTCGCCCGCCTGATGGGCGAGTACGAGGTCTCGCAGCGCGTCAGCCACGAGGGACTGGTCCGGATCCACGCCGCGTCGCAGTCGGAGGACGTCCCCTACCTGCTCATGGAAGTGCTCGACGGAGAGAACCTGGCCAGCCTGCTCGGTCGCAGCCAGATCGAACTCGGCGCCGTGGCTGCCATCGGCGCGCAGGTGGCCGATGCCGTCGCGGCGATGCATGACGCACGGGTGGTGCACTGCGACCTGAAGCCCGAGAACGTCATGGTGCTCTACCGCGACGGTCTCGCGGGCTGGCCGCGCGCCAAGGTGCTGGACTTCGGCGTGGCGCGGTTCGACGAGAGCCTCGCGATCCAGGAGATCGCCGGCACTCCTTGCTACATGGCGCCCGAGCAGTGGCGTGGTCACGCCGAGGCTCGCTCGGACGTGTACGCGCTGGGCTGCCTGCTGTACGAGCTCGCGACCGGTCGCGCACCCTTCGAGGGCCCGATCGCCCAGGTGATGGCCGACCACCATGATCGCCTGCCGCCGGCGATCTCGACTCACCGGGTCGTCCCGGGGTCGTTCGATCGGCTGGTGTCGCGCATGCTGGCCAAGGAGCCTGGCATGCGGCCGCGCATGAACGAGATCGCCCGTTCGCTGGCTGACGTCGCGTACGCCATGCCTCCGGGTGCCCGCGGCGGCGCGTGGTGTGCGGCGGCCGGCTCACGCTGACGCGCGCCCGCGACGCCCCGGACCTTCACAGCGGCGGCGCCCGGACGATCCATGACTCGTGCGTCGTCTCGGATTCCTCGTCGTGATCGTGGGCTGCAAGTACGCCGAACAACCCGCGAGGGTGGAGGCGCTCGAGCGGCGGCTCGACAAGGTCGCGGCAGCGGTCTCGGAGCTGTCCGGTGAACCCGGCCCCGGGTCCGCGGCGATCGACCCCAAGCACAAGGGCAAGCAACACGAGGCCGGCAAGTCGGCCGCGAAGGCGAAAGCGAAGGCGAAGGCGAAAGCGGCCGATGCCCACGGCGACGCAGCTGATCATGAACCCGCGCCTCGCGCCAACGCCGCTCCCCACGGCGGCGCCGCGGCCCCGGCCGCCGCCGCCGCCCTGGCGACACCGCACGGCGACGTCCACTGGGAATACGGCGGGGCGAACGGGCCGCCACACTGGGCCGACCTCGCCCCGGCGTTTGCCACCTGCGCCAGCGGCAGCGCGCAGTCGCCCGTCGACATCCTGCCAAGGCCGGGCGCCGCGCCCGAGGTGTTCCTCATCTACCGCCCGACCCGCGGCGTCGTGGTCGACAACGGCCACACCCTCCAGGTGAACCTCGATCCCGGCAACTTCGCGATCGTCGACGGGGTTCGCTTCGATCTGTTGCAGTTCCACGTTCACACGCCGAGCGAGCACACGATCGCCGGCGAGGCGTTTCCACTCGAGGTGCACCTCGTCCATCGCGACCGGTCCGGGGCGCTGGCGGTGGTCGGCGTGCTGTTCGACGAGGGCGCGCCCTCGCCCGCGATGGCGCCGGTGTGGAAGGGGGCGCCCCGGGCCAAGGGTGGCGAGCGCCGCCTCGAGCGCCCCTTCGATCCCGGGGGGCTCTTGCCGCGGGATCACGGTGCGTATCGATACGACGGCTCACTGACCACGCCGCCGTGTAGTGAAGGGGTGCGGTGGATCGTGCTCAAGCGGAGTCGCACCGAGGACGGCGCTCGCATCGCTGCCTTTCGCAAGCGATTCGGTGACAACGCCCGGCCGGTCCAGGCGCTGGGCGAGCGAGAGGTGCACTGATGTCCATCCCGGTCACGGGCGGCCGAGCCTGCCCAGCGTGTGGTCGACCCGCAGCGTCGGGTCGCCGCTTCTGCGGCGGCTGTCGTGCGGTCATGGTGAGGTCGTGCGGCGCGTGCGGGTTCGGCAACGAGCTCGACGACGCCTGGTGCGGCGGCTGCGGGCGCGCCATGGTCGCGTCGGCCGCCGCCAGGGCCGCCGCCGCCGCCAGGCCCGCCGGCGGTCCAGCGGGCCCCGTCAGCGCGCCGCGGGCGCCCACGGCGCCACCGCCTTCGCCCACGCCGCCCGCTACGTCGGCCGCCGCGCTGCTGGCGATCAACCGCGCTCGAGCGTCGGCGACCGACAGCGGCGGAGACGACGTCCGCGATCAGGCGGAGCTGGACGCGTTGTTCGGCGGGGTCGCATGACGGCGGCACGGGGAGCGGTGCCGCGCTCGGCGCCTCCGCCGACGCCATCCACGGTCATCGGAGTCGTCGCGCGCCGCATCGGCCAGGCCCTGGTCGCCGAGGGGCGGCTCCGATCCCCGCAACTCGACGACATGATCCGACGCGCCGATGGTCGCGAGCGGCGGCCGGGCTGGCTGCTGGTCGAGGCCGGCGCGCTCGACGAGGCGGGTTGGGTCGAACGCGTGGCGGCGCATTTCGGCATGTCGACGGCACGGATCGCCGACTTCGCGATCGATCGAGCGCTCGCGGCGCGAGTTCCCGAGGAGGTCGCGCGCCGCCACGAGGTGCTGCCGCTGTGCGACGGCGGTGGTGAGGTCTACGTCGCCGTCGTCGATCCGACGAAGCTCGATGTCTTCGATCACCTGCGCCGGCTGCTCGCAGCTCCGATCCTCCCGGTGCTGGTCGCGCCGTCCGAGCTGGCGTCGGCGCTGGAGCAGATCTTCCTCAAGGACCAGCCGATCGACTTCGAGCACGTCGATGGCGCCGAGCTCGGCGATCTGAGCGCCGCCGAGCTGGCGCGCCTGAGGGAGGAGGGCGAGTCCGGTCGCGCCGTTCAGCTCGTCGACCGCCTGCTGGCTCACGCGATCTCGGCCGGAGCGAGCGACATCCACATCGAGACCACCCTGAACCATCTGCGCGTGCGCTTTCGCGTCGATGGCGTGCTGCGCGACGGACCGCGCTACCCGGTCGCCCTCGCCGCGATGGTCGTGTCGCGG
Source organism: Myxococcales bacterium (assembly GCA_005779305.1). Taxonomy (GTDB): domain Bacteria; phylum Myxococcota_A; class Polyangia; order Haliangiales; family Haliangiaceae; genus UBA2376. The sequence goes on from SXJR01000303.1 coordinate 12,378, forward strand.
GTGAAGGTGATGGCCCAGCTCGACATCTCCGAGCGTTTCGTGCCGCAGGATGGTCGGGTCCGGCTGCGTCGTACCAGCCAGGATCTCGACCTGCGCGTGTCGTGCGTGCCGGTGGCACGTGGCGAGAAGGTCGTGATCCGGCTGCTCAGCGCGGGCCGCGGGCGAGGTTCGCTCGCCGCGCTCGGGCTGCCCACCGAGGTCGCCGCACGACTGCGCGCCCAGGTCGCTCGCCCGCAAGGGATGTTCCTGGTCACGGGCCCAACCGGGTCGGGCAAGACCAGCACGCTCTACGGGTTGCTGGGCGAGTGCGCCACCACCGAGACCAACGTCGTGACGATCGAAGACCCCGTGGAGTACGAATCGAGTCGCTCAACCAGATCCCCGTGAACCCCAGGCGCGGCGTGACCTTCGCGACCGCCCTGCGCGCGATCGTGCGTCAGGATCCGGACGTGATCCTGGTCGGCGAGATCCGCGATCATGAGACCGGCGTCCTCGCCGCCGAGGCCGCCCTCACTGGTCACCTGCTGATGTCGACCCTGCACACCAACGACGCGGCCACCTCGGTCCTGAGGCTGTGCGAGATGGGGGTGCCGCGGTTCCTGGTCGCCGCGGTGATCAACGCGGTGGCCGCGCAGCGCCTGATCCGCAAGGTCTGTGGCGGCTGCGCGCAGGAGTATGCGCCGGCGGCCGACGAGCTGCGCGGCCTGCGTGGCGGGCTCGAGGTGCTGGCCGGCGACGCGCGGCTGCGCTTCGTGCGGGGCACCGGCTGTGCGCGTTGCGAGGGCACCGGGTACCGGGGTCGGGTACCCATCGTCGAGCTGCTCGTCGTCGACTCGGCGATGCGCGAGGCGATCATCGGCGGAGTGGCGTCGCCGACCCTGCATGCGATGGCGGTCGCCGGCGGCATGACCGACCTGCGCTCCGCCGCGCTGGCCCGCCTGTTCGGGGGCGAGACCACTACCAGCGAGGTCGTGCGCGTGAGCGCCGGCATGATCGGAGGGTGAGATGTCCGGTGTCCTCATCGTCGACCAGTCTCCAGCCGCGGCCGCCACGATCCGGGCCGCCTGTGAACAGGCCGGGCTGCACGTGGTCGGCGTGGCCGCCGACGGCCTGGCTGCGATCGAGATGGTGCGCGCGATGGCCCCCACCATCGTCACCATCGATCTGGTGCTGCCACGGCTGAGCGGCCTCCAGGTCCTGGAGGCGTTCGCGCGCCTCGGGCTGGAGCCGCGGGTGGTCGTGATCAGCGCCGTCAGCGCGCGCGAACCCGTGGTGGCCGCACGTGTCGCGGGCGCGCGCGCGTACCTGCTCAAGCCCGTCATCCCGACCAAGCTCGCCGCGATCCTCGACGAAACGTACCCGTCGACCTCGGCGAATGCCGTCGCCAGGAGGTGCCCGTGAACGTCGTCCCGAGCCTGACCCGCGCGATCGACCTGACCCCGTTCGAACGCGCCGTCGACGAGATCGACGTGACCGCCGCGGTGCCGTCCGTGATCCAGCGGCTGCTCGGCCTGCTGGCGGATCCCAACGTCTCGTGGACCCGGATCGAGGCGGCGATGGCCCTCGACGGTGCCCTGGTCGCGCGCGTGCTGCGCATCGCGTCCTCGGCCGCGTTCGCCGCCCGCCCGGTCGCCGACCTGGCCAGCGCCATGCGGATGCTGGGTTGCGAGGAGCTCCGTCGGGTAGCGGTCACGGCCTACTTCACCGGTCGGGGGACGCCATTCAGTCGGTCCCTGTGGGACTACTCGCTGCGCATCGCGTTCACGACGACCGCCCTGGCGCGGACCGTTCGTCACCGCGGCAGCGCCGATCCATTCCTGTGCGGCCTTCTGCACGACATCGGCACGATGGCGTTCTCGCGCATCATGGGGCCGACCTACGAGAAGGTCGGCTTCACCCCTGGGGAGGACGACCAGGTCGAGCTGGAACGCGCCAGCTACGGATTCGACCACACCGATCTCGGCGCGATGGTGGCCAGCCGCTGGAACCTGTTCCCGGAGCTGGAACTGGTGGCCCAGCTCCACCACGATCCGCTGGCGTGCGAGCGGATCGGCGCGCCGACCGCCACGCGGGAGCTGGTCGAGCTGGTCGCGCTGGCCCGCTTGCTCGGGCGGGGCGAGGACGGCCCGACCCGAGCCCTCCGCGATGCGGCGTGTGCGCGGGTGGGCACGTCGGTCGAGGCCGCGGAGGCGTGCGCGGTGGCCGCCGCGCGTCAGGCCAGCGACCTGCGCAGTTCGGTCGGCAGCTGAGTCGACGCGCCCCGTCGGTCGTCAGCGCTTGAGGTTGGAGATCTCCGACATCATCTCGTCGGCGGTGGTCACGGTCTTGACGTTGGCCTGGAACGCGCGCTGGTACGCGATCAGCGTGACCAGCTCGTCGCCCAGCTCCACGTTCGATGCCTCGAGCGCGCCGCCCGAGATGGCGCCACGGCCACCGGTCGCGGCCGCGGCGAGCAGCGGTTGGCCCGACGCCGAGGTCTCGGCATACAACCCGTCGCCGGCACGGACGAGCCCCTCCTCGTCGCCGAAGACCGCGAGCGCGACGCGGGCCAGAGCCCGGGTCTCGCCGTTGTCGAAGATGCCGCTGATGGTCCCGTCCTCGTCGACCACCACGTCGACGAGCTGACCGAACCCGTGCCCGTCGATGTCGAGGGCGTTCACCGCGGACGATCCGGCGAACTGCGTCGAGCCTGCCAGGCCCGTTCCGCCGTCGGTGGTGATCGCGTCCCCGAAGTCGAAGCTGATCGCCTGGCCCGGCGTGGCCCCGAGGAAGTCGGCGCTGGACGCGGCCATCGCCTCGGTGTCGAGCGCGCCGGTCGGGGTGAACTGAACGGTGCCATTCGCGATCTCGGTCGGGGTTCCAGCGGTGCCGCCGGTGAGCTCGCCACCGTCGACCATGGCGTGCCACTCCCACGCGCCGGCGCCCTGGGCGCGGAAGTAGAGGTCGACGCGGTGGGGGGCGCCGAGCGAGTCATAGACGGTGGCCGAGGTGGCGTAGTTCGACGTGGCCTGCGGGTTGGTCGGGTCCCAGGCCGCCGGCGGCGTGGCCGCTGCGTCCAGGTTCAACGACACGTTGGCCAGCGCTGTCGCGACCGGTGGGCTCGCGTTCCCCGCGAGCTGGAGGTCGCCCGGGGCGGTCGCGGCGACGCCCGCCGGGTCGACCAGGTACCCCTGCAAGCGCAGGCCGCGCGCGTCGACGACGTGGCCGGAGTTGTCGAGCGAGAAGCGTCCGTCGCGCGTGTAGTACTGCGCCGCGCGGCCGTCGTGGGTGCCGCTCACCGTGAACATGCCGCGCCCGCGGATGGCGAGGTCGAGCGTGCCGCCGGTCTGCTGGACCGCCCCCTGCTCGAATTGCTGGTCGACGCCGCCGAGCCGGACCCCGGCGCCGAGCCGCTGGCCTTTCAGGCTCCCGCCCAGCACGTCGGCGAAGGCCGCGCGCGATCGCTTGTAGCCGAAGGTGGAGACGTTGGCGATGTTGTCACCGACGATGCTGATGGCGCCGCCATGCGCGCTCATGCCGCTGGCGCCGGTGTAGAGGCTGGTCAAGATGCTCATGGCTCTCCTGTGGATCTGGCAATGATGGTGACGGCGGCCGGCGAGATCCGGGTGCCGCCGAGAACGAGACGGGGGCCGGTCGGGGTGAGCTCGACGGCATCGACGACGCCGCGGAGCTGGGGCCGTGCGGCGATCGGGTCGCCGTCGGACCCGCGCGCGACGACCTCGACGCTGTAGGTGCCCGGCGCCAGCGGGACGCCGCTGGCGTCGGTGCCGTCCCAGTCGATCGCCATCGGCGACACCCCGGCGCCGAACGAGACGCGACGCACCTCGGCGCCGGAGGCCGAACGCACGATCAGCTCGCCGCCCGCGATCGGATCGTCCCCCGAGATCGCCGCGACCTGCAGCGCGGGCGCGCGGCCGTCGAGCGTGAGCGTCGACGCATCGGCGGTGACCTCGCGGCCGACCAGATCCGCGAGGGCGGCGCTGCCGGCGGCATCCTGCGCCGACACCAGGTCAGCGAGGCGGCGGTTGCTCTCGACCGCCTGTTCCAGCGACGAGAACTGGGCGAGCTGCGCGACCATGTCGGCGCCCGATTGCGGATCGAGCGGGTTCTGGTTCTCGAGCTGGGCGACGAACAGCCTGAGAAACTGATCGCGGCTGGCGGCGCCGGCGGCGGCTCCGGGCCCGGTCGTTCCCGATGGCGACATGGTCGGGATGGAGGGAGATGTTGGTTCGATCATGGGATCTCCTAGGCGAGCGCGCGCAGGCGCGGGTCAGAGATGGGGCCGGACTCGGCTGGGGTCGTCGGACCGACCTCGTCGCGGCGAGCCGGGCCACGACGGCCTGGCCGGGGACTCGGTGGTCGATCCTCCGGGGCGTCACCGGCGACCAGATCGCCGAGCGCCAGACCGTGGCCGCGCAGCGCGCCGTCGAGCTCGTCGAGCGATCGGGCGACCGCGCTGGCGAGGTCGTGGTTGCCGGTCCGGATCGCGACGTCGACGGTGCCGTGGCGCAGGGCCACCGAGACCACCACGCGCTCGTCCTCGTGCTCGATCACGATCCGGGTGTGCGCGGTCGGGGTCGTGGCCGGTTCGTCGCCGCGTGGCGCCTCGACCGAGTCGATGGCCACGGTCGGCTCCCCGCTGGCCTGCGCCGGCCGGCCCTGCATCGTGGCCGGTGCGTCGATGGTGAGGGTGGGCGCGAGGGCGCCGCCAGCGTCCGACGCCGCGACCGGCTCGGTCACCGCGGTCGCGTCGATCATCTCGCCGAGCACGGCGGTGGTCGCGCTCGGCTCCTCGTCGAAGCTCACCTCGAACCCGTCGAGGAGCTCCGGCATCGCCGCGTTCGAGGTCGTCGCGACGATCGCCGCCCCGGTCACCGCGACGGACGCGGCAGGAGTCGTGGGACGCGTGGGCGCGGTCAGGGCGGCGTCGATCACCTCGGGCGCGGCCCCTTGGGGCGCGACGACTTGCACCGCCACCACCGGGGCGGCGCTCGAGGAGCCGGCGCTTGCCGGCGTCGGCGCCGGCTGTGCCTCCTGCATGACCTCGGCGAACCCGCGCGGGCGGCCGGGTCCGGGCTCTGGCGCTCGCCCCCGGGGCGGGCTGAGTGGTGGCGGCGTTGCGGTGTCGGTGACCCTCACGAATCCCTCCTCCGACCGTTCAGGTCGTCGGTCAGTCGCTGCTCGTCTCGCGAGGCCCCGATCGCCCGCTGCTCCAGGAGCGTCTCGAGCGCGCGCTCGACCGTCCGCAGCTGTTGCGCTCGCTGCCGGAGATCTCCGACCGCGCGCTCGAGCGCTCGTGCTGCCGCGGCCCGGGTCCGCTCGGCGTCCATCGCCGCGGCCCGGTCGGCGTCGAGCTCGTCGGCGATGCGATACAGGCTGGCGACGCTGGCGCTGTCGGCCATGCGGGTCCGGGCCCCGACGATCGCTTCGTCGAGCTCGGCGGCGGCGCGCTCGGCATCGGCCTGGGCGGCCGCGTCGAGCGTGTGCGCTCTGGCCTCGGCGGCGGCCGCCGCGTCGCGGAGGTTGGAGCGAGCGACCATGGCGGCGCGAAGGGTGCGGGAACGGATGGTCATGGCGAAGGTTCCTCTCCCAGCGCGGCGGCCAGGCCGCGCAGGCTGTGGGCCCACGGCACCGACTCATCGGCGCCTTGCCGGGCCCAGTCGTCGATTCGTCTGCCGGTGGCGATGGCGCGGTCCATCTCGGGGTTGGAGCCCGGGGCGTAGGCGCCGAGGGCCTGCAGTTCGACCGCTTGGCGACGAGCGGCGAGCACCGCGCGTGCGCGGTCGGCGAGCCCGCAGGCTTCGAGCCCGGCGACGCGGCGAGCCACGCGGGACGCGCTGGCCAGCACGTCGATCGCGGGGAAGTGCCCCCGGTCAGCGAGGTCGCGGGCGAGCACGATGTGCGCGTCGAGCAAGGAGCGCGCTGAATCCGCGATCGGGTCGGAGAGATCGTCCCCTTCGACCAGGACGGTGTAGAAACCGGTGATCGTCCCCCCGGACGCGGCCGGCGCGACCCGCTCCAGCAGGCGCGGCAGCGCGGCGAACACGCTGGGCGGATAGCCCTTGGTCGCCGGTGGCTCGCCGAGGGAGAGGCCGATCTCGCGCAGCGCCATGGCGTAACGGGTGAGCGAGTCGATCACCAGCAGCACGTGTCGGCCCTGGTTGCGGAACCACTCGGCGATGGCTGACGCGACGGCGGCGCCGCGGACGCGTTCGAGCGGCGAGCGATCCGCGGTCGCGGCGACGGCGACGATGCGGTCGCGGCGCGCCGAGGCCATCAGCTCTCGGACCTCGCGCCCACGTTCTCCGATCAACCCCACGACGACCACGTCGGCGTCGGCGTGATTGGCGATCTGTTCGACGAGCACACTCTTGCCGCAGCCGGCACCGGCGAAGATGCCGACCCGCTGGCCGCGACCACATGGCAACAGGCCATCGATGGCGCGCAGTCCGGTGGCGAAGCGCGCCTCGACCTGAGCGCGCTGGGCGATCGCGAGGGGGAGGCCCTCGACCGGCATGCGCGCGAGCGCCACCGGCCTTGGCCCCCCATCGAGTGGAGCTCCGAAAGGGTCGATGAACCGGCCGAGCAACCCCTCACCGACCGCGACCTGGGAGCGCGCGCCGCATCGCCAGACCGGCGCTCCGGGGATGATCGTTCGCGCCGCGCCCAGAGGTACCGCGAGCAGGTCGTCGCCGCGGAATCCGACCACCTCGCACGGCAGCGTGCCATCAGCGCCGGCGTCGAGCTCGACCACGTCGCCGACGCGGACCGGGAACCCGGAGATCTTGACCACCAGCCCGTTGACCTCGAGGACGCGGCCACCCACGACCGGGCCACCGCTACGGCGGGCCAGCTGTGCCACCGAGCCGGCGAGCGGACTGTGCGGGCCCGTCGGTTCGACGATCACCGGGATCCGGCGGCTGCGCCCGTCGTACGGGTCCGCCGCCCGGGAGAGCTCAGGCGCCATCGCTGGACTGCTCCTCGTCGGCGGACTGCTCCTCGGTGGCGAGCTCGAACGCCGGTTCGGCGGCGCGGACGAGCGCAAGCAGCGGTTCGCGCATCGCGGCCAGCCGCGGCGCCCAGCGCCCGTCGACCACCAATCGGGGCGCTTCGACCCAGACCTCGCCATGGGTGAGGCCGGCGCCGACCTCGCACGCCACACCCGCCGGCAGCTGGCCACCGATCGCGGCCACGTCGTCGGCGCACATGCGCAAGACGAGCTCCCGCGCGCCGCCGGGCGCGCTCGAGCCGGCGTCGCCCAGCGCGCGGCTGACGAGTTGCACCAGGCCGCGCCGGTCGACGGCGGCGGCGGCGGGCGCCATCTCGGCGCACAAGCTCAAGGCGACATCGACGATCACCTCGACGACGGCGTCGTCTCGGATCGTGCACGCCAGGGTGACGGCGGCGGCCGCCGCCTCCAGGCGGTCCCTCGCATGCCTGGTCTCCGCCAGGCCCTCTTCGCGGCCGGCGGCCGTGGCCTCGGCGCGAGCGCGTGCCTGATCGCTGGCGATGGAGCCGAGGTCGCGGCAGCGGTGGCACCCGGTCGCGCCCGGGTTCGCGCCGGCGTTGGTCTCGGGTTGATCGCGGGCCGCCCAGGACGTCGAGGCCGCCCCGCCCTCGCGCGGGAGCGTGGACCCGAAGGACACCGTCGCGCCGGTGCGCTCTCCCAGCCAGGGTGTACGCGCGGTCAAGCCTCACCTCCGCGCGGGGGCAGCTTCAGCGCGCCCTCGGCGGCGAGCCGCATCGCCGCCTCGATGATCTCGCGTTGCGCAGCCTCGACCTCGGAGACCCGGCGAGGGGCGCTGGCGGCGAGGTCTTCGCGCAGCGTGGCGGCAGCGCGTTGCGACAGCCCGGCGAAGAAGTGGTTGCGCAAGGTCTCCCCGGCGGTCTGGAGCGCCGTGACCATCGTCTCGCTCTGCACCGTGCGAAGCAGCGGCGCCATCGAGCGCGCGTCGACGCGGAGCAGATCCTCGAACGTGAACAGAGCCTCGCGGACGCGCGCGGCCGCGCCCTCGTCGATCGTCGCCATGCGGTCGAGCAGCGCATCGCCATCGTCGCCGTTCATCTCGTTGACGATCGACGCGGCGAACGCCAGCCCGTCGAAGTCGGAACGGCGATCCGAGGACGCCAGCCCCCCGGACGCGGCCAGTGCGCGGACCAGCGACTCCGACGCCTCGAGCACGGCGCGGTCGGGGATCTCGTCGAGCGCGGACAGGCGGTTGGCCAGATCCGCGGAGGTCTCGGGCGGCATCTCCTTCAGCACGCGGGCGGCGAGCGCGGCGGGCAGCTGGGTGAGCACGACGGCGGCGATCTGGGGGTGCTCCTCGAGCAAGAGGTCGGCGAGCGCCTGGGTCCTGGCCGAGCGCAGCTGCTCGAGTGGCACCGACGGGCTATCGTCTACCGGAGGAGCGAAGAGGCGCCGAGCACGGTCTTCTCCGAGCGACCTGGCCGCGAGCTGGCGCAGGTAGGCGCCGCCGCCAGTCCGCGAGACCGACCGAGGACCGTTGAGTGCGATCTCGAGCTCCTCGAGCACGCCGATCAGCGCCTCGGTGGGCACGAGGTCGAGCTCGTCGACGGCGCTGGCGAGCTGTCGGAGCTCGATGTCGTCGAGCTCCGACATCAGCTGAGCCGCGAGCTCGTCGTCGAGCGCGAGCACGGCGATCGCCGCCTTGTGGCGCGGACCGATCGGCGTGCCGAGACGGGTGATGATCGCGTTCATGACTTGCTCGGCTTCGGGTCAGGCGCGCCTAGCCATCCAGAGAGCACGCGCGCGGTTCGGGGTGGATCGGCGCGCACCGCCCGCAGGACGCGCTCCTCGAGGGTCCGCTCGGCGGATGGTGGCGGCGGCGGGAGCGCGGCGGCGACCTTGCCCCCGCCGGCGAGCGCGCGTTCGACTTCCGCGATCGGCGCCGGAAGGGCCAGCACCGCCGGCAGCTGTCGACGCCCGCGCCGCATCATCACGACCGTGACGAGCACGAGCAGCGCCAGGGCGCCGCCAGCGAGCACGGGCAGCGGCACGGGCAGGCCGGCGGGCACCGCGCGTGGCGGTAGTGGTGCGACGGCCTCGTCGGGAGCGAACGCGAACGAGCGGATCTCGATCGCGTCGCCGCGGGCGGGGTCGAAGCCGGCAGCCTGTCGCGCCAGCTGCGCGAGCTGGTCGAGCTCGGCCTGGGGCAGGGGCTGCGGTTCGCCGTCCTCGTCGGGCCGGTGGTCGACCAGGATCGCGAGGTGGAGGCGGGCGACCCGTTCGATGGGCTCGTCGATCTGCCGCACCGTCCGCGAGATCTCGTAGTTCGTGGTCGCCGAGCCACCGGCGCCGAGGCCGCCGGCGGATGGTCCGCCGCCCGCGGCCGGCGCACCGGGCAGGTTGCCACGCACGCCCGCGATCCCGCCGGTCACCGTGCCACCGGGGGACGCGGTGCCGGCCACCTGGCTCTCGCTTCGCACCGCGGCGCGGTCCTTGTCGAAGATCTCTTCGGAGGTGCTGACCCGGCGACGATCCATCTCGACCGAGACGACCACCGCGACATGCCCCGCGCCCACGATCCGCTCGAGCATGCCGCGGACCCGCGCCCCGATCGCGGTCTCCATGGCCGCCTGATCGGTGTGGCCGCCTCGCTCCTCGCCGGTCAGCACGTCGCCGTGCTGGTCGACCACGACGACCTTGTCTGCTGAAAGCCCATCCACCGAGGCCGAGACCAGCTGGGTGATGCCCCGGACCTGGTCGGGAGTCAGGTGGCCACCGGGCCGGACCCGCAGCGCCACCGAGGCGCTAGGTGGCTCATCGGCGTCCTTGAACACCGATCGCTTGCCCAGCGCGACGTGGACGCGTGCTCCCTCGACCGGGGCCAGCGCCGCGATGCTGCGCGCCAGCTCTCCCTGCAGCGCCCGTCGGTAGTTGACCTGCTCGGCGAAGCTCGATTGGCCGAGCGAGATGCCTTCGAACAGTTCGAAGCCGACCCCGCCGCGGGGAAGCCCGGCCGAAGCCGCCGCGAGCCGCGCCTCGGCCAGACGCGCCGCCGGGACCTCGACCGTGCGTCCTCCGCCCGCGATGCGCTGCGGGATGCCGCGTCCGGCCAGGACAGCCGAGAGCTCGGACGCGTCCTCGGGCGGCATCGAGGTCGCGACCGGCCGCCAGCCGTCACCGCCGCCAGCCACCGATAGGTACACGACGGTGCCCAGCACCACGAGCACCAGCGCGAAGCCGACCAGGCGGCCCGAGCGTGGCATGCGTCGCCATTGTGCGCCCAGCTGGGACGTCAGCTGCGCGGCGGTGCTCGAGGTCGGGGGAGGGGCGTCGGCCATGGTTCGTGCGGTCGGCTATGGTTCGGTGCGTTGGTTCAGACCTGCGTGTTCATGAGCTCGCGATAGGCGTCGAGCATCTTGTTCTTCAACGTCGTGGCGTAGCGCAGCGAGACGTTCGCCTTCTCGGCGGCGATCACGACCTCGTGGATGCCGACCGTCGGATCGGCGGCCGCGAATCGGGCCGCCGCGTCACTGGCGGCGCGTTCGCCGTCGCGCGCCTGGTCGACCGCCTCGGCCAGGGTCGAGGCAAAGCTGGTCGTGGCGTCGGGGCCGCTGGCCCTGGTCGCGGCACCTGGGCGCTCGATCGTGGCGGGCAGGCCGATGGGCAGGATCGGCGTCATGGTCACCGTCCGATCCCGAGGGCGCGTTCGGCCATGCTGACCGACGTGGTCAAGGCCGTGACGCCGGCCTCGTACGCCCGCGACGCGGTGATCATGTCGACCATCTCCTCCACCGGGTTGACGTTGGGATAGGCGACGTAGCCTTGCGCGTCGGCGTCGGGATGCCCGGGATCGTGTTCCAGGCGCGGCGGCGCCGTGTCGGGCTGGATCGACGTGACCGCGACTCCGTTGATGCCGGCGCCTGCGTTCGGCAGAGGCTGGGACTGGACCACCACGTCCCGGCGCCGATACGGACCCCCACCGGCGGCGCGTGTCGTCGACGCGTTGGCCAGGTTCGAGGCGGCCACGTTCATGCGGGTGCGCTCGACCGAGAGGCCGGACGCAGACACTTCCATCGCGGTGAAGAAATCCACGGCGTCTCCGTTCAGGTGTTGCCGTCGCTGGCGGCGTAGCGAAGCAGGGCGAGGCGGCGCGAGACCAGCTCGGCGCTGGTCGAGTACCGGACCCGGTTGGCGTCGATCTTGGCGAGCTCTCGCTCGAGGGCCACCGCGTTGCCGTCGGGGCCGACCAGCGCGCCGCCGTCGTCGAAGACGAGCCGACCTTCCGCGGCCGGGCCGGCGGACCGATGTGCGTCGTTGGTCCTCGTCATCGAAGCCGGCGCCGCGACGCCGACCTGGCGCTCGAGGTCGGCCGGGCGATACCCGGGAGTGTCGAGGTTGGCCACGTTCCCGGCCAGCACCGCGTGGCGGCCGCGGTGGTACGACATGGCGCCCGTCAGCGCGTCGATGCTGTCGTAGATGCGCGTCACGCTGCTGGCATTTGCAAGGGTCGCGCCGGCCCGGAACCATCGGGAACCTGTGGAGGAGTTCCCGCCCGAGGTGCCGCTCGTCGGCATGGTTGACACCTTGATCGTGGGGCGAACTGGTCGACCCGAGCTGTTGATGGTGCCGCAGCGGTCCGTTGCCGATTTCGTGTTCGGCGTGATGTTCGCGTCCGTATCGGACGCGGCGTTCGTGGTGCGGCGATCGGATCGCAGGGTCATGTCCGTCAACGCCCGCCTCGAGGATCTGATCGGCCGCGTGGCCGGCGACGTCGTCGATGGATCGGCGGCCGGGTTGTTCGCCGAGGACGCCCGCCGCACCGACGACATCCTCGATCGTCCCGGCCGCTACGAGGACGTGGCCCTCCGCCAGCTCGACGGGTTCCCGCTCGATGTCGAGCTCACCATCGCCCACGTCGAGCACCCCGAATGGGGGTCGCTCGCGGCCTGTCTGGCCCGCGATACGGCCGAGCGACGCTCCCTCGAACGCGATCTCATGGCCAAACACAGCGCCCTCTACGCGGCTCACGCCGAGCTGGAGCGCGTGGTCGCCGAGCTGCGCAGGGCGCAGCTCTCGCTCGAGGAGCGCAACCAGGAGATCTCGCTCCTCGCCGGCCAGGTAGCGCGGGTCGGCTGGCGGGCCGCGGTCGGCGAGCTCGCCGCCGGCATCGCCCACCACCTCAACAACCCGGTGGGGGCGCTGACCAGCACGCTGCGGACGCTGAGCACGCGGCTCGCCGATCCGGACCCTTCGGGGCGCGCCGACCTCGTCCAGCTCGTGCAACGGGCGCGCACCGCCGCCGGACGCATCGAGGAGCACGTGGGCGCCGTCGTGCGCCTTCATCGCACCGGTGGGCTCGACGCCACGCCCCGCTGGCTCGACCTCTCCCACGAGCTCGACACCGCGTTGACCCTGTTCTCCGGGCGCCTCGACGCGATCTCGGTCCGGCGCACCTACAGCGGACCACTGGCCGCGCACGTGCCGCAGAACGGGCTCCACCACGTGCTGGGCAACGTCATCGAGAACGCCGTCACCGCGATGCCGACCGGCGGCGAGCTGAACATCGTCGTCGATCGTCGCGGTGAGACCTGGGTGATCGCGGTCGAGGACACCGGCCGAGGCGTGCCAGCCGAGCTCGAGGCGACCGTGCTCGATCCCATCGCCGCGGGTCGCGCCGGCGGCCTCGGCCTGGCCACCGCGCAGCGCCTGGCCCGGCTCTGGGGCGGCGACCTGGTCAACCGGCCCTGCAAACATGGCGCCCGCTTCGAGATCGAGGTCCCCGCCGCGGAGTCCGCGGCCCATCCCAACAGGAAAGAGCTGCGATGAACGACGTCTCCATCCTGGTGGTCGACGACGACGACGATGTCCGCGAGGCCCTCCTCGACGAACTCTCCCCTCACTACGTCGTCACGAGCGCGTCGTGCGGCGAGGAGGCCTTCGCGCTCCTGAGCGCGAACCGCTTCGACGTGGTGATCTCGGATCTGCGGATGCCCGACCACGACGGGATCGAGGTCCTGGACTTCGCCCAGGTCCAGCAGCACGGCATCGTCCGCATCCTGCTCACCGGGTATCTCGACGACCGCGCCCACGCCGCGCTCATGGTGCCTGGTGCGCCCTACAAGGTAGGCAAGCCCTGGCACGACGAGATCGAGGTGGTGCTCCGCCGTGCCCTCGAGCAGCGGGAACGGACCCGCGCCCTCACCGCGTCGCTCGAGGCCGCGTTCAGCCTCAACGACGTCGAGGCCGCGCTGCGGGCGGCCGGCACGCTGGAGGAGCTGGGCGAGCTCCTGGTGCTCCGGGCAGCGACGATCGTCGGCGTGACCGAGTGCGCGGCGATCCTCGACGGCCGCGTGGTCGCCGGCCAGTTGCCCCCGGTGGGCGCCTCGGGATGGCGCGTGACCCTGCCCATCGACATCGGTGCCCGCCTCTGCCTGGTCGCGCGCGGCGACGAGGTCGATGCCCATGAGCTGCTGTCGCACCTGGCGCGTCGCGCCCAGCGCCAGGGTGGCGTGCTTACCGGCCAGGCGGCCACGCACGCGGCGCGGCCGCGGCGGTCACGCGTGGAGGAGCTGATGCGCCAGGCCATGCTGGGCGCGATGGCGGGCGCGGTGATCCACGACATCGCCGGCATCCTGCAGGGTATCGACGGCGCGTTGCTCACGCTCACCGGGCTGGCTGCGGAGCGCAACGACCTCGAGTTGCTCGCCGTCACCGAGGATGTCGCGGCCGCCGGAAACGAAGCGGTCGAGCTGTTCGTGGCCATGCGCCGGCTGATGCGTGAAGGCAAGCCGGCCGTGCGCGACGTCTGCGTCAGCGACCTCGTTCGCCGCGCCGTGGTCCAGGCCGGTGCCGTGGTGCGCGCCCGGGCCGCGCTGCGCGTCGCCGAGTTGCCCGACATCTCGGTGTTCGCCGCCGAGCCGCTGGTGGTGCAGGTCCTCACCGCGGTGCTGCGCAACGCCGCCGCCGCCTCGCCCGACGGCCGAACCGGCGCGGTCGACGTGGAGGTCCGTGCCGACGGCGACCGCGTCTTGTTCGTCATCACCGACGATGGCCCGGGCGTCGCAGCCGACATCGCCGAGGGGATGTTCGAGCCGCATCTGTGGCAACGCCCCGAGGGGGTTGGCGCCGGCCTCGCGATCGCGGCCTACGCGTTGCGACTGCAAGGCGGCGCGATCTCGTATCGGCGCGCGCCGGGCCGGGGGGCCAGCTTCATCGTCTCGCTGCCGCGCGTCGCCACGCCCGTGACGTGACGTGATCCAAACCAGGGCAGGGCGGCCGCTCACCCGTCGAGCAGGTCGAGGAACGGCCGCGATCGTTCGAGCTGGGCCATGACCCGACGATGGAGCCCGTCCATGCTCTGGTTGCTCAGCCCGAGCGCATCGAGCAGTTGCCGGGTCCGCGGATCCTCGGGCCGCTCGCACTCCGCGACTCCGGCCGAGGCGACCGCCGCCGATGCCGTCAGGTCGGACACGGCGATGATCTCGGCGCTGACGCGGAACGCGGAGGTGATCCGGTCTCGGAAGGCCGGATCGAGCACCGCGTGGTGGGCCTCGATCGGCACCGTGAGGCTGGCCGGGAGCTTCCACCGCCGCGCCAGATCGGCGCCGACGCGGTCGTGGGTCGGCAGGCCTGCCCGCTGCTCGGCCTGGGTCGACGTGATCCCTTCGTCCCTCTGGAAGTTGACCGCCATCAGGAAGGCGTCCGGCGACACCTTGGCGAGCGCGATCTTGCCCATGTCGTGCAGCAGCCCGGCGGTGAACATCGCACCCGGATCCGGGTGGCGGACATCCTCGGCGAGCACGCGAGCGGTGGCTGCCACCGCGAGCGAGTGCAGCCACAGCGGCCGCGGGTCGAACGCAGCGCCCTTCGGCGTCTTCAAGGTGTCCAGGACCGAGACGCTGAGCACGAGCTGGTAGATCGTGTTGAAACCGACGAACGGAATCGCCTTGGCGATGTCGGTGACTCCGCCCGGGATTCCGAAGTACGCGGAGTTGACCAGGCGAAGCAGCTTGGCCGAGAGGCTGGGGTCGGAGCCGAGCAGCTCGGCGACGTCACGGATCGAAGAGCGGCGGGAATGGAGGACCTCGCCCAGGCGCAGCGCGACCACCGGCAGGGTTGGCAGGCTGTCGAGGTGTTGCGTCAACCTGGTCTGGTGATCGAGCGCAGGTGCTGGCATCGACATGAGATCTCCGGGGTGAGGGGCTCCTGCGACGGAGCTCGCTCGGGCACAGGGACAGCGTCGGTGGCTGCGTCGATCGGGGCGTCGCTCGGGGTGGCGTCGCTCGGGGTGGCGTCCTCGGGGGCGTCGCCCGGGCTGGCGTCGCTCGAGGTGGCGTCGGTGATGTCGGCCGCGTCGGTGGCGTCGGTGGCGGCATCAGGCTCGGCGCCGGCGTCGGTCTCGGCGCCGGCGTCGTCCTCGGTACCGGCGTCGTCCTCGGTTCCGGCGGTGGCCGACGCGCAAGCGCCACCCGGCCCGCAGGTCAGCCCGCTCGCGCAGTCGCTGTTGCGAACGCACGGCGCGTCGCAGGCGGCCAGCACGGCCGTCAACAACCAGGCGGCCGCCGCTTGGAGCTCAGCTCGCATCGAAGATCACGCCCAGGCCGACCAGCAGCTGCAACACCGCGGATCCCGAAGGTAGATCGGTGCCGCCCACCAGGACGTTCGCCGTGAGATCGACGCAGATCCGCGAGCCGGCGAGTGGCCGGCACGAGCCGCCGCCCGCCGCCGCACCCCAGATCGTGTACGGGGTGACCACCGCGACCACGCCCGCGCGCAGGCGGACATCATCGCGCGGCGTCAGCGTGAGCCCTGCTTCCCCACCGGCGCCGGTCCGATCGAGAGTCTCGACGAGGAGCCCGGCGTGCGCGCTGATTCGAGGTTGGTCTCGCACCGCGAGCGCCGCGGCGGCGGTCAGCACCAGTGGTGAGCCGCGGACGGTCGCGCGCCCGGATCCCCCGCCCGCCGCCAGTCCATACGCGAGGCGCACCTCCGCGGTGGCGAGGCCTGGCTCCGCGCTCGCGGGCGCGACGGACAGCAGGAGGAGCGAGGGCACCACGAGGGAGCGCACGAGGCCAACGTCAGCAACGCTCGTGCCACGCCCGAGGCGAACCGGTCTCGTCGCTTGCGCGGTCGCTGTCGGCCATCCTGGCGGCGATCGTCAATGGCCACCACGCACCGGGATCGTGGCCTCGGGGGCGACGGCAGGGGGGCGGTAGCGCAGCAACACCGACAGGCGCCGGTTGCGGGCCGCGAAGGGGTCGGGGTCGAGCGGGGTCGCCGCGCCCCGGCCGATCACGCCAACGACGCGCTGGGGCGCCACGCCCGCACCCTCCAGGATCTTCCGGGCGGCCGCGGCTCGATCGAACGACAGCTCCCAGTTGGTCATCGGAGTGCCCGCCGCGAACGGACGCGCGTCGGTGTGGCCGTGGATCTCGATGGTCTCGGTCCGCGCCGCCAGAACCGGCGCGAGGCCCTCCAGGAACTCGATCAGCCCAGGCTTGAGGCGCGCCGATGACAGGTCGAAGAGCAGGCCGTCGTGGCCGTCCTCGTCGACGATCTCGATCAGGATCCCGTCGTCGGTGGCGACGACACGCACCCGCGCTGCGATGTCCGCGAGCTGGATGTGGTTCTCCGCGACGTGCTCGATCGCGTCGCGCAGGCTCTTGATGTCCTCCTGCAGGGAGGCGTCGTCGGGTGGGGGAGGCGCGGGCGCCTTCTCGATGATGGAAGGAACCTGCTGTGCGCCGCCGTTCATCGCCAGGTCACCGTCGGGGAGGATGCCGGTCCGGAAGTACTGCGAGATCTCCTCGCGCGACTTCTGGTCGGTCGACGCCAGCAGCCAGAGCACCATGAACAGGGCCATCATGGCGGTGACGAAGTCAGCGTAGGCGATCTTCCAGGCGCCGCCGTGGTGTCCATGGCCGGCGACCTTCTTGACGATGCGGCGGCGTCCCGGGGTCGGCGGAGCAGGAGGCACGTCAGGTCCCCTTCAGGCTTTGCAGCGCCTTGTCCAGCTCCTGAAACGTCGGCCTCTCGTCCGGGAAGATCATCTTGCGACCGAACTCGATGGCGGTCGCCGGCGCGGCGCCGCGCATCACCGCGATCACACTCGCCTTGATCGCCTCGAGGTAGCGACGGTGGTGGACTTCCTGGATCTCGCACGCGGTGACGAGCGGCGAGACGATCCCGTACGACATGAGGATGCCCAGGAAGGTGCCGACCAGCGCCGCGGCGATGTGGTGGCCGATCACGGCCGGTGGTGCGTCCATGTGGCCCATGGTGACGATCACGCCGAGCACGGCGGCGACGATCCCGATCCCTGGCAAGGCGTCGCTGACGGTTCGAACCAGGCCGCCGGCGAGGTGGTTCACCTTGTCGAACGTGTCGAGCTCCGCGTCGAGCAAGGCGTCGAGGTCGTCGGCGGCCACGCCGTTGGCCATGTGCTGGAGCGCCTCGGCGAGGAAGGTGCAATAGGTGTCGTTCTTCGCCACGTAGGGGTATCGACGGATGATGTCGCTCTTCTGCGGCTCGGCCGCGTGCGGTTCGAGCGCCAGCACACCCTGCCGCCGGGCGAGCATGAAGAGCTCGTATTCCAGCTTGAGGAGGTCGAGGTAGTCCTTCTTCTTCGGGATGGTGTCCTTGAAGGCCAGCGAAAACACGTGCTTGACGCGCGCCTTCATCTGGCCCGGCGTCGAGATCACCAGCGTGCCGATGGCCGCTCCGACGATCACGACCAGCTCGGGCGGCTGGACCAGGATGCCGGTCTGGCCTCCCGCCATCATGAAGCCGCCGATGACGCAACCCATGACGACGAGGATTCCTAGGATGACCATGGCTCCCAGATGTATCGGCCGCCGCCAACCGCTGTTCAGCTCGCCGGCCCGGATCGCTGAACGGGTCGATGACCCGGAGGAGCCCCAGCCTCGCTAACACTTCCGGCGCTCGTTCGTCCTTTGGCCATGCTCACCCGGCGTCGCCTCCTTCATCTGGGTGCCACCTGCGCGGTCCTCGGCTGCGGCCGCAACCGCCGCGCGC
This sequence comes from Myxococcales bacterium, assembly GCA_005779305.1. GTDB lineage: Bacteria > Myxococcota_A > Polyangia > Haliangiales > Haliangiaceae > UBA2376. The sequence continues at coordinate 30,379 of SXJR01000303.1, forward strand.
TCAGCGACGCCGGCGAGACGGCGACCACCCATCACGCCGCCTTCACGGCAGCCCTCGCCGCCGCCGGCGGCCTGGGCTTCGTCCGCACCGGCGATCGCGTGCTGCTCAAGGTCAACACCAACTCCGGCGATCCCTATCCGTACTCGACCAGTCCCGACGTGGTGCGCTGGCTGGCCGAGGAGCTCCACGACCGTGGCGCCAAGGTCACCGTTGGCGATCGCTCGTTCTGGGGCGACGGTGGCACTCGCGCCAACCTCGAGCAGAACGGTATCGCTGCCGCCACCCGAGCCGCCGGCGCGACGCTCACCGTGTTCGAGGACGACGGCGACTGGATCGCGGTCGACGAGGCGCTGGTGCCGAGCTGGCGGCCGCCAGTGCATCTGCCGCGGCTCGCCGTCGAGGCTGACCACGTCTTCAACCTGGCCTGCGCCAAGACCCACTTCATCACCGGCTGCACGCTCGGCCTCAAGAACCTGCTCGGCCTGGTGCGCGCGCTCGATCGCCGCCGCGAGGGCAACCTGCGCGTGCACCACGACGAGCTCATCCACCGCCAGATCGCCGACGTCAACCGCGCCATCGCGCCGCGGCTGACCGTGATCGACGGCTACCGCGCGCTGGTCAGCGGTGGGCCCACGCCGGGCAGCGGCGCGCGCCCGACCATCGTCGAGACTGGCGTGGTCCTGGCCGGTGGTGTGCGCGAGCGGTTGGCGCTCGACGTCGCGGCGATCGAGCTGTTGCAGAAGCACGCGCCGGCGTCCGAGGCCATCCACGCGACGGCGGCGCGCGATCAACCGACGATCGTCGCGGCGCGAGCGGCGGGCTTGACCTGAACGTAGAAGAAGGAAGGCAAGGGCGAGGGCAAGTCAGCGGACGCCCATGGCCAGCAAGGCGCGCAGGGTCTCGCCCACGACCTCGAGCGGCCGGGGCGAGCGCTCGACCCGCGCCAGCAGGAGCGCGCCCTCGATGGTGGCCAGCGAGAAGGTCGCCAGGCGCGGCGCCACCTCCGCGCTGACGCCGCTGGCGACCAGGCGGGCGGCGATGGAGGCTTCCCAGCCGGCAAAGTGATCGCGACAGGCGATCCGCACCGGCTCGCTCGATGCCGAAGCCTCCAGCGCGACCGTGGCGAGCGGACAGCCGAGCTGGAAGTCCGATGCCGCAAGCTTCTCGGCGAAGAGCGCGCACACCGCGACCACGGCGGCGCCCAGATCGGGCGATCGATCGATCGCCGCCTCGATCCGCGCTCGCCACTCCTGGCCGGCGTCGTGCAGCGCCGCGACCGCGAGCTCCTCCTTGCCGCCCGGAAAGTGGAAGTACAGCGAGCCACGCGGCGCGCCGCTCTCCTCGACGATCTGGGCCAGGCCGGTGGCGTGATAGCCCTGCCGCTGCAGGAGCTCGGCCGCGGTCGCGGTCAGTCGGGCGCGGGTACGTTCGCCCTTGGTGGCGGTGGCGGTGGCGGTGGCGGGGTCGGCAGGGGCGTTCATGCGGCGGCCTGGACGGTAGCGGCCGCGGGTGACACCGCGGCCTTGCCCTTGCCGGGCGGTAACACCAACGTGCGGATGCCGCGCCACAGGGCGCCGTAACGCGACAGCGCGGGATCGGGATCGAGGCCGCGTCCCATGCGGTGGATCTGCTCCTGAAACCAGAACACCTGCAGCGCGTCGTCGATGCGCTTGACCGCGCTGCGTACCTGCACCACCGGGGCGGCCTCGGCGGTTCCGTCGAGCAGGGCGCGGGGCAGCTCGGGCGCGTGGGTCATGGGCCGGGCCAGGCCGATCACGTCGACCGCGCCCTCGGCGAGCACGCGCTCCATGGTGGCGCGCGAGCGCATGCCGCCGGTGAGCATGAGCGGCAACCTGGTCACGGCGCGGATCCGGCGGGCGTAGTCGAGGACGTAGGCCTCGCGCTCGCGCGAGGTGTCGCGCTGCTCGGCCGGCAGCTCGCCCGCGCCGGCCATGGCCGGGCTCTCGTAGTTGCCGCCCGAGATCTCGAGCAGGTCGACGCCGGCGGCCTCGAGGGAGCGCGCCACCGTCATCGACTCCTCGATCGTGAAGGCACCGCGCTGGAAGTCGGCCGAGTTGAGCTTCACGCCCACCGGGAACCGCGGACCGACGGCGGAGCGAATCGCGCGCACCACCTCGAGCAGGAAACGCGCGCGCCGCTCGGCGTCGCCGCCCCAGGCGTCGTCGCGGAGGTTGAGGCGCGGTGACAGGAACTGGCTCACCAGGTAGCCGTGGGCGCCGTGGACCTGCACGCCGGCGAAGCCCGCGGCCTTGGCCACCGTCGCGGTCGTGGCGAAGCGAGCGATGATGGCCTCGATCTCGGACGAGGTGAGCGCGCGCGGGCGCGCGAACGCGCCGGCGAAGCCACGCAACCCGACGTCCGAGGGCGACACCGGCACGCGCGTCAACCGGCGCGGGCTCTGCCGGCCGGCGTGGTTGAGCTGCATCCACAGCCGCGCGCCGCCGGCATGGGTGGCGGCGGCCCAGCGGGTGAGCGCCGCGAGGTGACGATCGTCGGTCACGACCACGTTGCCGGGTTCGCCGCGGCCTTCTGGATCGACGATCACGTGGCCACTGATGAGGAGGCCGGCGCCGCTCCGACCCCAGCGCTCGTAGACGCGGATGAGGTCGTCGGTAGGTGCGCCGGTCACCGGGTCGGCGAGCACCTCGCTCATCGCCGCCTTGGCGATGCGGTTGGGGAGGTAGTCGCCGGACGGGAGCGAGAGCAGCGACGCGAGGTTCGGTACGGACATGCCTTCACAATATACTGACCGTCATAATCCTCAAGTGTAAAATATGCTGATTGATATATTCCGACGGGAGCGTCGGACCTCCAACGTCAGAAGTGACTGTGCCGAGGCGTACTACATGTGTGATTTCGATAACTTATTTCATTGGACTCACTGGCCCAACCAGTGCAGTCTGGATCCAGGCATGAGGGGAACCATGTCGAAGCATTCGCTTGTCTCGCTGCTGGGTACGTCGGCGCTGGCCCTGACGGGTGCGTGCGTCGATACCGATCAGGATGATGTCGATGAGGCCACGCGGACCACCGTGGTCGGCTCGGGGCAGGCGCTCGTCCTGACGCTCGGCCCGGCCGGTGTGGTGGGTCAGCCGCCCGCGCCGCTGGTCACCGACGGCGAGTACCAGCTCGCGTCGACGCTCGACGTCGAGGCCCAGGCGTTGCTCCCCGGCCAGGCCTACGAGGCGGTCCAGATCCTCGAGGGCCTGCGCGACCGTCCGGCCCAGACGCTGTTCGACATGGCCGAAGCCGCGGGCGTGCCGGTCGTCGGCACCCTCCGCGACGCGCTGCCGGGCCCGATCGAGTCGCGCCTCTACGGCTGGATCGACGGCTACATCCAGGGCGTCACCACCGGCGACGGCACCATCGCGCAGGTCATCAACACCGTGCTCACCGCCGCGCACACCGACGTGGCCCACGTCGAGCTCGCGTCGACGCTCACCATCACGGGCAGCACCGCCCAGCATCGCCTCGACACCGTGACGCTTCTCGTCGCCGGTCAGTCGCTGTCGTACGACGTGGCCCCGCTCGCCGCCATCGGGGCCGCGATCGACGTGCCTGTGATCCATGGCATCAGCGACACCGGCGCCCTCCGCATCTACGACCACAGCTTCGAGGTGCCTTACGGCAAGATCGCGTGGCGCGCCATCCAGGCCCAGGTGACCGCCCAGTACGGCACCGACCTGCGCGGCCTGCTCGGCCGCCAGATCAACTGCGCCGCGATGGCCGCCAACGTCGCCGGTCAGTGTTACCTCGGCCAGTGCGTCGGTCACGAGTCGGACCTCAACTCGATCTGCGAGGCTGGTCTCGACTACGCCGTCGCCCAGGTCCAGGACCGCGTCGAGGCCGCGACCATCGAGCCCCTCGCTCTCGACGCTGGCACCGGCCAGATGATCGACGGCGACTTCTCGGACCGCGTCTGCTCGATGATCGACACCGGCGTGTGGAGCGCCCGCCTCGACACCGGCCACGGCCTGCGCCCCGCGCCGGCGTCGTTCACCGGCACGCGCAACTGAGATCAGCGGCGACGTCGATGTCGTGAGCGGCGGGGGCGAAGGGCAGGACGACGCGCGCGGCGGTGGCGGCGATGAGCTCGCGGGCGCCGCGGTCGCCGCCGAGGGCGGTGAGGGCGGCGAAGAGGTCGCGGGCGAAGACCGCGGGTGGGCCGATGGCCACGCCGGCGTCGGTGGCGGCGACGGCGCTGGCCGTGCGCCGGCGCAGCGCGCACAGGTCGCGCACGTGCTCGGCGGTGACGTCGGGCTGATCGGCCAGGAGGAGCGCGAGATCGTCGACGGCGGGGCGGGGTAGGAGCGCGGCGGCGGCGCAGGCGACCGAGGTGCCCATGCCGTCGGCCCAGCGCGGGTTGTGCAGCAGCTCGACCGGCAGCTCGGCGATCGCGGCGGCGACGGAGTCGGCGTGAGCACCGAGCACCACGATGACCGGGGACAGCCCGGCGGCGAGCGCGGTGCGGCAGGCGCGGCGGACCAGCGGCTCGCCGTCGTACCGGGCGAGCTGCTTGACACCGCCGAAGCGGCGGCCGGCGCCAGCAGCGAGGACCACGCCGGCGGTTGCCCCGGTGGCGCTCACGAGCCGCTCACCAGACGCGGGCGCGCCGCCCACGGAGCGGTGTCGAGCGCGCACAGGCCGAGGCCGCTGCGGCCGTGCGTCCAGGCCTGCAGCTCGGCGACGATCGGAACGAATAGGCGGCGGAGCGTGCTGCTCGGAGACCGAGCCCTCCCCGGCGGCGCTCGGCGTCGCCTCGGACGGCGCGGTGTCGCGCCCGGGGAGGGCGAAGGCGAAC
>SXJR01000304.1 GCA_005779305.1 Myxococcales bacterium
CCTCGAGCAGGAGCAGCGCGGCGGCGGTGCGGCGCGCCGCCGCGGTCGTGGGCCCGGCGCCCATGCGCGCGAGCTGGCGCCGGCGCTCGGCGCGGTGGAAGCGACGGACCAAGACGTCGGTGCGGACCAGCGCGCGCACGCTGGCGCGCAGGCCGCGCCAGCGGCGGTGGTGGGCGAGGACGAAGTCGACGATGGCCTCGGCGCCGCCGTCGGCATCGATCGCGTCCCACTCGGCGTCGACCCAGGCGGCGTGGGCAGCGAGCAGCACGGCCCGCTTGTCGGCGAAGTGCTTGTAGAACGTGCCGGGCGCGTAGCCGGCGGCGCGGGCGATCTTGTTCGAGTCGGTGCCGTGGTACCCGTGGCGCTCGAGCTCGCGGGCGGCGGCGGCGATCAGGCGGGCGCGGGTGCGGGCCGGGTCGCCCTTCATGTCGTGGCCCGGGTGCGGGCCAGGAACGGCTCCACCGCGGCGAGGAAGGCGTCGGGATCCTCGGCGTACGGAGCGTGACCGGTGTCGAGGGCGACCCACTCCGCCGACGGCATGGCGGCGCGGGCGGCGCGACCGTCGGTCAGGATGGGCAGCACCGGATCGAGCTTGCCCCACACCAGCAGCGTGGGCTGGCGGATCGCGCCCGCCTGCGCTCGCAGATCGTGCTCGGGGTCGGCGAACGAGCGCCACACCGCCGCGTCGACCGCGACCTGGGCCGGGTTGGCGCGCTGGGCGTCGGCGCGGGCGATCATCGCCTCGGTCCAGGGTGTGCGCTTGCGCAGGTAGCCGCGCGCGAACCAGCCGGCGACCCGGCGCGTCACGTCCTCGCGACCCTTGACCGCGCAGAAGGCGCGGCTGACCGCGTTGTGGCGGGTGAAGCCGCCTGGATCGACCAGGACCAACGCGCCGACCCGGCGTGGAACGTCGAGAGCCAGGCGGACCGCGGCGTAGCCGCCCACCGAGTTGCCGCACACCACCGCGTCCTCGAGGGCCAGGGCCTCGGCCAGCTCGGCCAGGACGCGGGCGTACATCATCGCCGACGCCGTGCCCGGCGGCTGCGGCGCCGGCGAGGCACCGTGGCCGGGCCAGTCGACGGCGATGACTCGGTGGTCGCGGGCCAGGGCCGGCACCACCGCATCCCAATCGCGGTGATCGCCGGGGTTGGCCGACAGCAAGAGGAGGGGGCGTCCGCGGCCCTGGGCCTGCCAGGCCACCCGGCCGGAGGAGGTGAGCGTGGTATCGACCATGGTGATGAGAATATCACCAAGGTGGAACCGGGCGAACGGAAGGCTGGGCCTCGGGCCTCGGGCCTCGGTCAGACCGGGAGACGGCGACGACGGCGATGACCGAGCACGAGCAGGCCCAAGCCGGTCAGCAGGCCGAGGAGGCCGGCGCTGGCAGGACCGCCCTGGCAGCAGCCGCCGGGCTGGCCGCCGCCGGCCGGCAGATCGAGCGTGAGCTCGCACTCGATCGAGCCCGACGAGTCGGTGCCGTCGAAGGCGTGCACGAAGTAGCGGTAGCGGCCGTTGTCGAGCGCCGAGAGATCGATGGGGATGGCGGTGGTGGTGCCGGTCGAGCTCATCACCGCCGACGTCGTGTAGACCGGGAAGCTGCTCGCCGGCACGTCGTCGTACCGGTACATCTCGAGCTCGAACATCACCACCTCGCCCTCGGGATCGTCGACGTTGCGGACGACGATCTCGGTGGGACTCTCCTGATCGTAGGTGGTCGCCACGCACGAGCCCTCGAAGGCCGGGTCGGTGGGCGGGGCGTTCGACTTGAGGCGGAAGCGGTGGCTGTCGCTCCACTCGCTCAACCCGCCGCGGGCGTCGCGGGCGCGGACCCGGGCGAAGTACTCGCCGCCCCAGGGCAGGTCGACGCCGGTGCTGGTCATGGTCGTCCCCGACACCAGGCTCTGCGGCACGCCGGGGCTGGTCCACACCACGTCGACGAAGGCGGCGTCGCGGGCGATCACGAACTCGAACTCGACGGCGTCGTCCTCGGGATCTTCGACGTTGAGCACCGACAGCCCGGGTCGGCGCATGGCCACGGTCTCCTGCTGGGCGGGCTTGATCAAGATCGGGATCTCGGGCGGGTCGTTGGCCGAGTCGACCAGGAACGCCGCGTAGTCCGACCACGGGCTGAGCGCGCCGCCGAGGTCGCGGGCGCGCACCCGCCAGAACACGCGGGTGTTCTCGGCGATCGTGCTGGGCACCCACATGGTCTGGGCGGCGGTCTCGACCACGTCGCTGATGCTCTGCGCCGGCGCCCCGCTGGTGTCGTCGAGGTAGACCTCGACATCGTAGCGGACCACGTTGCCCTCGGGATCGGGGGCGTTCATCCACACCAGCGACGGTGCGCCGGTCATCACCACCGCGCCGCCGATCGGCGACACCGGCAGCGGCGCCGGCGGCGCCATGTTGACGGCGTTGACCACGAGGATGACGGTCTTGGTCATCTGGAACTCGCCGTCGCCGGCCTGGAGCCGCAGCGTGTAGGGGCTGCCGGTCGCGGCGGTGGGCGGCGCCGTCCAGGTGTAGCTGCCGTTGTTGGCACCCAGCACCAGGGTGCCGCCGGCCACCGCGGCCATGGCGTTGTCTTCGTGGGTGAAGCTCTTGGTCGGGACGTCGTGATCGGCGTCGGTGTAGTCGAGATCGAGCACCAGGGTGTCGCCCTCGTCGATCGAGAAGGTCGCCGGCGCGGCCGGGACCTCGGTGGTGCCCTTCTTGATCGACGGCACCGGCGGCCGGTTGCCCTGGGCCGCGCGGAGCTGGTACGCGCCGGTCGAGTTCTGGCCGGCGCCGACGAAGTTGGTGTCGCCGAACGTCGAGACGGCGGCGCAGTGACAGCCGGCGGTGAGTGGACCGGTGTCGACGCGTGCGTCGAAGTTGCCGCCGAAGTCGTCGTTCTCGACCAGCCGGGTGACGCGGGCGCCGCGCCAGAACGAGATCATCGGATCGGTCCACGGGTGGCGGCGGGTCGCGCCGCTGAAGGTGAACTCGGTCGACGTGGTGATGATCAGGCGGTCGCCGGCGACGGCGGTGAAGCAGTACCAGTCGACGTCGCTGTTCGCGAGCGGGCCGATGCGGGCGCCGGTCGAGACCCAGGGCTGGGGCGGGTCCATGTGCAAGAGGGTGCCGTTGATCCCGGCCTGGCCGCAGTTGGCGGTGTTGTTGCCCTCGTTGGGGTCGGCCGGCGCGTCGGCCATGCCAAGGGTGCCGAGGTTGCCGTTGTTGCCCGAGCTGATTCCGTAGGGGCCGGGCGCGAGCAGCGTGTCGCGCACCCCGGTCGGGTCGTAGGCGATGATCTGGTAATCGCTGGCCGGCACCATGCCGCGCATCGAGACCAGGCCGGTGGGTAGCGACTTGGTGAGGTCGTTGTGGTGGATGCGGACCTCGCCGCGGCGCTCCATGCGCACCCACATGCTGGGGGCGGCCACGCTGCCGGAGTGGACGACGGTGCCATCCGCCCCGCCCAGGATCTCGAGCGAGATGTCGATGCCGCCCACGCTGGCGGCGGCACCGACCGCGACGATGTCGGCGTTCGCGCCGACATAACCGCCGCTGGCCGGCGCGGCCACGTCGTACCAGCGGTCGCCGTAGTTGGAGCCGCTGCCGACCGGGCCGCGCACGTCGATGAGGCAGTTGCCGGTGAAGGTGAAGCTGTAGTCGCCGCTGGCGTTGCTGGCGGTCGTCTGCGCGATGCTCCAGCCCTTCACGCCCAGCGTCCACAGCCGCACCTCGGCGCTGGCCAGCGCGGCGCCGCCGGCCTGCTCGCGGATGGTGCCGCCGATCGTGCCGCCGGCGGCGGCCCCGCTCATGGCGACGAGCGCGGCGGCGATGAGCGCTACCCTCATGGGATCTCCCTCCGGGTGTCGAGACGGACCGAGTCGACCATCGCTGAACCATCACCGTCGCTGTCGAGCTCGATGCGGTACTGGAAGAAGCGGCGGGCCACCACCGGCGGCGGGCCACCACCCGGATCGATCAGCGGCGACGACCACGGCGCGGACGAGAGCGCGGCCGGCGTGTCGCCGCTCCTCACGTAGAAGCGGACCTGGGTGCCGGCGCCGAGCCGCGCTTGCCAGGTGAACGACTGGTAGGCGGTGACCATCTCGCCCAGGTCCTTGACCGCCGAGGTGTAGCTGGCGGCCGGGGCGATGGGCGGGCGGCCACCGGCGTGGTGCACGGTGATCTGGAAGTCGCGCAGGGTGCCGGTGTCGAGCGAGACGGTGTCGCGGACCCGCAGGCGCCACACGCCGCTGGCCACGGTCTCGTCGAGGGCGACCACGTGCACGCGCTCGGTCACCGCGCCCGAGGCGGCGCCGCCGACGTGATCGCGCACCAGCGTGGCCGAGCCGTCGGGCGCGACCAGACTGATCTCGAGATCGCCGCGGTAGGTGTGATCGAATGTCCAGCTCACGTCGACGCCGTGGGTCTTGGCGCCGGTGGGTGCGTCGACGGTGATCAGCGACTCGATCTGGCCCAGATCGGGGATCGCGCGATCGGTGCGATCGACGCCGTTGTCCTGGCGCTCGCTGCGGGCCTCGACCGGGCGCAGGTTGGCCGGCGGCAGCGACGCGCCGACCAGGTCGGGCCCCGAGGCCACGCCGAGCATGGCCTGGGCGCCGCCGCCGGCCTCGGTGTGGTCGGCGACGAGATCGTGCCAGCCGGGCTGGAGCGCGATGGCGGTGGTCGAGGCGTCATGGGTGGCGTCGTCGAACTGGTCGAGGACCAGAGCGCCGTCGATCCATAGCCGCTGGCCGTCGTCGGTGACGTAGCGGAAGATGTAGTCGCCGCCGGTGTCGATGCGGAGCTGCCCCGACCAGCGCAGCGAGAAGTCGTCGCTGGCGGTGATGCCGAGATCGAGCGGCGCGCCGGTGCTCCAGTTGCTGGCGGCGGGCGCGGTGCGATCGATCGAGGTCTGGTGATCGCCGAGCAGGTGCCCGTCGTCGAAGGCCGAGACCGCGAGACCGGATAGCCCGCTGGCGGCGAAGCGCAGGCGGTGGCGCGGCACCGCGACGCGGGCGGGGATGGTCGGCCCCGACATCTCGACCCGCAGCGAAGCACCGCCGCCCCGCTCGCAGTAGCCAAGGCGGACCGGGTGCCAGCCGGTGGTCGCGGTCACGAAGCTGCCGGTCGCCTCGACCAGGTTGGACGAGGCGACCCGTCCGAACACGCCGGTCGGCGGTGAGATCTCGAGGAACCCGTGATCGTCGGCGAGGACATGGAAGGTCCAGGTCCCGGCTTCCAGGAAGATCTCGCCGTCGTAGGCCAGGCTGAGATCATCACCGGCGGTGAGGCCGAGCCCGGCCGGCGTGGCCGCGGCCCAGTTCGGCGACAGCGTGCGGCCGGGCGCGGCGACCGTCGCCGAGACCGCGGCGTCGACCTGGGCCCATGTGGCCACCGCCGCGTCGGTGAAGGTGAAGGTATCGGAGCCGCGCAGGCGCAGGCCGCCGGTGTAGTAGGCGCGCGGCGCGATCGCGCCCCACGCTTCGACCACGGCGTCGACGAGGGTGCCGGTCGTGAAGTCGGCGGCGAGGTCGTCCTCGAAGAAGCCGGTCGCGATCATGGCGTCGGCGGGCATGGCGTCGACGGCAGCGTCGAGCGGCGGCGGCGCGTCGATGGCCGCGTCAGACGTGATCTCGGCCTGCGCACACGCGCCGGCAAGCACGCAGCAGGTGCCTAGGAGTCTGACCGATCCCCTCAATCTGCGTGAGGATATCACCCCGGAAGGGGGTCGACGAGAGGCGTGACGAACGCCTCGATCTCGTCGAGGATGCGGGGCAGGGTGGCGAGCAGATCGTGCCCGTCCGGGAGCTCCACCAGCCGGACCAGGGGGGCCCCGGCGGCGAGCTCGCGCGAGAGCTCGACCGGCACCACGTCGTCGACGACGCCGTGGAGGACCAGGGTCGGCACCCGGATCGCCGGCAGGCCGGGATCGTGGGGGAGGACGCTGCGGGCGAAGTCGGCGTGAACCCGGGCCCCAGCGTTGGTGGTGTGGTCATGGACCTCGAGCCAGCCCTCGTCCATCCAGCGCCGCCAGCCCTCGTCGCCGAGCTTCTGGCGCCATCGCTCGGCGAAGCGCAGCGCCGGTGCCAGGAGCACCATCGCCACGACGCGCTCGTCGGACTCGGCCACGCGAGCGGCGGTGAGGCCACCCAGGCTCGAGCCGATCACGATCACGCGGTCGTCGGGCCCGCCGATGGCGGCGCGGGTTCGGGTCATCATGGCGCCGAAGTCGAGGCGCTCGAAGCTGGGGACCCGCAGATCGAGCCGTTCGACCTCGATGCCGCGCGAGGTGAGGCGCTCGTCGACGGCGACGCCCTTCCGGGACCGCGGTCCCGAGGCGAAGCCGTGGAGGTACAGGACGCGGAGAGCGGGCACGCGGCACCATAGCTCCAACCGGCGCCCGGGCGAACCGGCAACAGGCTCGCCGGGCGCATCGATGATTGCCGGTTTCCTGTTCCCTGTTTCCTGTCACCTGTTTCCTGGCTCAGGCGTTCCACAGACGATCCAGCTCGAGCGTCCGGCGGCAATCGGCGACGTTCTCGAGGAAGCTCTGGCGCCACGTTGGATCTCCGATGCGGGCGGCGGTCTCCTCGATGCGGGCGCGGGCCCGGGCGATGGCGTGGGCGGCGCCGGCGCGGTCGCCGGTGGCGTCGAGTGACTCGGCAAAGGAGAGGCGGACCATGGCCTCGCCCTCGTCGAGGCCGCCCAGCGACTCGAGCAGGGTCATGGCCTCGGCGGCGGCGGCAAGCGCGCCGGTGCCATCGCCGGCAAGGAGGGCGGCGCGAGCCAGGAAGCCGAGCGCGTAGGCCTTGCTGGGCGGGATGTCGGCGGCGAGCTCGACGGCGATGGTGGCCTCGGCGCGGGCCGCGTCGAGGAGGCCGGCGCGACCGAGGATGCCGGCGAGGTCGGCGCGGGTCAGCGCCTCCATCCGGCGCTCACACATCTCGGCCAGGGTCTTGATCGCGATCCGCATGACCTCGGTCGCCTCGTCGGTCTTGCTCAGGTTGCCGAGCGCGGTGCCGAGGTTGGCGCGGCACAGCGCTGCCACGCTGGGCAGGCCGAGTCGATCGGCGGCGGCGGTGGCCTCGCGGAGGAGGACCTCGGCCTCGGCGAAGGCGCCGAGGCTGACGTAGACGCTGCCCAGGTTGCCGCGTTGCTGGTGGGCTCCAGGCACGTCGCCGGCGCGCTCGTAGGCCTCGACCGAGGCGCGCTTGGCCACCAGGCCGGCCGCGAGATCGCCGGCGCAGATCGCGCGCACCGCCTGGACCCGGTACACCGCCGCGCCCACCGCGGGATCGTCGTCGGTGAAGCGGGGCACGTCGGGCTCGATCAGCTCGAGCAACTGATGGGCGAGGGCGTGGTGGCCGCTGAACAGGAGGTGCGACGCGGTGTAGGCGACGGCCAGCACGAAGGCGCGATCGAGCAAGGGCGGGGCGGCGGCCAGGAGCTCCTTGCCGACCTCGACCAGCGGCGCCTGCTCGCCGAGCATGGCCCGGGCGCTCGCCGCCTCGGCCACCGCCGTCGACCACGCCGGATCGCCGATCGGCAACATGGCCATGGCGGCCCGCGCTGACGCGTCCTGATCGTGGTAGCGGCCGAGCCAGCCGTAGGCCTGCGCCCGCAGGAGCTCGAAGACACCGCGCAAGGTCGCATCGGTGGCGGCGCCGTCGCCGAGACAGGCGAGGCCGCGAGCGCCGCGCGCCACCGTCGCCGGCAGATCGTTGGCGCCCAGCGCCTGCTCGGTGGCGCGCCGCCACCACGCCGCCGCTCGCACCGGCTCGCCGCCGCGCTCGTAGTGCTCGGCCAGCACGACCGCGTCGCTCTCGCCCGCCGCTTCGAGCCACTCGCCGGCGGTGCGGTGGCCGAGCCGGCGATCGTCCTCGGTGAGCAGCGAGTAGGCCGCCTCGCGGACCAGCGCATGGCGGAAGACCAGCTCGTCCTCGCGCGGGAAACGTCGGTCCCCGCGCCGTCCGATCAGCTCGTCGTCGAGCAGGAACTGCAGCCAGTCTGAGAGCGGCAGCTCGGTCTCGTCGCGGCCGATCAACGCGGCCACGCCGTCGGCCCAGAACAGGTTTCCGAACACGCTGGCCGCGCGCAGCACGCGCCGGGCCGGCGGCGGCAGGCGATCCATGCGGGCCTGCATCATGGCCAGCACGCTGCCCGGCAGCTCGTCGCCCTTGCCGTCGGCGACCGCGCGGATGAGCTCCTCGAGGAAGAGCGCGTTTCCGGCGGCCTGGTGGACGATGCGCTCGACCACCGCGGTGCTCGCGCGCTCCCCCAGCGCCTCGCGGGCCAGGCGCTCGCTGGCCTTGCGCGACAGGTTGCGCAGCGGCAGCTCCGTGACGGCGCGGCCGGCCCACAGCCCGGGCAGGAGCTCCTTCACCTCGGGCCGGGCCAGGGCCACGACCATCACCGGTCGGTCGACGGCGTCGGACAGGATGGCGTCGATCAGCTTGGCGGTCGGCCAGTCACCCCAGTGCAGATCCTCGAGCACGATGAGGAGCGGGTGCTGCGCGGTCTCGGCCGCGACCCAATCCTCCCAGGCCCGCCGCATCTGCTCGTTCATGATGCGCGGATCGTGGCGGGCGGTGCGCAGCCGCACGCTGGTCTCGTCGGGAAAGGGTACACCCACCAGCTCGCCGATGAACTCGGTGATGCGGGCGGCGTCGGCGGGCGCGACGTGACGGCTGACGCGGGCGCGCAGCTTGTCGCATCGCACCGCCGCCGGTTCGCCGTCGAGCACGCCGGCGGCGCGGCGGATTGCGGGCGCCAGGAGCGCGAACGGCGCACCGGCACCGAGCGGATCGCCGCGGCCGATCCACAGCTCGAAGCGGTCGCCGCGCTGCGCCAGCCGCCGGCACAGCTCGTAGCGGAGGCGCGACTTGCCGGCGCCTGCGCCGCCGGTCACCAGCACCGCCCGCGCCGACGGTTCGCTCACGCACTCGTCCCACAGGGCGCTGAGGGTGGCCAGCTCGGCGTCGCGACCGACGCACGCGGTGCTGCGGCCGAGCAGCGTGCGCACACGCTCGGGCTCGCGCTCGCGCACCACGGTGAGCAGCTCGCCGTCGCGCACGATCTCGAAGCGCTCGCCGACCAGCTCGGCCGTGGTCTCGTCGACGACGATGGCCGGCGCGTCGCGGGCGCCGGCGGCGCGCAGGAGCAAGGCCGAGCGATCGATGACCTCGCCGACGGGTCGTTGCCGCGCAACCTGTCCGCGGCCGGTGGCCACCGCGATCGCGTTGTGGGGCGCGATCACGCGCAGCGCCATCGCGCAGCGCACGGCCTGCAAGGTCTGATCGGTGGCGGTGCCGGCGCCGATGACCGTGATCAGGCCGGTGCCGTCGACCAGGGTCTCCAGCTCGGCGCCATGGGCGGCGGCCACCGCGGCCAGATCGTCGACCGCGCGGCGGGCTCGTTCCTCGGTCGCGATCGAGGTCTCGTCGGTGGTCTGGGTGCCAGCGGCGGCGACCAGCACCAGGCTGAGCAGGCGCTGCTCGCCGGGCGTGATCGCGACCAGCGGGCGCGCGGGCCCGCCGTCATCGGCGGTCGCCGTCGGGACACCCTCGAGGGCGGCGACGACGGCGTCGGCGTCTCGCGGCCGGTCCTCGCGGTCCTTGGCCATCATGGCGATGACCAGCTCGGCCAGGGCCGGCGGTGTGCCCGGCACCAGCTCGTCGAGGCGAGGCGGATCCTCGAGCACCACCTTGGCCAGCACCGCCATCGCGTCGTGGCCCTCGAAGGGTGGCCGGCCGGCGACGCAAGCGAACAGCAGGCCGCCGAGGCCGTAGACGTCGCAGCGGGCGTCGAGATCGCGGCGAGCGCGGACCTGCTCGGGCGCCATGTAGCGCGGCGTCCCGACCACGTGCCCGGTCACCGTCGCCGACGCCTCGTGGGCGAAGCGCGCGATGCCGAAGTCGATGACCTTGACCCGCTCGATCTTGTCGTCGACGAGGAACACGTTCGAGGGCTTGAGATCGCGGTGGATCACGCCGTGGGCGTGGGCCACGGCCAGGGCCTGGGCCGCGCTGCGCACCAGCGCGACCGCGGCCGCCGCCGACAGCGGGCCGCGGGCCAGGCGCTCGGCGAGATCGCAGCCGTCGAGCCACTCCATGGCCAGGTAGTGCACGCCGCCGGCCTCGCCGTGGGCGACGTAGCGGACGAGGGCGGGATGGGCGAGCTCGGCCAGCACGCGGGCCTCGCGGTGGAAGCGAGCCTCGTCGGAGGGGCCGAGTCGCGCCATCACCTTGAGCGCGACCGAGCCGCCGGCGAGCAGATCCTCGGCGCGATACAGACGCGCCATCCCGCCGACGCGCGCCAGCGCGCGCACCGCGAAGCGATCCGCGATCACCTCCCCGGGCTCCATCCCGGATCGATTCTACGCCTCTGCGCGAGCGGCGACGGCAGGAACGGCAGTCGCCGACGTCAGCCGACGACGCGGTTGCGGCCGCTGCGCTTGGCCTCGTACAGGTTCTCGTCCGCGCGCTTGACCAGGCTATCGGGAGGACCCGCGTTGCTGGCGTCCATCTGGGCCACGCCCAGGCTGATCGTGCAGGGAATGCGGATGTCGCCGTCGGCGAACGGCTCGCCCGCGACCAGCGCGCGCAGGCTCTCGGCGAACTGCATGGCGCCCTCGAGCGGCGTGTCGGGCAGCACCACGGCGAAGTCCTCGCCGCCGTAGCGGGCCAGCAGATCCGAGGAGCGGATGCGCGGCTTGAGGCGGCGGCACAGCTCCTTGAGCGCGGCGTCGCCGGTGAGGAGGATGCCCGTGTCCGCCTCCACCCGGTCGTGGATGTTCTTGTCGCCGAAACGCGCCTCGTAGTGGCTGAAGACGTCGTCGGCGGTAATTCCGGGGTCGGTCGCGTAGTACGCGGTCTCCAGGTTGCC
>SXJR01000305.1 GCA_005779305.1 Myxococcales bacterium
ATCTCGACGAGGCCATCAAGCTCGCCGGGCGCATCCCCAGCGCCCGCTGGGGCTCGATCGAGGTGCGGCCGGTGATGGTATTCGGCCCGTAGCGACGCCCTGATGGAGGCTGCGGCGGTCGCCCGGGTGGTGCGCGACGAGCGTCGACGGGCGCTGGCCGCGCTCATCCGCGTGCTGGGCGACTTCGATCGCGCCGAGGACGCGCTCGGCGACGCCGTGGTCGCGGCCCTGGACCAGTGGCCGCGCGACGGGGTGCCCACCGATCCATGCGCGTGGCTGGTGCGCGCGGCTCGCAACAAGGGCGTCGACGGCCTGCGCCGCGCCGCTCGCTTCGCCGACAAGCAGGACGCGATCATCGCCGACGTGGTGCAGCGCGCGGCGCGTGACGACGATCGCGACGACCGTCCCGTGCCCGACGACACCCTCTGCCTCGTGTTCACGTGTTGCCATCCGGCGCTGGCGCCCGAGGCCCAGATCGCGCTCACCCTGCGAACCCTGTGCGGGCTCACCACCGACGAGATCGCCCGGGCCTTCCTGGTGCCAGCGGCGACCATGGCCCAGCGCCTGGTGCGGGCCAAGGCGAAGATCCGGGACGCGCGCATTCCCTATCGCGTGCCTCCCGCCGAGGAGCTCGTCGATCGGCTCGACGCCGTGCTCGCGGTGATCTACCTGGTCTTCAACGAGGGCTACGCCGCCACCACCGGCGACGATCTGATGCGGCGTGAGCTGTGCGCCGAGGCGATCCGCCTCGCCGAGCTGGTCGCCGGGCTGGTCCAGACCGTGACCAGCGATCGCCACGAAGCCGACGCGCTGCTCGCGCTCATGCTGCTGGTCGACGCTCGCCGACCGGCGCGCACCGACGAGCACGGCGACCTGGTGCTGCTCGAGGACCAGGATCGCGGCCGCTGGGACGCGGCCCAGATGGCGCGCGGGCTGGCGCTGGTCGAGCACGCGCTGCGCACCGGGCGGCCCGGGGCCTACGCCATCCAGGCGGCGATCGCCGCGGTCCATGGCCGGGCCGCGCGCGCGGCCGACACCGACTGGCCGCAGATCGAGGCGCTCTACCACCGTCTGATGCAGCTCGCTCCGACGCCGGTGGTCGAGCTCAACCTCGCCGCCGCCGAGGCCATGGCCCGCGGACCCGAGGTCGGTCTGGCCCGCATGGATCGACTGTCAGCCGAGCGGGCCCTCGCCGGCTACTACCTCCTGCCCGCGGCCCGGGCCGATCTCCTGCGGCGTCTCGGCCGGCGCGGCGAGGCGGCGGCCGCCTACCGCGAGGCCCTGGCCCTGGTCGGGACCGAGCCCGAGCGACGTTTCTTGCGCGCCCGGCTGGCTGGCATCGAGGTCGATCCGTCGTAAGGTCCGCGCCATGACGTTCATGAACCTGCGTTCGATCATGCTCGCCACGCTGTTCGCGCTCTCGGCCGCCGCCTGCGGTGGCAAGTCCAAGGGTGGTGGTGGCGGTGGCGGCGGCGGTGGCACCGGTCCTGACGAGCCCGCGCCCGGACCGCTCGCCGCCGGTCAGTGGGAGGGCATGGACCACGAGGCTCGCGCCGACTTCATGGGCAAGGCGGTCCTGCCGGCCATGGCCGCCGAGTTCAAGGCGTTCGATGCGGTCGAGTTCGCCGAGTTCGACTGCAAGACCTGCCACGGCAAGGGCGCCGACGATCACAGCTTCGAGATGCCCAACGCCGACCTGCCCCAGCTGACCGTCGAGATGATCATGAACCCCGACGCGGACCACAAGGCGGTCACCGAGTTCATGATGACCAAGGTCAAGCCGGGGATGGCCAAGCTCCTCGGTAAGCCGGAGTATGGCCAGGACAATCCGACCGGCTTCGGCTGCGCGGCCTGTCACGTCATTCCCGGGTGAGACCTGCGGGTCGCGGCCCCGGGCTCGCGACGCCCCCGGGTAGCACTGGTTGCCAGGGAGTGATGGGGACCTCACTTGTCGGCAACCCGGTTGGCCGGGGTAGGGTCTCCCCCGATGAGCCGACCCGCTGCCCTCTCGCGGCGCGCGCTGCGCGCCTCCCTCGCTCCGGCCCTCTTCGCCGCGGCGATCACCGGTTGTGCGGATTCGTCGTCGACGACGGCGCCGGCCACGGCGCCCCCGATGGCGGTGCCGATGGCAAGCGCATCGGCTGCCGGCGCGGCCGCGGCTGCTCCGCGGCTGCTCCGCGGCGGCACGATGCCGGCGATCCCGGCGGCGACGCCGGCTCTGTCGGCGATCGCGCACGCACGCGCCCTGGCGCCGCAGTGGGGCGCGACCGGCGGCCTCGCCGATCTGGTCCCGATCGCGATCCAGCCCATCACCGGCGGTGACATCGTCCGCATGCGCCAGCTCGTCGACGGCGTGCCCGTCGATCGTGGCGAGCTGCGCGTGCTGGTCGGGCAGGGCGGCACCCTCCTGGCGGCCAGCGGCATCGCCATCCCTGCCGACGCTCCGCGCGATCGTACCGGCTTCGCCAGCGGCGTGGTCCGTGACGGCGGCGCCGCCGTCGCTCGCGCCGTTGCCGCCGTGCACGGCGTGACCGTCGCGCCGGGCGCGCTCGCGGCCATGGCGAGCAAGCGCACCGCGGCCATCGACCCGATCGATCCTTCGACCTGGGTCGCCGGCGTGGTGCCAGCCGTGGCCGGCGACGTCCACGTCACCGAGGCTCGCGCTCGCCGGGCCTGGTTCCAGGCCACCGGCGCGCTGGCCCCGGCCTGGGTCGTCGAGGCCTACACCAGCGTCGGCGACTCCACCGACGCGCGCCTGCACCGCGTGGTCGTGGCCGCGCGCGACGGCCGGGTCCTGGCCCAGAAGGATCTCACCGTCGACGCCGCCTTCGACTACCGGGTGTGGGCCGACACCAGCGGCGACAAGCGGCCGCATGACGGTCCGCTCGACTCGTCGCCGCACGCGACCGGTGCACCGGGCGCGGCCCGCCCGCCGTTCGTCGCCCCCAACCTGGTCTCGGTCGACGGCCTCAACCGCAACCCCGACGGAGGTAGCGATCCGTGGCTGACCGCCGGCGCCACCACGACGACGGGCAACAACGTCGACGCCTACACCGACATCAACTCGCCCAACGGCTTCGGCGGCGCCGACTTCCGCGCCGCCATCACGTCGGCAGGCGTGTTCGATCGCGTCTACGACACCGCCCAGGGGCCGCTGGTCAGCCAGGACCAGCAGATGGCGGCGATCACGCAGCTCTTCTACTCGATCAACTGGCTGCACGACTCCTGGTACGACGCCGGCTTCACCGAGGCCGCGGGCAACGGTCAGCTCGTCAACTACGGCCGCGGCGGTGAGGAAGGCGACCCGCTGCGCGCCGAGGCCCAGGACGCGGCCAACCAGGGCCGCCGCAACAACGCCAACATGTCGACCCCGTCGGACGGCATGAACCCGGTCATGCAGGTCTTCCTGTGGACCGGCAACAACGAGCAAACGCTCACGCTCTCGTCGACCGCGACCGCGCCGGTCGCGTCGGGCGCCGCCTTCGGTCCCGGCTCGTTCGATCTCAGCGGCACGGTGGTCGCCGCGCTCGACGGCATGGGCGCGTCGATGACCGACGGCTGCGAGCCGATCACCAACAACGTCACCGGCATGATCGTCCTGCTCGATCGCGGCACCTGCACGATGAAGAGCAAGGTGCTGAGGGCCCAGCAGGCCGGCGCCATCGGCGTGCTGCTGGCCAACAACACCGGCACCAACCCGCCCAACATCACCAACGACACCGCCATCACCACCCCGATCACGATCCCGACCATGGGCATGTCCATGGCGGCGGGCGCGGCGCTGCGCACCGCGCTCGCCGGCGATCCGGTGACCACCACGATGCACCGCGTGCTCGGCACCGAGTCCGACGGCTCGCTCGACGGCGGCCTGGTCGCCCACGAGTTCGGCCACTACCTCCACCACCGGCTCAGCACCTGCGACACGAAGATGTGCGGCGGCATGAGCGAGGGCTGGGCCGACTTCCTCGCCCTGCACATGATGGCTCGGCCCGGTGACAACCTGCATGGCACGTATTCGGTCTCGGCCTACGCCTTCGCCGGCGATCAATACTTCGGGATACGGCGAGCCCCGTACAGCGTCGACACCGCCAGGAACGCGTTCACGTTCAATCTGGTCGCCGACGGACAGCCGCTGCCGACCTCGCATCCGACGCAGGCCAACGGCGGTCCGAACTCCGAGGTCCACAACGCCGGCGAGGTGTGGGCCGAAGCGCTGTGGGAGGTCTACGTCGCGCTCCAGGAGATGCCGGGAGCCCAGTTCCAGGCGACCAAGGACAAGATGGCGCGCTACATCGTCGCGGGCCTGTCGATGGCGCCGCCCAACGGCACCTTCACCGAGATCCGTGACTCGATCCTGGCCGCGGTCCTCGCCGCCAGCCCCGCCGATCACGACGTCATGGCCGCGGCCTTTGCGCGTCGCGGCCTCGGCACGTGCGCCAAGTCCCCTCCGCGCGAGTCGGACGACAACATCGGCGCCGAAGAAGCGTTCACCGTCAGCGCGCGGGCGCTGCCCGGCACCGCCGTGGTGACCCTCACCGCCGACTGCGACGCCGACGGCGCGCTCGACGTGGGTGACACCGCGACCATCAGCGTGCCCATCGCCAACGCCGGCGCCCTGGCCTTGACCGGCGGCGCGCGCGCGACCGCGACGTCGAACACGCCGGGCCTGGTGGTGCCGTCGGAGGCCGTGACCCTTGCCGCCATCGCGCCCTACGGCATGGCGATGGCGACCTTCGACATCGCGGTCACCGACGACGCCGGCCCCGGCCCGACCGCCGGGAGCATCAACGTCACCGTGACCGCCGACGGCTGCACGCCGACGTCGACCCTGCTCGTCCCTGTCCGCGTCCAGGTCGACACCTCGACGGCGACCTCGGCGAGCGACTCGTTCGACGCCGTGCCGTCGGCGTGGGCGCCGACCGGCGAGGGCGCCGCGACGTTGTGGAACCAGGTGGTGGAGCAGGGCCTCGACCGGCAGTGGATCGGCACCGACTCCGGAACCACGACCGACGTGAGCCTGGAGTCGCCCGAGCTCGTCGCCGGTGACGCCGCCGCGGTCGTGGTCACCTTCGACCACGTCTTCGACTTCGAGTTCTCCAGCGACACCTACTTCGACGGCGGGCTCATCGAGATCACCACCGACGGCGGCACCACCTGGAACGACGTCTCGATGTTCGTGTCGCCGGGCTACAACGGCACCCTGGGCGGCGACTCGGGCAACCCGCTCGATGGCCGCATGGCGTTCGGCTCGACCAACCCGTCGTATCCGTCGGCGGATCGCGTGACCCTGGACTTCGGAGCCCAGCTCGCTGGCCAGACCTTCAAGCTGCGCTTCCGCATCGCGACGGACGCCGGCGTCGGCGCCCCGGGCTGGAAGATCGACGACCTCGCCGTCACCGGCATCACCAACACGCCGTTCCCCTCGCAGGCTGGCGAGGACGGCATCTGCGGCCCCGGCCCCGACGGTGGCACCGGGCCCGGCGACGAGGAGGGCGGTTGCTGCTCGACCGGCGGCGGCGCCCGTCCCGGCGACATCGCCTTCGCGCTCCTGACCCTGGGCTTCGTGCTGGTTCGCCGCCGTCGCCCCCGTTCGTCCTGAGCCAGCCGAGCGTCCGCGAGGCCCGGTCGAAGGACGCTACTGGTCGGTGTAGATGAAGAGGTCGTCGCCGCTGGTCACGGCGACGACCAGGATCGTCGCGCGCCGGACCTGGGCGTCGAGCGCGGTCCAGGCGTCCATCAACACCTGGGCGTGCTGGGCGTCGTAGGCCAGCGCCGCGACCAGCTGCTCGGTCCAGAGGTCGGCGGCGCTCACCTGGGTCGTCGCCAGCGCCAGGTCGTCGAGCTTGCGGGTGATGATCGTGGTGGCCGCCACCGCCGTGTATGGCTGCCCGAACGGGAACGTCACCGCACGCACCACGCTCACGCCGACCTTGCGGCCGTCGAGCTGGACCAGCAGGTCGGCCTTCTTGCCGTCGATGTCGTAGACGACCTCGGTCTCGGTCTTGAGCAGCGTGGCCTGTTCGCAGCGGGCCAGCCACTCGTAGGCGAAGACCTCCGAGTACAGCGAGCTGCCGCCGGCGTTGCCGTCGAGGATGATCTCGAGCCCCCCGGGGGTGAGGCGGCCCCGATCGGCGGGGTCGTCGTAGCGGTCGGCGAAGGTCAGCTCGCCGCCGAACCAGCGGGCCAGGTCGCCGGTCCACACTGCCTCGTCGAGCACGCCGCACATGCCCGTGATCGCGCCGAACCCGGCCGGCCCCGACGCGTCCGGGTCGGATCCGGAATCGGGGTCGGATCCCGAGCCGTCGCCGCATCCGATCAGCATCGCCACCGCGCACGCGCTCCTGAGCGAGTGCATCAATCCTCCGCGGTCTCCAGATCGACCATCAGCTCGCTGCCCAGGGTCTCGAGCGCGGCCCGCAGATCCGACAACGCCAGCGTGGGCGGCACCCGCAGCACCGCGCGCGCCGAGAACAGCGGCTCGCCCGACATGGGCGCGCTCAGCACCATCGACTCGAGCTCTTCGACGTTGACGCCGCGCTCGGTCAGGATGCGCGAGACGTCGCGCACGATGCCGACCCGATCGTCGCCGGTCAGCTCGAGGAACACCTGCTGGGCGTCGACCGAGACGGTGGCGCCCTCGGCCGGGTGGGCGCTCACCTGCAGGCCGGCGCCGCCCAGCCCGCGCAGCGCGGCCACCAGCTCGTCGGTGCGGGCGCGCTCGACGGTGACCAGCAGGATGCCGGCGAACTGGCCGGCGAGCTGGGCCATGCGGCTCGCTTCCCAGTTGCCGCCGACCGACGAGATCCGGTCGGCCAGGGCCTCGACCAGCCCGGTGCGGTCGGGGCCGATCACGGTGAGGACGAGCGAATCACGCATCCCCAGACGATCGTTCACGCCGCCGTCGCCGTCAACGACCACGTCCAGGCCGCACGTCACTGACGCAGGATCGTGACCTGCAACACCGCCTGGATCTGTGGGGCGCTGCCGCTGGCGACGTTGGCGATGGTCGCGCCGGGGTCGGCGCTGGCGGCGCGGACCTCGAAGGTGTGGTTGCCGGGCGCCAGTGTGTACACGCGATCGAACGACCAGGTCGCGATCATCTGGCCGACCGCCGCCGAGTTGGCTGCGATGACCCGGCGCTGGCCGCCCGGCGACGACGCGATGCCGTCGACGAAGATGGCGACGTCGACCGCCGAGTAGGCGCTGCCGGCCGCGGTGCACTGGAGGCCGCCGTCGGTGTGGACACGGACCTTGGCCGCGGCCGGCACGTTCACGGTCGTGAACATGCCGGGGATCTGGACGAAGCTGGTCTGGCTCGGCGCCACCACGAGCTGGCCGGTCGACACCACCTCGATGATGTCCTGACCGGCGGTGCCGGTGGGACCGGTGCCACCCATCGGACCCTGGGGACCCTGGGGGCCCTGTGTGCCGGTCGGGCCCTGTGGCCCCGGATCGCCGGGCTCTCCTTGCTCGGCGGGGCCGCAGGCGGCGAGGGCGAGGAGGACGAGGGCAGGGAGGCGGCGCATGACCTCCATCATGCCGTCGGATCGGTCGCCTGGCGGGCGGCCGGAGGAACGAACTCGCGGAGGTGCCAGGTGTAGAGGTACATGCGTCGCTCGGCCTCGGCGAGCCGATCGCGAATGTGGCCGACCACGAAGACGCAGATCAGGATGGCCGCGACCGACGCGAATGACACCAGCGCCAGCGTCGGCCACTCGGGCATCTCGAGGGCGCGGGCGTGGAGGCTCATGCCGCCGTTCTCGAACGTGAGCGTCCGAGGCAGGACGCCGGTGAGCTCGAGGGCGAGCGGCACCACGAAGGCAAGGCTCGAGGTGATCGCCACCATGGGGCGGAAGCGACGGGGCAGGAAGATGGCGTAGGCGGCCGCGTTCACGGCCAGGGCGGTGGGCGCCAGGATGAGCGGCGTGCCGAATCGGCTGCAGCAGGCGAACGCCGTCGAGCTGGCCACCATCGAGGCCAGGATCGCGCCCAGCGGCGGGATCTTGCTGCGCGAGACCAGCAGCGAGAGCACGGCGCAGAACCCGAGCAGCCCGAAGAACGCGGCGATCACGAACGGCTGCCGCACTCCCATCCACAGCATCACCGGCAGGAAGGCGAGCACACCGGGATAGATCACCGCGCCGACGCCGCCGATCCAGCGGCTGTCGCGGCGGAAGCCCTTGTCGATCTCGAACTGGACCTCCCACGGCGTCTCCGCCGGCGGCTCGGTCAGGAGCGCGACCATGGTGGCGATGGCGCCGGTGTTGCCGGGATCGAGCGCGAGGGCGCGGCCGATCTCCTGCATGGCCTGGCGCCGCGCGTCAAGCGAGCCCTCGCCGCCGGCGGCGAGCGCGCGCACCGCTGCGGCCGCGGCCTGAGCGTGGACGCTGGCCTTCTCGCGGCGGACCTCGAGATCGCGCTCGCCCTCGAGGTAGCGCTGGACCGCGTCGTGCAGCTTGCGAGCGCTGGCGGTGCGGGTTGCCGGCTCGAGGGCGGTGGCCTCGACGCAGGCTCGATCGAGCTCGGGGCCGGCGTCGCGGGCCGGGGTGCGCACCGACGGGCGGGCTTCGACCTCGCTCCGGTTCGACGCGATGAGCTCGAGCGCGCTGGTGCGCGGGTGGAGCGGTTCGAGAGTCAGGATCTCGAACAGGATCGCGCCCAGGGCGTAGACGTCGGCGGAAGCGTTGACCGCGCTGGCGTCCACGAGCTGCTCGGGCGCCATGTAGCCCAACGTGCCGAGCAACGCGCCGACGTTGGTCACCGCGGCCGGCTGGGGCGTGTCGTGGGCGGTGGTGAGGCCCGGTTCGTCGGGGGTGCCGCGGATCTTGGCCAGCCCCCAGTCGAGCACATAGACCTCGCCGAAGTCGCCGAGCATGAGGTTCTCGGGCTTGAGATCGCGGTGAAGGATGCCGCGCTGGTGGGCGAAGTCGATGGCCAGGCACACGCCGGCAAACGCGGTGAGCAGGCGATGGCGCGTGTACTTCCTCTGGGCCACGCCGTCGCCGGCGCGGAGCTCCTCGAGGATCTCGCGCACGGTCACGCCCTGGATCGTCTTCATCGTGAAGAAGGGCGCGCCGTCGGCGTCGACGCCGAGGTCGTAGACCGGGACGACGGCCGGGTGCTCGAGCTGGCCCTGGACCTGGGCCTCGCGCAGGAAGCGGGCGCGGGTCTGCTCCTCGCGGGCCAGGCTCGGCCGCAGCTGCTTGAGCGCGACCCGTCGGCCGATCCGGCGATCGAGGTGGACCGAGACCACGCCGACCCCGCCCTTGCCCAGGGTGCCGACCAGATGATAGCGCTCGTCGGTGGCAGTCGGCGGCGGCACCAGCTGCACCGCCGCCTGCCCGGTGTCGACGACGGTCGACGCGTTGACGACGTCGAGTGTCTCCCCCATGAGCCGATCCTACCCGGGCCGTGGCTCGTATGTAGGGTGCGACAGGGCGTGTCGCAGGCCGTCGAGCTGAGATATGAAGCGTCCTGTGACCACCGAGCCCACCAGGCCACCCGATCGCGCGCTGCGCGACGGCGTGTTGTGGAACCTGGTGCCGGTGGCGCTGCTGGGGGTGGTCGGCCTCGGCCTCACCATCGGCATCGGCGCGTGGTGGGGCACGGCCGCGCTCGGTGTCTTCAACCAGGTCACCACCGCGTACTTCGTCCTCGCCGTGATCGGCGCCGGCAGCATCAACTACTCGGTGCTCAAGGCGATCGCCGAGCGTCCCGACGATCCCGATCGGGTGGCGGCGGTGGTGGTCGGGGGCCTGGTGCCGACGCTGGTGATGGCGTCGCTCTTGACGCCGCTGCTCATCTGCGGCCGCTTCGTGATCGCCGACGTCCTCGACAGCGACGAGGTGGCGCGCGGGATCGTGTGGGTCGCGCCCGGCCTGTTCTGCTTCATCGTCAACAAGGTGCTGCTGGGTGTGGTCAACGGCCTGGGTCGCATGCGGGCCTACGCGGTCTACACCTCGCTGCGCTACGTGCTCATCGGCGTCGGCCTGCTGGTGGCGCGGGTACGCGGCGTCTCCGCCGAGGAGCTGCCTGCGATCTGGAGCCTGACCGAGGGCATCCTCCTCATGGTGCTGACCGCCGAGATGGTGAGCACGGTCGCGTTGCGCCGCGCCGCCGGGTGGACCTCGTGGGTGCGCGAGCACCTGGTGTACGGCACGCGCGGCGCCGGCGCGGCGCTCCTGTTCGAGATCAACTCTCGGCTCGATGTCTGGATCCTGGGCGTCGCCATGTCCGACGGTGCGGTCGGCATCTACAGCATGGCGGCGAGCATGGCCGAGGGCGTCTCACAGCTCGGAGTGGCGGTACAGGTCAACGTCAATCCACGCATCGCCGCGGCGATCGCCGGCGGACGTCTGGGGCTGGTCGGCGAGCTGGCGCGCGCGACGCGGCGCTGGTTCGTGCCGGCGATGGTCGCCATCTGCGTGCTGGCCGCGGCGGTGTTCCCGCTGGCCATCCCGTGGTTGACCGGCCGACCCGAGTTCCACGACGGCTCGGTGCCGTTCGCCCTTCTGCTCGGCGGCCTGGCGCTGGTCGCCTGGTGGCAGCCGTTCAATCAGATCCTGCTCATGGGCGGCCGGCCCGGCTGGCACACGATCTACGTCTCGCTGGTGGTCGCGACCAACGTCGCCGGCAGCCTCTGGCTCATCCCGCGCATCGGCCTGGCCGGCGCATCGCTGGCCAACGCCTTCTCGCTGCTGCTGTCTGCGGTGCTGCTGGTGCGGATGAGCCGCGTGCTGCTCGGCGTGAAGCTGTGACGGACGTCGATCTTGACCTTGTCCTGATCGTTGACCCCCACCGTTGTCATTGACCTGAAGCCGAACGTGAACCCCACCGTGGTCGTTGGCATCGTCGTCCAACGGATGGCAAGGGTAACGACAAGGGTGGGGTTCGGGTTGAGGTTCAGGTCGAGGTCATTGGTGGGGTCGAGGTTCACGTCAAGGTCAAGGTTCAGATCTCCCGGGCTCTAGCGGGTCGTCACGTCGATCACGCCCTGGGCCGGCGTGAACGTGTTGTCGAGCTCGCCGTTGACCGCGCGCATCGGATCGTAGGCGCCGATGCCGGGGATGGTGACCTTCATGCCGGTCAACACGTCGCGCCAGCGGCGATCTTCGCCATCGACGAGGCCGGCGATGTAGCTGGCGCTGGCCTGGCCCATGCCGGTCCAGTAGGCGGCGAGGCCATTGACCACCACGTCGAGCTGCTGCGATCCACCCGGGTGCATGGCCAGGAAGTCCTCGTCGTAGTAGTTGAACGACAGGCAGGAGTTCACCAGCATCACCTGGTAGCGATCGGCGAAGTTGTTGCGGCCGTAGGTCCACGGCTCGAGCGGGCCGTGACCGAAGTGGCTGTGGCCGGTGTACGCGAACACGTCGGCGTGCCAGAAGGCCTCGAGGTAGCGCCAGCGGGCGTACAAGCGGGCCTCGGGGCTGCCGTCCTCCCAGCCGTAGAAGGTGCGGATCTCGACGGTCATGTCGCGGGTGACGCCGTTGCGGCGGACCGTCACCGGCCACTGCCAGATGATCCAGCGTTCGCTCCAGTGCTCGACCACCTGCTGGAGGAGCGCGGCGCGCTTGCCGGCGTCGGTGCCGACCGCGGCGGGGAAGCCGGTGCCGTCGACGATCCAGCGCTCGACGTCATCCCAGGTGACGCCCTCGAGGCGGCGTCCGTCGATGGTGAAGTCGAGCAGCCACGCTTCGGGGGTGGTGGCGACCACGCGCAGGCCGGGCAGGCGGGCGCGCAGCGTGCGCTGGTGGCGAAGGTACTCGCGCAGTCCGTGGTCGGCCGGGTCGGCCTCGTCACGATCGACGCCGAAGAACGAGTACACGACGATCTTGGTGCGGGCCGGGTCGCCGGCGAAGCCCCACAGCCGGTCGTACTCGGGCCAGGTGTCGGGCGCGGCCGCGACCGGGGCCAGGGTGGCGCGCGCGGCCAGGAAGCGACGATCCCGATCGCGGGCGCCGATCTGCGCCGAGGTCAGCGACGCGCGCTCGAGGTCGATCGCGCGCTGCTCGTCGCGGATGGCGGTGCGGCACGCGCTGCGGCCAGGCGAGAAGTGGTACCAGAGCGAGCCGGGCTCGGCGGCGGCGTCGTCGGAGCAGATCGGCGTGAGCTCGCCGGCGCGGGCGACGTAGTCGCCGAACAAGAGCGTCAGATCGATGGGGCCGCTGGGCACGCGACCGCGCTCGACCAGCGCCGTGTCGCGATAGTGGTAGCGGACCCGCTCGATGCGCTCGGCGGCGGCGCCGGGCCGGATCACGTCGAGCGCCGACCGCACCGTGCCGCCGGCGGCGAGGTTGCGCTGGGCGTCGCGATCGGCGACGCCGATGCCGCGCTCGCGCAGGGCGCCGAGCGCGCTCTTGAGCTGGCGGTGGATGGCGCCGCGGACCACGTCGTCGGCGGCGCCGGCCGGCACGTCGACGAACGCGTCGAAATCGATGGTGTGCTCGAGGCCCTGCACCGACGTCAGGTCGTCGCCGTCCGAGGCGGCGTCATCGGCCTCGGTGCAGGCGGTCGCTGCCAGGACGACGAGGGCGAGGGCAGGGGCGAGGCAAGCGAAGCGCATGGCCCGCGCCATGGCAAGGTCCGGGCCAGTCGGGCGGTGTTGTGATCGCGCACCCTTGTCGGCACGCGTAAGGCGACGTGTTGCCCTTTGCGACGCGTCGCAGCTACGGTGGCCACCATGGACGACAGCTTCGCAGCGGCGAGCGCCTTGACCCCGGCCGGCGAAGGGCGCTTCACCTGGAGCGTCCCCGACGGCTGGCAGCAGGGGAAGGGCGCCTTCGGCGGCATCGTGCTGGGGACGCTCCTGCGCGCGATGACCGCGTGCGAGCCCGACGCCGCGCGCCGCGTGCGCTCGCTCTCCGGCGAGCTGCCGGCGGCGGTCGTGCTTGGCGCGACCGAGATCGCGGTCGAGATCCTGCGCCGCGGCGGCGGCACCACCTTCGTGCAGGCGCGCGCGACTCAGGCCAGCGGCACCGTCGCTCGGGCCAGCGCGCTCTTCGCGCTGTCGCGGCCGGCCGGGTCCACGCGCACCAGCGTGACGCCGCCGGTCTTGCCGCCGATCGGTGACGTGGCGCCCCGGCCGACGCCAGAGGTCGGCGCGATCGCGCCGCCGTTCACCAACCACTACGAGTACCGACCGCTGCCGCCGTATGCGTACAGCAGCGCGCCGGTCGCCGCCGCCGGTGGTTGGGTGCGCGAGCGGATGGCGCCCGGTGTCGTCGCCCCCCTCGACGGCCCGGCGATCATCGGCCTCCTCGACGCCTGGTGGCCGGCGGCGCTGGCGTGCGAGTCGACGCCGCGACCGATGGCGACCGTGACCTTCACCGCCGAGGTGCTCGTCGATCCGGCGACGCTCGATGCCGAGGCGCCGTTCGCGTATCGGGCCCGGATCGAAGGTGCCGCCGACGGCTTCTCCGTCGAGTGCCGCGAGCTGTGGCAGGGCACGACCCTGGTCGCGCTCAACCAGCAAGTCTTCGCGATCCTGGCCTGATCGGCCGGCGCCGTGGGAGCGATCACGCGAGGCCCTGCGAGGGCTTGCGGGCGGCGTGTGCATCCTTTACTATTGACCAAGAGTCAATAACCGAGGAGCCTCACGATGCGCAACACCTACGTTACCCCTGCATTCTTCATCATCAGCATGTTCCCGGCCTGCGGCGGTGAGGCCCGCGACGCCGCCCGCACCGACGCCGAGTCCGCCGCCACCGTCAGCGAGGGCACCGCCGAGGCCGCCCAGATCGGCACCTGGTTCAGCGACACCGCGGCGCTGAACGCGGCCCGCGCCACGGTGGGCGAGGCGAGGGCGCTCATGACCGCCGCTGCCGAGGGCGAGATCCGGGCGGCGGTGTCGCCGCCGGCGTGCGTCGCGGTCACCACCGACAGCCAGACCTACGTGCAGGCGACGTTCACCGGCTGCACCGGACCCGGCGGACGCGCGTCGATGTCGGGCAGCGTCCGCGGCGAGCTGTCGTTCGACACCACGCCGTGTGGGCCGGCCATGTGCCCGACCGCGGCGCGCTGGACCATCGCCGCCGACCTCACCTACGGCGACGGCGGGGCGATCGATGGCGACATCGCCGTGGTCGCGCCCATCTCGAGCGAGGCGTCAC
The DNA here is from genome assembly GCA_005779305.1 of Myxococcales bacterium. GTDB lineage: Bacteria > Myxococcota_A > Polyangia > Haliangiales > Haliangiaceae > UBA2376. The sequence continues at coordinate 14,112 of SXJR01000305.1, forward strand.
GGACGCTCGTGGCGACGCTGGCGGTGACCTCGCTCCGCGGCGACACCGTCGAGGCCGGGGCCGACGCGACCTGGACCGCCGACGAGGCCGGCTGCGCCACGGTGTCCGGATCGGCGTCGGTCACCGGCGAGACCAGCGGCACGGTGGCCGTCACCGGCCTCGCCACCTGCCCCGACGCCTGTCCCACCGCGGGCACCGTCACCATGAGCGGCAGCGGCGGCCGCACGCTGTCGTTCGCCTACGACGGCTCGGCCACCATCACCGTGGTGACCGGGACCGGCGAGTCCTTCGAGCTGCCGCTACTTTGTCGCCCCAGCGAGCGATAGCGAGCGTTCAACAATGACTCCGGGCGTGCGAGGTCGCGGGTTCGGTGCGGGGTCTGCCTGGCTGGTTCTCACCGGAGACCGGCTCGCGCGAATCAGCTCTTGGGCAGCGCGGCCTCGATCGCGGCGATCACCGCCGGATCGTCGGGCTTCACCTTGGGCGAGAAGCGCGTGACGGTCTCGCCGTCGGCGCCGATCACGAACTTCTCGAAGTTCCACCGGATGTCGCCGCTGTAGGCCGCGTCGTCGGCGATCGGGGTGAGCTGCTGGTAGACCGGGTGTCGGCCGGCGCCGTTGACGTCGACCTTCTCCATCATGGGGAAGGTCACGCCGTAGGTCGCCGAGCAGAACTCCTGGATCTCCTCGGCCGAGCCCGGCTCCTGACCGCCGAACTGGTTGCACGGGAAGCCGATGACGGTGAAGCCCTTGCTCTCGTACTTCTTCTGCAGCGCCTCGAGCGCCGTGTACTGGGGCGTGAGCCCGCACTTGCTGGCCACGTTGACCAGGAGGATCGCCTTGCCCTTGAACGCGGCCAGGGTGGTGGGCTTGCCCTGGAGCGTATGGAGAGGAGTGGTCCACATGGGCGCGAGGTTACCGCCAACCTCGACGGGAGGTGGGGCCTCACCGGCCGCCGGCAGGTTGGCCGGGTCCTCGGCGGCGGCGGTCTCGCCGTAGATGACGGCCGGCGGCTGCTTCGGGGCCTGGGCGGGGGGTTCTTCCTTCTTGCAGGCCAGCGCCGGGACAACCAAGGGAAGGACCATCAGGCCGAGCCACTTCATCAGGGGAGGGTAGCGCCGGCCGGTCCGATGGGCTACACGTGATGGCTCCCGCCCCGAGGCCGTCGCCAGCCATGCGCCACATCTACGCCGACTTCGTCGACCGCGTGAACAAGCCCGCCCGCTACCTGGGTGGCGAGTACCAGTCGGTCCACAAAGACCCGGCCACGGTCGACGCGCGCATCGTGCTGGCGTTCCCCGACGTCTACGACATCGGGATGTCCCACCTCGGGACCAAGATCCTCTACAGCCTGCTCAACAAGCACCCGCGCATCGCCTGCGAGCGCGCCTTCACGCCGTGGCTCGACATGGAAGCCGAGCTGCGGGCCCGCGGCCTGCCGCTGGTGTCGCTCGAGTCGCAGACGCCGCTCGCCGGCTTCGACGTGGTCGGCGTTTCATTCCAGTACGAGCTGACCTTCACCAACGCCCTGACGCTGCTCGATCTCGGCGGCGTGCCGCTCCACGCCGCCGATCGTGCGCCCGACGCGCCGCTGGTGCTGGGCGGTGGCCCGGTCGCGTCGCACTGCGAGCCCATGGCCCCGTTCCTCGACGCTGCTTTCATCGGCGAGGGTGAGGAGCTCCTGCCGGCGCTGGTCCTGGCGTGGGCCGAGCGCCGCCGCGCCATCGCCCGCGGCGAGCGCACCCGCCTCGACGCCCTCGCCGAGCTGGCCTCGATGTTCCCGATCTACGTGCCGGCGCTCTACGAGACCGTGGTCTGCCCCGACACCGGCATGACCGTGATCGGCGCGCCGCTCGATCCCCGCGCCCCGGTCCGCGTCAAGCGCGCCATGGTCGCCGACCTCGACGCCTACCCGTTCCCGTCCGACACGCCGGTGCCCTACGCCGAGGCGGTGTTCGAGCGCGCGTCGGTCGAGATCGCCCGCGGCTGCACCGAGGGTTGTCGCTTCTGCCAGGCCGGCATGATCTACCGGCCGGTGCGCGAGCGCAGCCCCGACAGCATCGTGGCCAGCGTGCTCGGCGGCGTCGACAAGGCCGGCTACGAGGAGACCGGGCTGACCTGCCTGTCGACCGCGGACTTCTCGAGCATCTCGCCGCTGGTGACCATGCTGGCCGGCGAGCTCAAGAAGCGCGGCGTGTCGATGTCGGTGGCCAGCCTGCGCGCCTACGGCCTCTCCGACGAGATCCTCGACGAGCTGGCCGAGACCCGCATCAGCGGCCTGACGTTTGCGCCCGAGGCCGGCACCCAGCGCATGCGCGACGTGGTGAACAAGAACGTCACCGAGGCGCACATCGAGGAGAGCGCGCGCAAGGTCTTCGAGCGCGGCTGGCACCGGGTGAAGCTCTACTTCATGATCGGCCTCCCCACCGAGGAGGACGCCGACGTGCACGGCATCGTCGAGACCGGCGAGCGCATGCTGGCGGTCGGCAAGAAGGCGCTCGGCGGCGGCAACGGCACCCAGGCCGAGGTCACGGTCTCGGTCTCGTCGCACGTGCCCAAACCGCACACGCCGCTGCAGTGGTGCGCGCAGGATCCGCTGGCCGAGATCCAGCGCAAGCAGGGCCTCCTGCGCGCCACGGTCAGCCAGCGCAACCTGCGGCTCAAGTACCACGACAGCGGCATCTCCTGGGTCGAGGGCGTGATGGCCCGCGGCGACCGCCGGCTGGCGCCGGTGATCGAGGACGCCTGGCGCCGCGGCGCCCGCTTCGACGGCTGGGAAGAGGTCTTCGACGAGGAGCGCTGGCACGCGGTCTTCGAGGCCCACGGCGTCGACCTGCCGGCGTACCTGGGCACGCGGCCGGTGACGGCGCGCCTGCCGTGGGATCACATCGACGTCGGGCTCGAGGACGGCTTCCTGCTCAAGGAGTACCGCAAGGCGCTCAAGAGTCGGTCGTCGCCGCCGTGCGGCAAGGTCTTCGGCATGCTGTTGCACCACACCAACCTCGCCGAGGCCGAGCCCGATCGCCGCAAGCTGGTCTGCTACGACTGCGGCGTCGCCTGCGACCTGACCAAGATGCGCGACGATCGTCTGGTGGCGCTGCGCGTGCTCGGCGCCGAGACCCCCCGCGTGCGCGAGACCCGGGCCGCGACCGGGCGCGACGCCCGCCGCGCCGAGCGCGTACGGATGGCCGGCCACCACGGCTCCGACGCGCCCTACGCCACCTACCGCCTGCGCTACACCAAGCTCGGCCGCACCGCGTTCCTGGGCCACCTCGACGTGGGCCGGCTCCTGGGCCGCAGCTTCCGCCGGGCCCAGCTGCCGCTGTGTATGTCGCGCGGCTTCTCGCCCAAACCCCGGATGACCTTCGGCCCCGCGCTGTCACTGGGCGTGCCCAGCTTCAGCGAGGTGATCGACGTCGATCTCGAGCACGTCGGCGGCGTGGCCCTCACCGCCGACGAGGTGGTGGCGCGGCTGGGCGCGGTCTGCCCCGAGGGTCTGGCCATCACCGCCGGCGTGGTGGTGCCACCGGGCAGCCAGGGCCTGGGCAAGCTGGTCACCGCCTCCGAGTTGCTGGTGCAGCCGGCGCCGGACGGCATGCGTCACGACGGAGCCCGCCTGGCCCGTCTGGTCGCAGCGTTCCTCGCCCGCAGCGAAGCGCCCGTCGCCCGCGACCAGCGCACCATCGACGTCCGGGCCTTGGTCGAGGACGCGTCGGTGATCGACGGCCCGGCTGCGGCGCGGCTGACCACGGCCCTGGGCTGGGACGAGACCGCGCTTCTCCGCGTGCGGGTCCGCGTCTCACCGGCCGGCTCAGCGCGTCCGACCGAGGTCGCCCGGGCCTTCGGCGTGTGGGGCGACGAGGATCTTCGGGCCCCGCATGCGCGGCTCGCCCGCCTCGGCCTGGTCGGCCTCGATGGCCCGAGCCTCGCCGATGCCCTCGTCGGCCAGACCACTCAGGACTCGATGCGCGGCAGCTCTTCGAGCGCGACCGGCGCGGCCTCGTCGGGCCAGACGATCACCAGCGCGTGATCGGCGCGCAGCGGCGCCGCCGCCAGGCGCTGGGCGTCGAGGTCGGCGCCCGGCACCGCGACCACCGGTAACCCGCGGAGCCAGGCCTCGTCGATCGCGTCGGCCAGCTCGGCGGCGCTCCGGGCGCGGACCTCGTCCACGATCGCGGCGGCGCCCATGCGCTCGGCCAGGCCGCGGGCACTGGTCATCACCGGCAGGTCGGGCGACACCGGTGCGAGCTGGCGTCCCGGCGCCACATCCGGGCGCGGCGTCGATCCGTGCACCCGCACCCGCTCCACCGTCGCGCCGTCGAGGAAGCGTGCGACCACGCTCCTCACTCGCACCCTGCCATCCACCACCTCGGTCAATCCGGCCCGCGGCAGGCTCCCACTGCCGGCCACTTCGTCCCACGCCACCGTGCGCGCCGCGACCGCCAGCGCCACCCTCGGCTCGCCCGCCACCCACGCACCGTAGAGGAGCATCAACGCCCGCCCACCATCGACGCTCAACCCCGCCCGGCGCACCAGATCCGCCATCACCCGCTCCATCGCCGGCATTGCCGGGTCCTTCCCCTGCATCACTCCTCGTGCCCACTCCGCGACCACCAGTCTCCAGACCTTCGCACCCGCCGTGGTGGACGTGGACGTGGACGTGGACGATCGGCTCTCCTGTCTGACCGGCATTGGTGCTTCCAAGTGTCGGCTCGGTGCTCGCGAG
>SXJR01000306.1 GCA_005779305.1 Myxococcales bacterium
CGCCGGCGGCGACCTCGCCCAGCGACGCCGCGGCCTCGGCCCGCACCGCCGCCAGATCGTCGTCGAGGGCGGCGCACAGCGCGGGCAACACCCGCGCGCGATCCTCGGCGGCGACGTCGCCGAGCGCCTGGGCGGCGGCGACCCGCGCCTTGTGGGAGCCGCCGGTCAGATCGCGCAACGCCGCGTCGACGGTGATGACCCGGCTGGGGAAGAGCAGTGACACGGCGGTGATCCTGGGTCGGGCTACGACGGCGTGGGGGCGGTCGAGCGGGCCGTTTCGAGAAGCGACACCTCGCGCACGCGATCACGAGGTGTGCGCGCGACGATGGCGCGGTAGAGGGCGGGCGCGTCGTCGATGGCGTAGGGCGCGGGCGCGCCGTCGCCGGGGACGAGCAGGCTGCGTTCGGGGGCGCCGCCGTCGACGAAACAGGTCTCGGTGGTCGGCGAGGCAATGACGTGGGTGATGTCGGCCCAGAGCAAGCGGAAGCGGCGATCACCCGCGGCCAGGACCTCGAGACCGTCGTCGTCGACGAGCACCTCGATCCGCCAGGCCGGCGATCCCAGGTACAGACCGCCCAGCGCCGCGCCGCCCAGCCCGATCACCACGAGCGCCGTCGACGCCGCGCCGCCGGCGAACAGCCCGAACCCACCCAGGGCCACGCCCAGGACCATGGCCAGCGCCGCGAGCGCGCGGAAGCGCGGGCGAAAACGGAAGCGCGCCGGTGCGGTCACCCGGCCAGCCTAGCCCGGATCGCGCAATACGGCTGCCCCCGCGGTATGATCCGCCGACATGTCTCGCGAGCACCGCCGAGCCCGCCGCGTCGCCGTCAACCTGCCGTGCGTGATCGAGTCGGTCGGTCAACCCACGGTGGCGCTTCACCCGGCGGTCGAGGCGGTGTACCGGCGGGTGGCGCCCGACACCACGTCGATCGGTCGCATCCAGCCCGGCTTCATCCGCGACCTGTCCACCAACGGCGCCTTCATCGGCTGCGAGCCGCTGCCGCTCTTGGCCCGCGTGCGCGTCGGCTTCGAGCTGCCCGCGTACGGCTCGGTCGACGCGGTCGGCTGGGTGCTGTGGTCCCGCGAGACCGACTGCGAGATCCCCGACGCGCTGGGTGATCCGGTGCCGCTGCCGCGCGGCATCGGGGTCCTGTTCGAGGCCATGCCGCTCGAAGCCCGGCAAGTCGTGGCGAAGATGGCGCGCTGACGTCACGGCCAGCCAATCACGGCTGCAGCGGTGCGACGACAACAACACGGTCGATACGGACGACTGCGTGAACTGCCGCGGCGCGTATTGCACCGACGGTTTCGTGCAAGCCGGCGTCGAGCAGTGCGATGACGGCCACGTCAACGGCGACGGCTGCTCCGACGCCTGCGTGACCGAGCCGTGAGGCATGATGGGGCGCATGCGCTCGTTTGCTTGTGTGGCCCTCGCCCTCGCCGCTGCCTGCGGCGGATCGTCGTCGTCATCATCATCGCCATCGCCGCCGGCCGCCTCGGCGCCGGACCCGGCGCTGGCCGCGCCGGCCGAGCCGGACGCGCCGAGCAAGGCGCTGCGCATCACCGGGCTCGAGCCGGTGACCGGCGCTGCCGACGGCGGCGCGCTGATCTCGATCGGCGTCGAGAACTTGCCCGCCTCGAGCTCGGTGAAGGTCTACGTCGGCATCGCCCAGGCCGAGATCGTGCGCGTGGGCGCGACCGAGATCATCGCCAAGGCGCCGGGCGGCAAGCCGGGTCAGAAGGTCGACGTGCTCGTGATCTTCGAGTCGGGCCAGGAGATCACCCTGCCGGGCGCGTTCACCTTCACGTCTGGCGAATGACCGCTACTTGACGCGGGTGCCGGGCGGCGCGTCGGCGTCGACGGTGGCGAGGGCGAGGATGGCGTCGTCGCCGGCGGCTAGGATCATGCCCTCGCTGGTGAGGCCGCGCATCTCGCGCGGGGCGAGGTTGGCGACGACCAGGACGCGGCGGTTGACGAGGGTGTCAGGGGCGAAGGCCTCGGCGATGCCGGCGAGGATGGTGCGGTGGCGGCCTTCGCCGAGATCGACGGTGAGCTCGAGCAGCTTCTTGGCCTTGGGGACGGCGCGGGCGGCGACGACGAGGCCGACCCGGAGGTCGAGCTTGGCGAAGTCGTCGTAGGCGATGGTCGGGGCGAGGGGGGCGGGGGTGAATGCGTCCTTTGACACGGCCGCCGCTTGCGCTCCGGCCGGCTCAGGACGAACGGTGGGCTGAGGACGAACGGATGGGGCAGTCGGACTCGAGACTGTCGATTCGGGAGGGAGCCACTTCTCGAGCAACAAGGCGGCGCGTTTTTCGTCGATGCGGGGGAAGAGCGGGGTCGCGGCCTGGGGCGAGAGGGCGGGGAGGTCGGTGCCGAAGGCGTCCTCGGCGGGCCAGCGGGCGTCGCGCTCGGCGAGGCCGGCGCCGAGCCAGCCGTCGACGGCGGCGGCGGTGGCGGGCAGGACCGGGGCGACGAGGAGGCGGGTCCACCACAGGGCGGCGGTCAGCGTGTGCAGGACGTGATCGAGCTCGGGTTTGCGAGCCGGATCCTTGGCCAGCGTCCACGGCTCGGTCGCGGCGATGTAGGCGTTGGCCTCGCGCACCAGCCGCCAGATCGCCTCGAGCGCGCGCGAGGGCGCGAAGTTCTCGAACGACATGCGGGCGTCGCGGGCGGCCTCGGCGGCGACCCGGGCCAGGCTGGCGTGCGGGCCGGTGGTGGCCAGCGCCGCGTCGCGGGCGCCGATGCCGCCGCCGCCGAAGCGCACCAGCATGGTCAGGCTGCGGTTGATGAGGTTGCCGACATCGTTGGCGAGGTCGGCGTTGTAGCGCTCGATCAGGCCCTCGTAGATCAGGTCGCCGTCGTTGCCGAGCGGGGTCTCGCGCAGGAGGAAGTAGCGGAGCGCGTCGATGCCGGTGGCCGGCACCGACGAGGAGCCGGCCAGATCGTGGGCGAGGGCGACCGGCGCCACGCGCGTGGCCGGGATCGACTTCGAGATCTTGCGGCCGCCGATGGCCCACCAGCCGTGGCAGAGGATCATGCGGGGCAGGGGCAGGCCGGCCGAGAGCAGGAAGGCCGGCCAGTAGACGGCGTGGAAGCGCAGGATGTCCTTGCCGATGGTGTGGACCGCGCTCTTCCAGTAGCGCACCACGTCGGGCCCACGCTCGGCATCGAACGGATCGCCGAGCGCCGACAGGTAGTTGGTGAGCGCGTCGAACCACACGTACATGACGTGCCTGGCCGCCTCGCCGGGATGCTTCGGATCTTCGGGCACGGGGATGCCCCACGAAAAGCTCGTCCGGGAGACGGACAGATCGCGCAGGCCACCGCGCAGGAAGCCGAGGACCTCGTTCTTGTACTGCTCGGGCTGGATGAAGTGCGGGTGTTTCTCGATGTGCTCGGCCAGCGCGTCGCCGTACTTCGAGAGGCGGAAGAAGTACGAGGTCTCCTTGGCCACCCACGACACCGGACGCTCGTGGGTCGGGCACACCCACTCCCCGCCGCCGTCCTTCTTGAGCTGGCTCTCGGTGTAGAAGGCCTCGCAGCCGACGCAGTACCAGCCCTCGTAGGTGGCCAGGTAGAGGTCGTCGGGGTTCTTCTCCTGGATCTTGCTCCACAGGGCGCGGGCGACCTGCTTGTGGCGATCCTCGGTGGTGCGGATGAAGTCGCGGGCGAAGCCGTGGGTCTCTGCCGCGTCGTCGAAGCGCATGCCGAGATCGACCCAGGTCTCGCGGAAGCGCGGCGCGACCTGATCGGTCAACGCCTGCGGTGAGAGGCCGCGTTTCTCGGCGGCCTCGACGATCTTCTGGCCGTGCTCGTCGGTGCCGGTCAGGAACCGCGCGTCATCGCCGCACATGTGATGGAAGCGCGCGAGCGTGTCGGCGACGATCGTCGTGTAGGCGTGGCCCAGGTGAGGGACGTCGTTGACGTAGTAGATGGGGGTGGTGACGTAGAAGGGACGGGTCATGGCGGTGGGGGCTCGGGATCGGGCTCGGGCTCGGGCTCGGGATCGGGATCAGGATCGGGATCGTGGTCGGGCTCGTGGTGCCCGGCCTGCTGGGCCGGGAACAAGGGCTTCACCTCCGACGCCGGCATCACCACGCTCTCCCCCGGTCCGTATGCCACGCGCACACGCTGGCGCAAGACGTCGACCTCGACCACGCGGCCCTCGCCGGTGGCGGTGACGACCCGCTTGCCCAGCTTGGGCAGGCCCTTGCGCATCTCGGCGTAGGTGGCCTGTTCGTAGACCAGACAGCACTTCAGGCGCCCGCACTGTCCGTTCACCTTGGTCGGGTTGAGGACCAGCCCCTGATCCTTGGCCATCTTGATCGACACCGGCACGAAGTCGGGCAACCAGGTCGAACAGCACAGCTCGAGGCCGCAGCTGCCGATGCCGCCGACGTGCTTGGCCTCGTCGCGCACGCCGACCTGGCGCAGCTCGATGCGCGCGCCGGTGGCGTTGCCGAGGTCGCGGAGCAGGTCGCGCAGCTCGACGCGCTCTTCGCTGGTGAAGTAGAGGTTCAGCTTGCCGCCACGGCCGGCCGGCGACGGCGGTTGGGTGTACTCGACGCGGAAGATCTTGGCCGGCAGGCCGAGCGCGCGCAGCTTGTCCTTGGCCTGGCGGAGGACCGCGGCGGCGTGGTCGTGCTCGCGGGTCCGGGCGGCTCGGTCGCTGTCGTCGGCCTTGCGCAGGACGATGCGGGCCGGGCGCTCGCTGGCGCCGCGACGCTGGGGCGCGACCGCGACGGTGGCGAGGCGCTGCGAGCGATCGCTCTCGACGACGACGAGGTCGCCGACCCGGTAGTTGCCGCGATCGGCGTCGCACCAGTAGATCTTGCCGGTGGGGACGAGGCGGACGCCGGCCACGGTGGCGACGACGTCACCCAGCGCGGAGAGCGGGACGTCGGTGACGTCGGCGCTGGTGGGATCGGGATCGTCGGCGATGGGCTCGGTGGGGAGATCGGGGGCGAGCGTGATGGCGGGGGCGGGTGAGTCGTCGTCGTCGGGCGGCGGGGGGGCGACCTGGGTGCTGGTGCTGGCGCTGGCGGTGTGCGACTCGTCGTCCCAGGCGTGATCCACGGCGGGGCGCTGCGGCTCGGGTGGAGTGCGTCCTTCGACACGGCCTCGCTCGCGCTCGGCCGGCTCGGGACGACCGGGACGTTGCGGCCGCCCTTGCTGGGGTTGTCGTTGCGGCTGTTGTTGCCGTTGCGGCTGCGGTTGCCGCCCTTGCTGGGGCTGCCGCCCTTGCTGGGGCTGCCGCCCTTGCTGGGGTTGCCGCCCTTGCTGGGGTTGCCGCCCTGGCTGCGGCTGCGGCTGCGGTTGTGGCTGCGGCTGCGGGTGCGGCCGCGGTTGCGGCTGCGGCTGTTGCAACTGCCCCTCGGCCGGCCGATCACCGCCTCCGCCACCAGGGCGGCGACGACGGCGGCGACGACGTTCACCCTCGTCGCCGGTCACTGTCCACCTCGTTGCAGCCGCAACGCGAGCGCCTCGAGCGAGACGGCGCCGTGGCCGTGGTGGACGTTCACCGCCATGTGGGCGGCGAGCAGGATGCTGGCGCGCTCGCTGGCCAGGCGGGCGGCGGCGATGTCGCCAGCCTCGGCGGATGCACGCGCGCGGGCGTGCAACTCGACCGCGGCGAGCTCGATCACGGCGGCTGCGTCGAGCTTGTTCTCTCCGGCGCCCTGGGCCAGGCCGATGGCGGCGCCGGGCGCGCCGGGGCCGCGGTCGACGGCGGCGATGAACGCCTCGGCGGCGTTGGCGATCGGATCGGCCTCACCGCCGCCGACCGCGCGCCGCGCCGCCGCGCCCAGCGGCGCGAACGCCACCCGCTGGCAGCGGCTCCGGATGGTGGGCAGCAGCTGATCGGGCGCGACCGTCATCAGGATGAAGCGGGTCCGCGCTGGCGGCTCCTCGAGGGTCTTGAGCAGCGAGTTGGCGGCCGCCGGCTGGAGCGCGGTGGCCTCGTCGATCAGGAACACCCGCTCGCGCGCCTCGTGGGGCGGCAGCCCGACCGCGGCGATGACCTGGGTGCGCACGGTCTCGATCGGCACGATCTGGGCGGCGCCCTCGCGGGCGAGGGTGATCACGTCGGGGTGGATGCCGTCGGTGATGCGGGTGCAGGTCGCGCAGGTGGCGCAGCCCTCACCGGGCGCGGTCTCGCAGTTGAGCGCCGAGGCCAGGGCCAGCGCGGCGGTGCGCTTGCCGACCCCGCCCGGCCCGGCGAACAGGAGGGCGTGGTGCAGCCGGCGATGGGCCAGCGCCGCGCGCAGGACACCGACGGCGCGGTCCTGTCCGTGGACATCGGCGAAGGTCGGCACGGACGGACGCTAGCACGGCACGGCGTCGCGGTTCCGCCGCCGCGGCGGCTACGGTTCGATCCACACCTCGGTGAGCACGCGACACGCCGGCACGTGGTGGATCAGCTCCTCGACCTGGTCGTGGGACACCTCGGTCCCGCTCAGGTTGACGCGCTCGAGCCGGGGCAGTCGCAGGAGCGGTGCGATGTCGCGCACGCGCGAGTGGGGGACCTCGAGGAGGCGCAGGCGGGTGAGGCCGGCGAGCGGCGTGAGATCTTCGAGCACGCTCGAGTGGATGACGAGCTCTTCGAGGTGGGTCAGGCCGACCAGCGGCGCCAGGTCGGTGACCGCGGCGTCGCAGCTCACCGATCGCGCGTTGACCGGGATCAGCTGGCGACAGAAGCTGAGGCTGGGGACCGAACGCGCCGGTCCGTGATGGCACGCCGCGGCCATGAGCCCGAGCACTCCGTAGACGACGACGACCCGCACACCGACATGGGACCACCCCGGGAGGGAGTGGGCAAGAACATGGTTCACGGCGGGGGTATGGTAGGACTAGCGAAATGTCGACGTCGTCCTCGGGTCCTCGCTCCACACCCACGCTGGTACCGGTGGCTCCTGCGCCCGCTGCCGCCGCGGCTGCGGCGCCGCCGGGACCTGCGGCGGACCCCGAGCCCACGTTCGCCGCGTTCCGCGAGGTGCCTCGCACCGGCGTCATCTTCGTCACCACCGAGGCGAAGCGCCGCGGTTTCGATCCGGCCGCGCCCGACTGGTGCAACCTCGGCCAGGGCATGCCTGAGGCCGAGGGCTTGCCCGGCGCGCCGCCGCGCCGCGAGGCCATCACCATCGATCCGCTCGATCAGGAGTATGCGCCGGTGGGCGGGATCTGGGAGCTGCGCGAGGCCATCGCGTCGCTCTACAACCGGCTGTTCCGCCGCGGCATGCCGTCGCAGTACTCGGCCGAGAACGTCGCCATCTCGGGCGGCGGCCGCGCCGCGCTCACCCGCGTCGCCGCCGCGCTCGGCAACATCAACCTCGGCCACTTCCTCCCCGACTACACGGCGTACGAGGAGCTGCTCAGCGTCTTCCGCCTGTTCTCACCCATCCCCATCCTGCTCGAGAGCGAGCGCGGCTACGCCTTCTCGGCCGCCGATCTGCGCCGCGAGATCCTGGGCCGCGGCATGTCGGCGGTGCTGCTGTCGAACCCGTCCAATCCGACCGGCAAGGTCATCGGTGGCGACGAGCTGGCCGAGTGGATCTCGGTCGCGCGCGAGCTCGACTGCTCGCTCATCCTCGACGAGTTCTACTCGCACTACGTGTGGCGGCCCGATCTCGCCGCCCAGGGCGGCATCTCGACCGCCGCCCGCTTCGTCGAGGACGTCGATCGCGATCCGGTGGTGATCCTCGACGGCCTGACCAAGAACTGGCGCTACCCGGGCTGGCGCGTCACCTGGACCGTCGCCCCCAAGAAGATCGTCGAGGCCATCACCTCGGCCGGCTCGTTTCTCGATGGCGGCGGCTCGCGGCCCCTGCAGCGCGCCGCGGTCGGCCTGCTCGATCCCGAGTCGACCCTGGCCGAGACCAAGGCCATCCGCGCCGAGTTCGGCAAGAAGCGCCAGAAGCTGCTCGACGGCCTGCGCGACGTCGGCTTCACCGTCGATCTGCCGCCCGAGGGCACCTTCTACGTGTGGGCCTCGGCCAAGAACCTGCCGCCGACCATCAACGACGGCATGAGCTTCTTCCGGGCCGCGCTCGACAAGCAGGTGATCACGGTGCCCGGCGACTTCTTCGACGTCGATCCCGGCAAGCGCCGCGGCGGCCGGGCCCAGAACGCCTCGGCCCGCTTCCGCCGCCACCTCCGCTTCTCGTTCGGCCCGCCGATGGCGCGCATCGAGCTCGCCGTCGAGCGCATCCGCGAGCTGGTCGCCGATGCCGCACGACAAGGCTGAGCCGGCGGACGGCGCGCCCCGGCCGCCCCCGGGCCGCCTGGCGCGTATCGTTCGCAAGATCTGGTGGTTCCACAGCCTGTTCGCGCTGTCGTTCGGCGTGGGCGTGATGCTGTTCGCGCGCAAGGGCCTGGCCTACGCCGACAAGGTGCTGCTGGTCCTGATGCTGTCGTGGCTGCTGATGTTCGTCGCCCTGCGCTTCATCGTCGGGCCCGCCAACCGCAGCGAGCACGAAAACGTCCTCAAGAAGGGCGTCCGCCTCGGCACCAACTACGTCATCAAGCAGCTCTACCAGCAGATGTTCTTCTTCCTGGTGCCGCTCTACGCCTCGAGCGCGACCTGGTCGTTGACCTCGTTCAACTGGTGGATGGCGCCGGTGCTCCTGGCGTGCGCGGTCATCTCGACCATGGATCTGGTGTTCGACAACGTGATCATGGAGCGGCGCTGGCTGGCGGCGGCGATGTACGGCCTGGCCATGTTCGGCGTGCTCAACGTGATCCTGCCGCTGGTGTTCGGCTTCACCCACCTCACCGGCCTGATGATCGCGGCCGGGGCCACGCCGGTGGCGGTGGCGCTGCTCACCTTCTCGGTGCGCTCGGTGCTCTCGTTCCAGGGCATCGTGATCACCGCCGGCACCACGCTGGGGCTGTTCGCCGCGGTCGCCTACGGCCGTGCTGCGATCCCGCCGGCACCGCTGGCCATGACCGAGTCGGCGGTGGGTCACGGCACGTTCAGCAGCTACGAGTGTCTGCCGCCGTCGAAGCACGTGCTGCGCAAGAACCAGCTCGATCACCTGCGCTGCGGATCGCTCCTGGTCGAGCCCGGCGGGGTGAAGGAGGACGTGGTCCACGTCTGGCGGCATCGCGGACGTACGGTCGCGCGGGTGACGCCGGTGCAGCTGAATTGTGATGGTGAGGGCGTGGTGTACCGCAGCGAGCTCACCAAGCTCCCCGAGGATCCGGGTGGAAGGTGGTCGTGCGTGACCGAGACGGTCGGTGGACAGCTCGTGGGGCAACGCACCTTCGAGATCGTCGATCCGCCACCGGAACCGCCGCCCGATGCAGGGATTCCGATGCCGGTCGACGCCGGCGTCGCGGTCGATGCCGGCGTGGCCGATCGCTAGCCGCTACTTGGCGCAGGTCTCGATGGCCCGGCGGGCCGCGAGCGACACCGCGCGCTGCTCGCTCTGGGCCAGCGCGCGCAGGAGCGCGATCGAGTCGCGCGGGCAGGCCTTGCCCAGCGCGCCCAGCGCGGCGGCGGCCGCCGCCTGCAGCTCGGGGAAGGC
>SXJR01000307.1 GCA_005779305.1 Myxococcales bacterium
GGCCGGCGACCACGCCGTCGATGCCGCGATCGAGGTCGTGCACGTCGCCGGCGTGGGGCAGGCCGGCGCGCACCATCGTCGCCGCGAGGCGCTCGTCGCGGATGCCGCCGGCGAGCACGACGTCGAGGCGATCGGCGGGCAGCTGCTTGATGGCGGCGACCAGCGCCGGGGTTTCGGGTCCGGCGGTGACCACGGCGTCGGTGATCACCACGACGCGGCGGAGCGAGAGCGGCCGCGACGTCGACAGTGACTCGATGGCCTGGACCAGGTTGGACGCGCCGGCCGCGCCGCGGGCCAGGAGCGTGGCGTCCTGGGTCTCGCCGTAGTCGGCGGCGAAGCCATCGAAGACGACCTGGGTGTCCTGATCGAAGGCGACCACACGTACGGCGATCGGATCGCCGTAGGTCGTGCGCAGCCCGCTGATCAACGCGCGCACGCTGGCCACGTAGGCCTTGAAGCCGAGGGCGCGCGAGGCGCTGGTGTCGACCAGCAGCGTGAGCTGGCGCGGCGGATCGGCGGGCGCCGCGGCGGCGACGCCGCCGGGGAAGGCGAACGTGCCGGCGACGAGGTCGCCGGCGGGCACGGCCGCGGCCGCCGGCGGCGCGGCGGCGACGAAGTCGCGATCGGGCTGCCAGTCCTTCTGGTTGAGTGCCTGGTTGGCAGGCCGGCCGTCGGCGGTGGTGGCGAGGAGCGTGACGTCGACCTGCTCGGTCTTGGGCAGGCCGCGCAAGGGCAGGGTGTAGGCCTGGCCTCCGAGCTCCTGCGAGAACGACAGCACCAGGTGTTTGTTCTGCTTGGCCGCGATGGGGAAGACGCGGGCGCTGAACTGGTTGCCGGCGGCCTTCTCGAGCAGCGCCGGATCCTGGCGGCGGTGGAGGAAGTCGTCATAGGCGCGGCGGGCCAGCTTCTTCTCGACGACCTCGGCCTCCTGCCACTCGCCGGCGTTCTCCATGGCGAAGCGCGAGATCGCGGCGCCCGGCGGCAGCGTGATCGTGAACGTGCCCTCGCGGGTGCGGTCCTCGGGGTTGTGGAAGTAGAGGTGGAGCTCGGTGAACGCGAGCGGCCCCTCGACCACGGCGCGCGCGTCGAGGCGGGAGAGCAGGAGGCCGCTGCCGTCCGACGCGGTGAGCGTGAACGGCGCCGCCGCGTCGACGGGTGTCAGCTGCACCGACGCGGCGACCACCATGTGCATGGGCGTGACCCGGCCCTTGCCGGCGACGGTGTCGGCCTGCGTGCCGCCACCCCTGGGTACACCGGTCTGGCAGCCGGCCAGCGCCAGCACGACGAGCGCGAATCGAGCGTTCATGTTCTCTCCCCCCAGGTGGGACACTAGATGGCCGGCGGGGGTTCCGGGAAGTACGCTCGGACCATGCTGACGTCTCACGACATCGCGGTGGCCTGGCTCGATGCGTTCAACCGTCACGACGTGCCGGCCCTGATCGCGCTCTACGCCGAGCACGCGACCCACAGCTCACCCAAGATTCGCGTCCTCCACCCCGAGACCGGCGGCAAGGTCGTGGGACGGGAGGCGATCCGTGCCTGGTGGGCGGGCGCGGTCGCGCGCCTGCCCGGGCTGCGCTACGAGGCCGCGACCATCACCGCCCAGCCCGATCGCGTGGTGATCGAGTACGTGCGGCACGCGCCCGATGGTCCGGCCATGCCGATCGCGGAGGCCTTCGACATCGAGGACGGGCGGGTAGTCGCGTCGCGCGTCTATCACGGCTGATCGGTTTCTCCTTGTCGACGTAGATCGCGTCTGGTACTGATGCGTTTCACTGGCCACTGCCAGTGATCTGGGGCCGGGGGTCTATCGTGACTGCATGTACCCAACGCGCACATATCAGCGTCTGAGCCTGACCGAGCGTCGCGGTTCGTCCGCATCCCGGTCCAGGGCCTGATGTCCTGACGCGCTCGCGCGACGGCTCCTCCGGTGGGAGCAGTCGGGCGCGTCGCCCGGCACCGCGCCAACTTCCACCAGTGGTGCCTTCGGGCCGGCGTCGGCGGTCTCCGCCGACCCGCAACGTCTCGCGCCATCGACATCGAGGCTGGTCGTCTCGCACGAGGTTCTCCTCCCTCACGGGTGGGGATTCCGCGTGCGCCTGACGGCGGCCTCGACCCTGGATCGGGCGTCGCCCGAGATCGATCACGTGCCTCCATCGCGAGGTGCGCGCGGCCCCGTGCGCGCGCCGAGCACCGGGAGGAGTGAGCGGTCTCGCGCGGCAGCAGTCGATCCGCGACGCCCGGTGAAGACCTGTCGAATCCTGCCGCTCGGGGCAGGTTCGTCACGTCGGAAGTCGCGAGTCCTCGAGCGACGATGCCGGACAGGCGCGGCCGGCGAAGCCGGCAAGCCGATCGACAAGCGGTGTCGAGGCTTTGTTCGACACCTCTTGAGCCGGCGCCTCCGCGTCCACGATAGTCTCTGCTCTCCGAGCTCCGATGCGCGATCTCGAGCTGTGGCGAAGCCTGCACGACGGCACCGTGACCGCCGCCCAGCTGCGCGCGCTTGCCGAGTTGCCGGTGGCGCGCCGGGCGCCGTTCTTCACCCACGTGGTCCAGCTCGCCGACGGCGCCCCCGATCCCGCGCTGCGGGCGGCGGCGCTGACCGCGATCGGTGGCGCCCGCGGTGTGCCGGCGGTCGAAGCCCTGGTCGCCGCCCTCGACGACGCGGATGCGGAGGTCCGGGCGGCCGCGCTCGAGTCGCTGCGCCAGACCGGCCGCGACGCGCCCTACCGGCTGACCCACGCCCTCTTCCATCCCGACGTCGACGTCCGCCGCGCCGCGCTCGCCCTCGAGCTTCCGCACCACGCCGCGCGCCTGGCCACCTACCTGCGCGGCGATCCGGCCTGCGCCGAGGCCGCCAGCCGGTTCCCGTGGCCCGAGCAGTCGCTGTCGCTGGCGTTCGATCTCCACGCCCGCGGATCGATCACGCCGGTCACCCTCGTCGAACTGGTGCTGCGCACGCCGGTCGCCAGCGTGCGCGCGTTCCTCGAGGCCGAGCACGGTCGCTCGCCGGAGGTGGTCGAGGACTACCTCGACGAGGCGGTGCGCTCGCCCACGCCGGTGGTGGCGCCCGGCGTCGACGCCCTCGACACCCTGGTCAGCGCGCTCGACGCCGCCGGCCTCGAGCGCAGCTACGAACACGTGATCGAGGCGGTCACGCCGCGCAAGCAGCGCCGCATCACCCGCCGCGCCGCCGCGGCCATGCTGTCGTACGCGTCGGGGCGGCCGGCGACTGCGCAGCTGGTCGGCGCCTGCGTCGCCCTCGAGCCGCGCCTCCTGGGCGCGGCCAGCTTCCCGCGCGATCGCGTCGACGCGGCGGTGCACGGGCTCATCGGCTTCCGCTGGCCGGTGCGGCCGACGGTGCCGCAGGTCGAGCGCCTGCTGGCGTTGCCGCTGATGCGGCGCGACGATGGCTCGCCGGACCTGGCGCTGGCAGCGGCGCTGGCCGGGCTCTTGCCCCACCGCCGGCTCGGGCAGCTCGCCGACCTGGTCGGCGAGGCGGCGATCGTGACGGCGCTGGTCGCCGGCGATCGCGGCTGGGACGAGCTGTGCCGACTGCCACCGGAGAAGCCGGCGCCCGAGCTGGCCTGGCTGGGCAAGGTCGAGCGGCAGAGCGAGGCGCGCCACATCGCGCTGTCGGCGCGGACGCTGGCGATCTTCCCGGGGGCGCGGCTGGAAGCCTTCGTCGAGCAACTGCCGCGACGCTCGCGGCACGCGACGTTCCTCAGCTTCGCCGCCGGCCTCGGCGCCGGCACCGTCACGGCCGGGCCACTCCAGCTCGCCGCGGTCTGCAAGGCGGTGGCGACGCGCGTCGAGCGCGGGCAGGTGGCGACCATCCTCGCGACGCTGCTGGGACCCGTGACCAGGCTGGTCACGGGTCCTGATCGATCGGTCGGTCTCGCCGCAGACGGCTCGCCCGATCTGAGATCGGACGGGGGAGGCCTCCCTTCGGTCGGCCGGGGCGGCGACGCCAGCGGGTTCGGCGCGCCGCTCGCCGTCGAGCTGGTCCGCAGGCTGGCCGACAAGCTCTTCCTCGGCGCCGTCGCCGAGCTCGACGACGTGTCGCTGCTGCGGTTGATCGAGGCCTGCGACGCGGCCGGGGGCCTCCTGTGGAGTCGCGAGCTGGCGCTGGCCGGCGCGGTCGGCGGCCGCGCCCACCCTCAGGTGCGGGCCTGGGCCGAGGAGATCCTGCGGGCGGCGTCGTCGCGGCCGACGGTGAACGCACCGGTGCTGCGCACGCGCACGGTCCTGGCCCGCGCCCATCGCGACGCCATCGCCACCTGCGCCGACGCTGCGCTCGATCGCGCGCTGGCCCCGGCGCTCGAGGCGCCGTCGGCCGGTCTGTGCGCCGCGCTCGCCGCCCGCGCCACCGCGACGCCGAGCCCGATGGCCTGCGCCGCGTTGCTCGGCTCGGTCGATCCGGTCGAGGAGGTCGCGCGCCAGCTCGATCGCTACGCCGGCAGCGGGCCGCACTGGGACGACGAGCTCGACGCCGCGGCCGCGATCTGGCAGGGCGTGGTCGAGTTGCCGGCGCTGGCCCACGCCCGCCTCTACCGCTGGGAGGCGCACACCTTCGCGCTCCTGCGCTGGACCGAGGACGCACGCGGCCTGCGCAGCGCGCTCGAGCTCGCCGACGCGCTGCCCGGGCAGCTCGCGTCGCACACGCTGTGGAAGGGCCTGGCCGAGCTGGCGATGTTCCTGCGTTACCGCGATCGCCCGCGCCTGGTGAAGGAGGATCCGGCGACCCTGGCCTGGTTCGCCGCCGATCGCCTCGACGGCGTCCACGGCCGCCACGCGGCGCGGCTCCTGGTCGCCCTGCTCGAGGGCGGTCTCCTGGCGATGTCGCCCAGACTGCGCGAGCACATCCTCGATCGCGCCGCCGACGCCGACGTGGTGACTCGCGACTCGCTGGCTCGCATCGTGCGCGTCGAGGGCCTGCCCGAGCCACCGCCCGTCGAGCGTCAACCGCCGCCGGCGCGCGAGCTCGTCGCCACGCTGCGCCAGAGCACCGATCTCGACGCGCTGGTCCGCTGGTGCCGCGACGCGCGTCCGCCCGTGGTCGAGGAGGCGGCGCTGCGCCTGGTCGTGCTCGGCGCCGATGGACAGGCCCGCCTGGCCGCGCTCCTGGCGGAGATCGAGGCGCTGCCGGCGCCGCTGCCGATCCTGGCCAGCATCGAGCTGTGGGACAGCCCGGCCGCGCTGGCCTCGGCCCGCACCCTGGCCGGGGTCGCCGCGCTGCCGCCGTCGTGGCAGTTCCACCTCTGCGTCGGCCTGTGCGCCGCCGGCGACGCCTCGATGCTGCCGGGCGCGCTGGCGGCGCTGTCGACGCCGGTGGTCGACGAGCGCAGCTGGTTCCGCCGCCAGGACTGGGCGACGCTCACCCGCGTCGCCGATCCGCTGGTGTGCGCGATCGCGCTGGCCGACTCGCCCCACCACCACGCCTACGGGCCCTCGATCGCGATCCTGCTCGAGCGCACCGAGCCGGCCGAGGTCGGCGACGCGCTCGCCCGCTTCCTCGCCGTCGACGACGAGCGGCCGCTGCTCCTCCGCCGCCAGGTCGCGCGCCGGCTGGCCACGCCCTGGGCCGATCTCTCGGGCCTGCCGGTGCTGGTCAGTGAGCTCGCCGACGAGGGCGTCACCGACTGGGAGGGGTGGGCCAAGACCGTGCCGCCGGCCTCGCTCGGCCCGCTGATCGAGGCCATCGTCGGCGCCGCCATCGACGGCGGTCCGTGCGTGTGCTCGGAGAAGCGGCTGCTCGCCATCCTGGCCCAGCTCCGCACCACGCTGCACCTGCCGATCGAGATCCTGGTGCCGAGCTACCGCCGCATGTTGCTCGAGGGTACGACCGCGGCCGCCCGCCGCGCCGCCGCGACCTTCGCCACCGACGCGCTCACCGCCGACGATCGTCTGCAGCACGTCGCCGAGGTCTTCGCCTGGGGCGTGCGCCGCGGCGTCGAGCTGACCGGCAAGCTCTACAAGATCCACATGACCGGCAAGGAGCGCGAGTACGGTCACACCCGGCTCGACAGCGCCCGCATCTTCGTCACGCCGCTGCCGCTCCTGCGCGGCGAGATGTACGGCCAGGACGTCGTCGAGGGCCTCATCCTCCACGAGCTGGGCCACCACGTCTATCACGCCGGCGCCGACAACCAGACCTACTGGAAGCGCGCCACCGACGAGGGCTTGTTCCCGCTGCTCAACCTGGTCGCCGACGAGCACCTCGAGCGCAACCTGCGCGGCGTGGAGCCCGAGTACGGCGACCGGCTCAAGCGCCTGGGCGCGTACGCCTTCCAGCACGCGACCCAGGAGGTGAGCGTGCCGGTGCTGCTGGCCAGCCTGCGCGGTTCGGCCGCGCCGGCGCTGATCGGCGCCGATCTCGCCGTCGCCTTCGACGAGGACGCGGTGCGGCTGCGCCGCGGCGCGGTGCTGACCGCGCTCGACCGGGTCGGCCATCCCCTGGCCCGCTTCTGCCGGGCGCTGCGGCTCGGCCTCGGCAACCGCGCTCGCGATCCGCTCGTGGCCCGGGCCCTCGAGCTCTGCACCGGCATCCGCCGCCTCGACATGAAAGGTCTGTACGAGCTGACCCGCGCGCTTGCCGATCTGTTCGGCTCGGCGGCGGCGGTGGCGGCGGTGTTCGGTGGCCCCGAGGGCATGGTCTTCGGCGAGCGCGAGGACGACGTCTTCGGCGCCGGCATCGAGGACGACAAGCTGCAGAAGGAGGTCGAGCGCATCCTCGACCCCAAGCAGCACAAGGGCAGTCGCGACCGCGCCCGCGGCGGCGGCAAGCTGGCCATCAACGTCAACGAGAGCGAGCGCTTCGACAAGATCGCGAAGGTCGAACGCATGCGCTCCAACCCCGCGGCCCACCGCCTCCTGGTCCACCAGGTCAACCGCCACGCCGTGCGCCTGCGCGCCTTCCTCGACGATCTGGGCCTGCGCTGGCTGCCGGCGCGGGCCCGGCTCAGCGGCCGCGCGCTCGATCGCACCCGCCTGCGCGCGCTGGTCACCCGCAACGATCCGCGCATCCTGGTGGCGCGCACGCCGGTGCGCAAGACCGACCTCTTCCTGGGCACGGTGATCGACTGCTCGGGCTCGATGTCGTCGGCCGACAACATCGAGCGCGCCCGCCGCTTCGCCGTGCTCATCGCCGAGGCGGTGCGGCCGCTGGCCGGGGTCGAGGCCCGCTTCTTCGGCTTCACCGACAGCGTCATCTACGACGCCGGCGACGCGACCGACTGCGCGGTGACGGCGCTGGTCGCCAACGGCGGCAACAACGACGCCGCCGCGCTCTTCCACGTGGCCCAGGTCGCGGCGGCCTCGATCAAACGAGCCAAGGTGCTGGTCATGATCAGCGACGGCCTGCCGACCGAGTGCTCGGTCGCCGCGTTGCGCGGCCTGGTTCGCGAGTTGACCCGGCGCCGCGGCATGGTCTGCGCCCAGGTCGCGGTCCGTCCCCTCGAGGAGGTGTGTTTCCCCCACTACGTCGTCCTCGACGACGGCAACCCCGACATTGCCGTGGCCCGCTTCGGTCGCATGATCGCCGACCTGGCGCGGCGCGTGCTGGCGTCGTAAAACCGCCGCCCATGTCCGGCAAATGGACGCTCGACGAGCTGACCCCGGGGCGCACGGTCGAGGCCACGTTCTGGCCCAACACCAGCGAGGACTCGCCGTTCCGGTTGCGTGCCACGCACCTCGACCGTCGGCGCGCGCCCAAGGTCGTGCTCACCAATGACGAGCGGGTCCTGGCCGGCATCCCGTGCCTGGTCAAGGTCGTCGCCGTGCACAAGCCCGAGCGCGACGACCGCGGCCGCATCGAGGTCGAGTACGTCGGCCCGGCGCCGTTCCGCCTCGAAGGCGTCTACCTCGATCCGCTGGTGGCCAAGAAGCTCCAGGTCCTGCTCGAGAGCGGCCTCAACATCTTGCTCGATGGGCCCCAGGGCTGCGGCAAGACCGTCCTGGCCCGCGCCATCGCCGACGGCCTCGGCATGGTGTTCGTCTTCTTCAACTGCGGCGCCGTGGTCGAGGCCAGCGACTTCCTGGTCTCGATCCAGGTCCGGGCCTCGAGCTCGGGAGCGCCGGTCACCGACTTCGTGAAGACCGAGGTGCTGATCGCGCTCGAGGAGGCCGCCGACCACCCCGAGCGCCGCTACCTGGTGTTCCTCGACGAGCTCAACCGTTGCCAGGAGAGCGCGCGCAACGCGCTCATGCCGGCGCTCGACGCCACCCGGCGGGTCTTCCACCCCATCGACAACACCTTCATCCCCATCCCCGACAACGTGCAGTTCATCGCCGCCGTCAACCGTGGCCGCGAGTTCACCGGGACGTTCGGCATCGACGCCGCCCAGCTCGATCGCTTCGCGCCGCTGCAGATGACGTACCCGCCGCCGCCGGCCGAGGTCGAGATCCTGGCCCGGCGCCATCCCACGATCTCGGCCGGCAACCTCGAGATCATCGTGGCCGTCGCCGACGCCATCCGCCACGCCGGCGAGCTGCCGGGCAGCCTGTCGGTGCGCGCCACCGACGAGGCCTGCATCTACCTGAAGCACCGCCTGTTCGCCGACGACGGCAAGCGGGCGCTGCCCGAAATCTTGAAGACTTCGTTTTGCGGCCGCTTCCCGGGCCGATGGGACGACGTCACCACCGATGCGGGCGCGGTCTGGGCTATCGTCCGCAAGACGCTCTCGTCGCACAAGGTACCGCTCGCGGAGGACGAGGCCGTGGCGCCGGTAGCGGCTCCGACAACGTAGGATCGCTTGGGAGGGAACGTGTCGAAGGCGCATCTTTTCGCATCGCTGGCGCTGTGGAACGGCGTGCCCGCACCCGAACGGCGGGGCGTGCTCGAGGAGCTGGCCACCGCGATGGGTTCGCCGTGGCGGGCCGGGCCGGTGCGCGTCGGCCGTCACGGCCTGGGCGCTCTGATCCACGATCGCACCGGGCTCACCTTCGTGATCGTGCCCGGCGGCTGGCTACGCATGGGCTTCTCCGTCGACGATCTGGTGGCTGCCGCCGCGGCTCGGGGCAAGGCCGAGCGCGTGCCGTGGGGCTACGACGTCGATCGCAGCCGGCCGACGCGGTGGGTGAAGATGGCGCCGTTTCTGCTCGCGACCTGCGGCCTGCCCCCCGAGGCCGGCGAGGCCTCCGCCGGTGACGGCAGCGCCGGCGCGGCCTATCGCGAGGCGGTGCGCGCCGCCGTGGGCGGCGAGGCACCGGCCGCGCCCGGCGACGGTGAAGGTGACGACGGCGGCCGCGAGGCCGATCCTCCCATGCGGCTGATCGATCCGGCGACGGTCGACGAGCTGGTGCCCGAGGGCCTGCGCGTGCCGAGCGAGGCCGAGCTCGAGTGGGCGTTTCGCGAGGCTGGCACCACCCGCTGGGCCGGTGTGCCCGGCGACACCGTGGTCACCGCCGGCACCCGCTGGGACCTGCTCGGCAAGCTGCGCAGCGGCTTCGGCCTGCGCGGCTTCGTCGACAAGCAGAACCTGTCGGCCGATGCCTGGAGCGCCGACGAGCCGAAGCGGGTGGCTCGCTCGGCCCACACCTACTGGCAGGACGACGACGCCGAGATGCTCGGCCTGCACGCCGCCAACCGCTACGTCCCCGACGAGTTCGGCGAGACCATCCTGCGGCTGGCCGCCGATCTGCCCGGCGCCGCCGACGTCGAGCTCGGCGAACCGGGCGAGCTGGCCGAGCACGAGGCTGCGCTGGCCGGGCTGTTCGGTGGCGACGCACGCGCGGCCGCCGACGCGGTGGTCGCGCTCCAGCTCGCGGCCCGTCGCCCCGGTCCCGATCTGGCCGCCACC
>SXJR01000308.1 GCA_005779305.1 Myxococcales bacterium
CGCGGGCCTCGGCCACTCGCGCGACGGCGTCGTCGCCGCCGGCGACGACGAGCCGGAGTCGCCCGCCGCCGCGGTGGAAGCGGCGCAAGGCCGGCGCGAGGAGGTGCAGGTAGGCGCCGCGGCCGGCGGCCAGCACCAGCGGGGTGTCGCCGCGCTCGCCGCGTAGCTCGGCGACCAGGGTGTCGCCGCGGGCCAGGGTCTCGCGCCCGAATGCCGCCAGTCGCTCGCCGTCGCGAGTGAGGCGCAGGCCGCGCCCGCTGCGCACGTAGAGCGGCCGGCCGACCGCCTCGGTCAGCTTCTTGATCTGTACGTGCAGCGCCGGCTGCGACAGGTGCAACTCGCGGGCGGCATGGGTGAAGTTGCCGTGGGCGGCGAAGACCACGAACGACCGCAGGTGTTCATAGTTCACGTTCCATCTATAGTATGGATGGATAGCTCATCCAAACCCGATCGTTCTCGTTGCCGCACGCTGCGCGTACAACGGTGGCATGAACACCTCGACTCTCATGACCACCGCCACCGCTGCGCCGCGCGCCCGCCTCCTCGACAACCCGGCCTTCGCCGCGCGTTACCAGGAGCTGGCCCGGGTCCGGCTCAACCCGCGTCGCCACGCCATGGCCGACGCCTGGACCCACTCGGAAGCGGTCGCCGCCCGCGCCGCCGCGCTCGCCGTCGCCAACGGCTGCGGCGACGCCGACCGCGACCTGCTCGAGGATCTCGGCCGCGCCCATGACATCGGCAAGATCACCGGCACCGCCCGCCCCGAGCGCTCGCTCGAGATCCTCGACGCCTGCGGCATCGCCGATGCCGTGCTGCGGCCGCTGGTGCGCTGGCACGACACGTCGTTGCCGTGGTGGAACGCCGCGCGCAAGGGCCAGGCTCCCGGCGACGCCGCCTGGCGCCGCCTCACCGCCGACGTCGATCTGCGCCTGCTCGCCATGTTCATGGTCGCCGATCGCGTCGACGCCCCCGGCGGCTGGCGCCGCAACCAGCCCACGCTGTGGTTCCAGGGCGAGGCGCGCCGCCGCGGCCTGCTGGGCGCGCTGGTCCTCGACCTGCCCGGCCAGCCGAGCGAGATCTCGGCCGGCGCCATCCTCGTCGACGGCGACGGCGCCGCGCGGCGCGCGCTGCTGATCCGCACCCGGGCCAGCGGCTTCGAGCTCGCCAAGGGCGGCCTCGAGTGGGACGAGCTGCCGGCGGAGGCGGCCTGCCGCGAGCTGGCGGAGGAGGCTGGCATCACCGGTCCGCTCGCCGTCACCGGCCCGCTCGGTCGGCTCGGCTACGACACCACGCACGACGGCGAGCGCTGGCACAAGCACGTCCACGTCTTCGCGGTGCGAGCGCGGGGCGAGGTCGCGCTCGGGCCCATGCCAGCGCGCACCCGCGAGCGGCGCTGGGTCACCCGCGCCGAGGCCCTGACCCTGCCACTCGTCGACGAGTCCCTCCGTCCCATCCTGCTCACATCCTTCGATTGACCGTCGCCCGTCGCCCGTCTCCCGTCTCCCGTTTCCTGTCTCACGGCTCCGCGCCGGCGGCGAGCTCGGCGTTGACCACGGCGCCGATCACCGCGGCCAGCGACACCGCGTAGAACCAGAGCAACACGATCATGGCGCCGCCGAAGGCGCCGTAGAGCGACCGGTAGGCGGCCAGCTCGGTGACGTAGTACGAGACGCCGAACGAGGCCACCAGCCCGATCGCGGTCGCCGCCAGCGCGCCGGGGACCACGTGCCGCAACGGACGTCGCGGCGCGCCCAGGGCGTAGAGCGACGACAGGCTCGACACCCCGACGGCGACCAGCAGGGGCCAGCGCACGGTGAACAGCCAGCTGCGGTCGTCGCGATCGAGCGTCGCCGAGGTCGCCGGCACCGCCACCACGACGGCAAGCAGGGTCACCAGCGCGACCAGCGCGCCCAGCGCCAGCCCGAGCGTGAGCACGAACCGGCGCCATCCGGTCCAGCGGGGACGGGTGCCGTCGACGTGCTCGATCGCGGTGAGGATGGCGTCGGCCGAGGCCCGGCTCGAGTAGAGCGCGATCAGGACCGAGCCGGCGGCGGCGAGCCCGAGCTCGTCGCTCGAGCGCTGGGCCGCCAGCTCGAGCTGGTCGACGATCAGCTCGAAGACCGCGTCGGGAACGACGCGATCGAGGCCGGCCAGGTGCTGCTCGATGGCGTTCGGGTCGGCGGCCAGCGCGTAGATGGACACCACCGCTGCGAGCGTGGGCACCAGGCCGAGCAGCAGGTACAGGGCCACGCCGGCGGCGATGAACGTCGCATCGTCGCGGTGGGTGTGCAGCGCGATCCGCACCGGCAGGCTGCGAACGACGAGACGGAACATCGTGCTTCCGCCTCGGTTTCGATCCCGTCCCACGGGTCGAGTATCGATCGCCAAGCCGGGCCTTGACGCCCGGGCGGGCCGGATCCATCATTAGGACTGGCCGGCCAGTCCTAATGCTTGCTACACCGTTCAAGTCAGTGAATCTGCAGAATAAGTCGGTGCGGAGGATCCTCCGCGCCGCCCAGGATCTGTGGACCCGCGACGGCTACCACGGCGCGTCGCTCCAGGAGATCGCGGCCGCTGCGGGCGTGGCCAAGTCGCTGGTGCACTACCACTTCGAGTCGAAGGAGCACCTGCTCATCGAGCTCCAGTCGGACTGGTCGCACCGGGTGGCCCGGGCCATCCGTGCCCGCGTCGCTGCCACGCCACCGTCGGCCGCCGCCGCGTTCGCGGCGCTCGATCAGATCTGGGAGGCGATGGTGCTCACCCGCGCCCAGTTCCCGTTCGCCATCGAGCTGTGGCGACAGAGCGTGACCAGCCCGGCGGTGCGCGACCGCCTGCGCGCCTTCGATCGCGAGCTCGTCGCCCTCTACGTCGAGGGCCTGTCGACCACCCTCGGCCCCATGGTCAAGCACCTGGCGGTGCCGCCGCCGCGCGCGGCCGCGCTCATCCAGGCCGTGCTCGACGGTATCGGCCTGCGTCTGTTCCTCGAGGACGACGTCGCCGCCGTTCGCCAGACGTTCGACGACGCCAAGTCCCTGCTCGTGACCGCGCTGCTCCCCGGAGGTCCCCGATGATCGAGAAGCTCGCCACCTGGCAATCCCGCAACAGCAAGATCCCCTTCGACATGTTCTCGCTGTCGCGCAGCGCCGACGAGGCGAGGCGCATGGACAAGCTGCGCCACATCTACCACCGCGGTCAGGATCTGGCCTGGGATGGCCGCGACGTCCTCGGCGAGCTGATCGAGAAGCACGGCGGCATCAACGTCTCGCCCGAGCACGCCGCCGCCCTGGGCCGGGTGTTCGAGATCATCCTGTGGGGCGAGCTGGCGGCCTGGAAGATCTCGGCCGAGCTGGCCGAGCAGATCGTTCCGCTCGAGGCCAAGATGGCGGCGACCGCCCAGGCCCACGACGAGGCCCGGCACTTCTACGTCATGTACGACTACCTGCGGGCGCTGGGCTACACGCCGACCCGCATCGATCCGTACTCGCAGCGCGTGCTCGACCTGACGCTGGGCGCACGCTCGCTGGTGCAGAAGATCCTCGGCATGCAGCTCATGCTCGAGACCATCGCGCTCACCATCTTCGCCGAGGTGCGCGAGAGCCGGGTCGAGCCGGTGCTCTCCGACCTGCTCCACTACTACGAGAAGGACGAGGCCCGCCACGTCGGGCTCGGCACCCAGTTCCTGCCCACGCTGATGCGGGGCCAGCGTGGCCTGGCCACGGCCGACACCCTGTGGTTCCAGGCCCGCCTCATCTTCTGGAGCACCGCCTCGCTCAAGGCCATGGAGCGCGATCTCCACGTCCTCGGCATCGAGGCCCCGCACTTGATCGAGCGGGGCAAGCGCATCCAGGGCAAGGCCTACGCCGAGATGTGGGAACAGCTCGGCGGCGCCCCGGCGTCGAACGAGTGGATCAATCGCTTCCTCTCGGGCGTCGATGCGGCGGTGTTCCCAGGGGTCGACGTGGCGCTCGATCTCCCGGCCCGGATGCGCCGCTTCGTCGACGGGGTCCGGGCGCCGTTGCCAGCGTGACACGACGCACACCTGACCACCTCGACGGCAGGGGCCGGGGTGCGTAGAGTGCCACCCGATGCAGCGGACCTCCTTCTCCCGCCTCGCGACGTGCGCCTTCATTCTCGTGATGGCCGCGTGTGGGCCCGGCGGTTCGGGCCAGGGCGACGACATCGTCGATGACGGCGACGCCCGCATCGACGCGCCGACGATCGACGCGCCCACCGACGCGGTCGACGACGCCACCACCGCGTACCCCGACGCCATGCCGTTCGACGGTAACCCGCAGTGCGACGACTGGATGTGCACGACGCCGGTGCCCGACAACTGCGCGATCGGCACGTCGGACGTGTGCGGCGACGGCCTCGACAACAACTGCAACGGCCAGGTCGACGAGGGCTGTACCTGCACGGCCGGCGCAGTCCAGCAGTGCTTCCAGGGCCCGCCCGGGCGCCGCAACCAGGGCGCATGCGTCGACGGCATGATGACGTGCATCGAGGGCGGCGAGTTCGACTACTGGGGCCCGTGCAACGGCGGCATCCGGCCCGGGGCCGAGGCCTGCGACTCGGTCGACAACAACTGCAACGGCTGCGCCGACGACGACCCTGCGTGCTGCGTGGTCAACCTGGAGTGCCCGACCAGCATGCCGGATGGCGATCCGTTCACGCCGTACGTCATCAACGGCAGCACGTTCTACTCGGGCACGGTCACGTCGTGGCAGTGGACGGTGACCGGCGGCCCCTGCGACCAGCTCTTCCTCACCACCACCAACCCGGTGCGGCAGTCGTTCACGCTGGCCGGCCAGAACACGTCGACCCTGACCTTCACGCCGACCCTGTCGGGCGATTACACGATCACGGTCCGCATCACCGCCACCGATGGCACGGTCTACACCTGCACGTTCATCGTGCACATCCGCGGCCCCGGCTTCCGCGTCGAGATGTGCTCCGATCGATCGGCCACCACCGACATCGATCTGCACGTCCACCGGCCCGAGACCGACGCCTCGGGCTGGTTCTTCGGCGCCGGGCCTAACACCTGCTACTACGGCAACTGCAAGGGCTCGGCGACCGGCGCCAACGTGCCCAACTGGGGCTACGCCAACAGCCCGCTCACCGAGTGCCAGGGCGGTCCCGAGGGGATGAGCTGGGTGACGCTGGGCTACTGCCGCAACCCACGCCTCGACATCGACAGCATCAACCGCAACGGCGTGCCCGAGAACATCAACATCGACCGGCCGCAGAACGCGAAGACCTACCGGGTCATGGTCAACTTCTACGGCAACAGCGGCGGTGGCGCGGCCCACCCGCTGATCAACATCTACTGCGGTGGCTACCTGCGCGCGACCTACGGCCAGGCGCCCGACATCGTGACCGGCTTCGATCAGTCGGGCGGCGATTCGAGCGGCGACATGTGGCGTGTGGTCGATGTCACTCCGACGGTGGTGGCCGGTGTGACCACCGACTGCACGCTGACGCCGCTGCATCCGCCGGGGCAGATGTCGGGCTACTGGGTCGATACCGCCCTTCGCGGTTACTGACGCGATCGGCACGAATCGGCGTGGGCCTACAGAGGCCCACACCGTCGAGGCGTTCCAGCCCTCACCACGGTTGCGTTAGAGTGCGGCCATGAGGGCCCGCTTTACCTATGTCCTCCTGCTCGCGCTGGCGTTGGTCGCCGGTGCTTGCGGGCCGTCGAACCAGGGGCAAGCCGACGACGTCGTCGACGACGGCGATGGCGGCGGCACCGGCAGCAACATCGACGCGCCGACGATCGACGCGCCCACCGACGCGGTCGACGACGCCACCACCGCGTACCCCGACGCGGCGCCGTTCGACGGCAACCCGCAGTGCAACGACTGGATGTGCGCGACGCCGTTGCCCGACAACTGCGCGATCGGCACGTCGGACGTGTGCGGCGACGGCCTCGACAACAACTGCAACGGGCAGGTCGACGAGGGCTGCACCTGCACCGCCGGCGCGGTCCAGCAATGTTTCCTGGGCCCGCCCGGCCGCCGCGGCCAGGGCGCGTGCGTCGACGGCATGATGACGTGCATCGAGGGCGGCGAGTTCGACTACTGGGGCCCCTGCAACGGCGGCATCCGACCCGGCGCCGAGGCCTGCGACTCGGTCGACAACGACTGCAACGGCTGCGCCGACGACGACCCCTCGTGTTGCGTGGTGAACCTCGCGTGCCCGACCACCATGCCCGACGGCGATCCGTTCACGCCGTACGTCATCAACGGCACCACCTTCTACTCGGGCGCGGTCACGTCGTGGCAGTGGACGGTGACCGGCGGCCCCTGCGATCAGCTCTTCCTCACCACCACCAACCCGGTGGTCCAGTCGTTCACGCTGGCCGGCCAGAACACGTCGACGCTCACCTTCACGCCGACGCTGTCGGGCGACTACACCGTCACGGTTCGCATCACGGCGGCCGACGGCACGGTCTACACCTGCACGTTCATCGTGCACATCCGCGGTCCCGGCCTGCGCGTCGAGATGTGCTCGGATCGATCGGCCACCACCGACATCGATCTGCATCTCCACCGCCCCGACAGCACCGGCGTGTGGTGGGGGGCCGACACCTGCTACTACGGCAACTGCGCCGCCGGCGGCACGCTCAACTGGGGCTACGCCAACAGCCCGCTCGCCGAGTGCCAGGGCGGTCCGCAGGGCCCCGCGTGGACGTTGCTCGGCTACTGCCGCAACCCACGCCTCGACATCGACAGCATCAATCGCAACGGCGTGCCCGAGAACATCAACGTCGACGTTCCGCAGACCGCCAAGACCTATCGCGTGATGGTGAACTACTGGGGCGGCGGCACCCAGGTCGCGCACCCGCTCGTGAACGTGTACTGCGGCGGACGGCTACGCGCCACCTATGGCCAGGCCCCCGACCTGGTCACCGGCTTCGACCAGTCGGGCGCCACCACCACGGGCGACATGTGGCGCGTCGTCGACGTGACCCCGACGGTGGTCGCCGGCGTCACCACCGACTGCATGCTGACCCCGCTCCACCCGCCGGGGCAGACGTCCGGATACTGGGTCGGGACCACGCCGCGCACGTACTGACATGGCGATGGGCGCTGCGACCCTGCGGCTGACCGCTCGGCCTTCCGCGCTCATCTTGCGGGCCATCGGTGGCCCGCGCCATGTCGCCGGCAAGCTGCGCCGGCTGGCGGCGACGGCCGCGCTGTACGCGGCGCCGTCGGAGATCCCGCGCCGCCTGGAGCGGCTCCGGGCCCGCGGCTATGTCGACGAGGCCCCGACCCGGGCCCAGCTCGTCTTCGGCGGCCTCGACATGGTTCGCTGGGTGATCGAGCCGGCGGCGCGCGACTACTACCAGCACAAGGGCATCTCGTTCCGGCTGCACACGTTCCTGCGCGTGCTCGACGATCCGGTCTCGATGATCGATCCGACCGGCTTCCTGTCGGCGCGCGACACCATCATCGGCCACCTCATGCAGGTGGTGCACCTCAACCCCATCTACGACCTCCAGCTCCTCGAGTGTTTCGACGACGGACTCGACGAGCTCGAGCGCCAGGTCGAGTCGATGATCGCCGGCGTCCACCCGCGCCACTCGACCATCGCCGCGATCGTCGAGGACGCCGGCTACCACGCCCGCCTGCTCGACTACGTGGTGCGCTTCAAGGCCGATCGCGGCGCCCGGCCGCCGGTGCGCCAGGAGCAGAGCCTGCGCGCCGATCCGGTGTTCGCGGCCGCCGAGCGGACCTTCGCGACGTTGCCGGGCTTCCTCCGCTACTGCGTGCGGCTGCCGAGCTCGCCGGCGGCGCTGGCCCGCCGGCTGATCACGCTGAAGCAGTTCCCGATGGAGTGGGCCGAGCCGCGGCAGGAGTGATCTCGTGACGCGCCGCGGTGCGAAGCGCTTTCATCGGTCGGAAACGCGCCGGTAACAGAGCGCGATCAGACTACGCAGTATGATCGTCCACGACGTGCACATTCACCATCCCGGTGACGCGCGCGTCGACGGCATCCTCCGGTTGATCGAGATCGCCGGCGAGGACTCGCCGCTGGCGCCGCGGCTCTCGGCGATGTGCGGCGAGATCGCGGTCATGACCGGCGTCGACGTGGTCAGCGTGTACGTACGCGAGAGCGATAGCGGCCGCGACGATCTCCTGGTCATGCGCGGCAACCACGGCTTCCCGTCCTCGGCGATCGGCACCGTGCGCCTGGCGGTGGGCGAGGGCCTCACCGGCCTGTGCGCAGCGTGCCTGCGCCCGGTGTCGGTCGCGGTCGCCGGTGCCGAGCTCGGCTTCAAGCTGGTGCCCGGCCTGGGCGAAGAACGTTTCCCGGCTTACGTCGGTGTGCCGCTGCTCGGTGGCGGGCGCGCGGTCGGGGTGCTGGTCCTGCAGCGCACCGAGGCGCGCGCGTTCTCGGCCGCCGAGGTGGCGCTGGCCACCGCGCTGGGCGCGCCGGTGACGCTGGCGCTCGAGCGACGTGGCGAGCACGAGGCGGCGCCGCGCAGCGCGCGTCTCGACGGTGAGGTCGCGGTCGCGGGCGCTGCGGTGGCGCGCGCCGCGGTGCTGCCCACCCTGGCCTCGCTGGAGGCGCGCAAGCCCATCGACATTCTGCGCGGCCTCGACCGCCTGTCGGCCGAGCTCGTTCGCGCCATCAAGCGCATCCGCAAGCGCGGTGACATCGAGGCCATGCGCGCGGTCGCCGAGCTCGAGCTGCTCTGGCTCGACGCACACCTGCGCGAGCGGCTGGCGGCGGCGGCGCCCACCGTCAACGGCCTCTACGCGGTGGCGCGCGAGTACGCGCGGGCGCCGTTCCGGGTGGCGGCGCTGCTGAGCTCCCGCGGCGCGACGCCGGGCGGCGACGCCTCGACCGAGCGAGCCGAGGAGATCGAGGATCTCCTGGCCATCGCGTGGGCGCTGTCGGCCGACGAGCCGCTGTTCCCCCCCGGCGCGATCTGGGTGGGCGGGCGCGTCGGCGGGCTGGTCGCGCTCCTGGCCGCGTCCCGCGACGCGGGTGCCCTGGTCGCCGCCGGCGCCGCGACTCCGGCGGCGCTCGCCATCACCCGCGGCGAGGTGCGGCCGATGCTCACCGGCGTGCGCGGCCTGCACGCGTGGATCCGGCCCGGCGATCGTTGCGCCGTCGACGCGGCCACGGTCGGCGGCGCTGGCGCCCTGTGGGTGAACCCGCCGGTCAGCGCCATCGAGCGCGCCCGCGCTCGTCGAGGATAGCTATCCCAGGCGTGGACCTGGACCTGGACGATCAGGGCCGAGGGTGGGCGGCGATCCAGGCCAGCAGCTCCGGCACGAACGAGCTGGTCAAGGACGGCAGGTGTCCGCCGCCCTCCATCGTCCACAGATCCGCGGCACCGGCGCCGGGGCAACCGCCGGTGACCTCCACCGCGGTCTCGGCGCCGGGGATGGAAGCGACGAGGTCCTTGCTCGCCGCGGCGGTGGGACCGCCCTGGCAGCCGTTGCGCTCGGCGAACGCGGCGACCGTCGCGACCGCCCCTGGTGAGCCGACGCCGTTGTTGCCGTCGTAGGGTACGGTCCCGTCGGCGGTGCCGTGAATGTGGAGCACGTGCACTGGCTGTGCCGGCGAGCACGGTGCGGTCGGCCCCAGCCCGGCGAGGCCGGCGATCGACGTCACCACGTCGGCGCGATCGCACGCCATGCGGTAGGCCATGAACGAGCCGTTGGAGTGACCGAGCAGCGTCACCCGCGCCGGATCGACCGGCCACGCCGCCATCACGTCGTCGATCAGGCCGCCCAGGTAGGCGACGTCGTCGACGCCGGTGCGGTCGAAGTCGCAGCAGGCCGGGTCGGCGTTCCAGAACGGGTTGTCGATCGAGTCGACAGTGCCGTCGGGCGCGAGCACCAGCATGCCCTCGGCATCGGCGAGGTTGCCGAGGCCGAGGTAGGCCTGCTGTACGAAGCCACCCGCGCTGTAGCCGTGCAGGATCATCACCAGCGGGTAGTCGACGCCGTCGTCGAAGGCGGCCGGCACCTGGAGCTGGACCGGCCGATCGCCGCCGAAGTTGATGGGACGATCGACCGGCGGCTCGCTGCCGCACGCGGCGACAGCGAGCGCGAGCCCGAAGATGACGGCAGCCTTGCTCATGGGCCGGATCAGGCCCGGTGAGCGCCGATCATGCAAGCGGCTTTTGCATCGGCCCAGGCACGCCTGGTCCCGGCGGCAGATCCGACGGCGGCATGTTGGCGGCTGGCGGGGCGTCGAGGACGGCGCGACCGAAGAGCGCGCCCTGGACCACCCACGCCGTGGTGTAGACCAGGATGCCGGTCCAGGCGATCCGTCCCATCTCGCCGCTCTCGCCCTTCTGGAACAGCACCTGGAAGCCCCAGATGAACGCCGCGAAGCCGATGAGGCCGCTGACCATCAGGTTGTAGCCGTTGAGCAGGCGGCCCACGTTCGGGTAGCCGTAGTTGTTGGTCTTGCCGAGCATGGCGGAGGCCACGCCGAACACGATCGCCGACGGCACCAGCAAGCCGAACGCGGGCCGGTAGATGAACTCGCGCATCGGCCCCTTCATCTCCTTGCTGAGCATGGCGTAGAGCAACATGGCCGTGCCGAACAGGAGCAGCTGGTAGCTCTGGATGCGGAAGAAGTGGAGGGCGAACTTGAGGCCGAGCTGCGGATCCGGCCCAACCGGCGACTTGTTGTCGCGCCAGCGGGCGACGATGTAGAGCAACATCGGAAACAGGAAGCTCGACACCATCATGAAGATCATGACGGGCGCCATCGTCGAGAGCATCTGCAGCGCGAACATGCTGCTGCCGCGGCCGCCGCCGTATTCGTCGTCGTCTTCGAACATGATTCCCCCCATGGTCCCGTCGGTGCGCCGAGACGGCGTGACCCCGGAACGCGCGCCATGCTACCACCGCAACCATGGTTGACGCGCCCGAAGCGCCGGCCGCGAGCAGGGCGGTGGAGATCGACCCGGGGGTCGAGCTCCTGCCCGACGTGCCGGTGTCCCGCTCCGAGGAGGATCTGCTCGGCCGCCTGCCCCTGGCACGCCGGCTGTGCGAGCTGGCCTGTGCCCATCCGGTGGCGGCGCCGCGCGTGGTCGGGCTGGCCGGCGGCGCTGGCGCCGGCAAGAGCTCGGTCCTGAACCTGGTCGCCGGCCTCCTCGCCGATCGACCCGAGGTGGCGTTCGTGGCGATCGATGCCGGCGACTTCCCGGGCACCAGCGAGCTGCTCGACGCCTTGATCAAGAACCTGATGCAGTTCTTCGCCGACCAGGACGTGATCGACACCCGCGACGCGGTGCGCGACGCGCTGTCGCGCTACGGCAGCGTCATCTCGGGCGCGGCGCGCATCGCCGGGGTCAAGGTCGATCTGGGCGGGCTGAGTCGATCGCCCGAGGAGGTGCGGGCCGAGCTCGCCGAGATGACCCAGGAGGTCGGCAAGCGCATCGTGCTCCTGCTCGATCATGTCGATCGCCTGCACCCGCGCGAGCTGGCCAGCACGCTGGTCGCGCTGCGCCACGTGGCGGCGATCCCGTACGTGACGGTGGTGCTGGCCTACGACCGGCGCGCGGTGGCGGCGGCGCCCGACGACATGATCGATCCGCGCGCCTTCGAGCGCGTGGTCCAGGTCGAGCTGGCGCTGCCTCTCGCGGATCGCGTGCTGGTCGCCCGCGTGCTCGCCGGCGGCGTGGCGCGCATCGCGGCCCGCACAGGCCGCGATCTCGACGCCGCCCTGCCCCTGTTCGATCCCGACGCGCCCGACGGCGCGCCGCTGCTCGATCTGTGCGAGACGCCGCGCGACGCCAAGCGGGCGATCAACGCCCTCGCGGCGGCGCTGCCGCTGGTGCCGGCCGGTGCCGCCGTCGACGACGCGGCCCTCGACATCGCGCTCCGCCTGCTGGTGCCCGAGCTCGACAGCGCGCGGCTCGATGCCCGGCGGCGCGTGCAAGGCACCGCGCGGGCGGTGCTGCTGGCCGAGCTCGACGCGGCGACGGCCGGGCACCGGCTGGTCGGTCCGGCCCGGGCGGCCCTGCGCGCGCTGTTCGCCCTGACCTGACTCGACCTCGTTCTGCAGCGACCGCTAGAAGACCCAGGTCAGGAAGCGGACGAAGAGGTAGACCACCAGCGTCAGGCTCGCGATGCAGAGGACGCCGGCTCCGACCACGGCCGCCCAGTCCTTCCAGGTGCCCTTGCCGTTGGCGGCGGTGCGTTCCTCGAGGAGCGCCAGGTTCTTCTTGTTGGCGCGGATGCCGACGTCGGCGATGTCGCCGACCAGCGGGATGGCGCCGGCGCCGAGGTCAATGCCGAGGTTGAGCAACATGCGGGCGATGACGATGGGTGGCACGCCGCGGCGGCTGGCGACCACGACCAGGAAGGCGCCGACGAACGCGGTGATGAGGTCGCCGAGCCCGGGCACGAAGAAGCCGATGATCGGGTCGAGCTGCCAGGTGTCGAGCGCCTTCACCAGCGTGCGCGCGGCGGCCAGATCGTGCTGGTCGCTCCGAGACGTCGAATGGGCCACCGGGGTCACCGGAACGGAGACGCGCTCAGCGATCGGCATGGACGCAATGTGATCATCTTGCCGCGCTGCGCAAGACCCGGGGACTCGCTGGCCTCAAGACAGCATGAAGGCGAGGATTTCCGTCGAGGTCCGTGCGTCGAGCCTGCCGTCACCGAGCACCCTCGCGGTGCGCAGGAGCTCGCCGTGCTCGAACCAGGCGCCGTGATCGCGGCAGGCCATGGCGCGGGCGCCCAGCTTGCGGACCACGCGCGCGGTGAGTCCCCGCGCACAGATCGGGCATGAGCCGCGCAGCGGGTGGCGAGGCGTGATCACCGAGCGCCCGCGCAGGTCGGCGGCCAGCGCCAGCGCGCTCGGCTGGTCGTAGATCAACGCCGACAGATCGGCGGCCTCGACGAACGCGCCACCGCAGATCGCGCACTCGTCGAGATCGACGGCGCCCACCGCGCGCGGCGCCAGTGGTCCGCGGCAGCGCGGGCAGTAGCCGACGGACTCGCGCGCCACCACCACCGGCAGCGGCGTCGGTTTGCGTACCCGGGTCGGCGCGTCGCTCTGATCGGGATCGAAGAGGACCTGATCGGGTGGCGTGCCCTCGGCCCAGTCGGGTTGGCGCGGCTCGACCGCGCGGCCGCAGGTCACGCAGAACTCGTGACCGGCGAACAGCGTCTCGCCGCAGCAGCTGCACGAGGTCGTGAACAGCGCCTCGTTGCAGCTCGCACACTCGGCGGCGGCCAGCGGGGTGATGGTGGAGCAGCTCGGGCAGGGGAGAGCCTCGTTGCGAGGCCTGGGGCGGCGGGTGGCGGGGCGCACGTCTACATGGTGTCCGGACCGGCGCCGCGGTTGCGTGGCAGCGATCGGCAATCGCGGGATCCGACCCCGGAGCTCACGTGAGTCGACCCGCGACCCCGACGGAACTCCGGGGGTCAGCGTCCCTGCGGCTGCGGCGTCTGCTGGGCCTTGGTGACCGTGTAAGCCGTCATGTTGACGATATCCTCGACGGTGCTCTCGTTCTGGAGCAGCGACACCGGCCGCGAAACGCCGAGCAGGATGGGGCCGACCGCCGAGGCGCCGCCCAGGCATTCGAGGGTCTGGTAGGCGGCGTTGCCGGCGGCCAGGCTGCTGAAGACCAGGGTGTTGGCGTTGCGCGTCAGGGTCGAGAAGGGGAAGTTCTCGCGGCGGCGGGGCTCGTCGAGGGCGATCTCGGGCTGCATCTCGCCGTCGATCTCGAGGTCGGGCCGGCGGGCGCGGACCAGGGCCAGCGCCTTCTGTACGCGCTCGACATCGCCGTGGCGAACGGAACCAAAGTTCGAGTACGAGATCATGGCCACGCGCGGGGTCACGCCCAGCCCGGCGACGGCGTCGGCCATCTGCACGGCGATGTCTGCGAGCTGGTCGGCATCGGGTGCGATGTTGAAGACGGTGTCGCCGAAGAACTTCACCGAGTTCTGCAGCACCATCATGTACATGCCGACGGCGACTTTCACGCCCGGCGCCATGCCCAGCACCTGCAGCGCCGGGCGAACGCTGTCAGGGTAGGTGCGCTTGAAGCCGCCGACCAGACCGTCGACGTCGCCGCATTCGAGCATCATGGTGCCGAAGTAGTTGCTCTGGCGGACCAGGCTGCGGGCCTGGGGCAGGGTGACGCCCTTGCGCGCCCGCAGCTCGGCCAGGCGGACGGCGTAGCGCTCGCTGACGGCGGCGGCGGCGGGCGCGGCCGGATCGATCAGCTCGGCGTGGTCGAGCACGTCGAGAGACGACTCCTTGCAGAGCGCCTCGATCTCGGCGGTGCGGCCGAGCAGCACTGGGCGGGCGATGCCCTCGTCGATGATCTGCTGGACCGCGCGCAGGACGCGCACGTTGCCGGCCTCGGGGAAGACGACGCGGCGGGGATCGCTCCGGGCGGTGCGGGCCATGCCGCGCATGATCGAGAAGGCGGCGTTACTGCCCTTGCGCATCAGGCGATCGCGGTACTCGGCGGGGTCGACCTGGAGGCGGGCGACGCCCGAGCTCATCGCCGCCTCGGCGACGGCCGGTGCGACCCACCACAGGACCCGCGGATCGACGGGCTTCGGGATGAGGTACTCGGGGCCTAAGCGGATGGGCTTGCCGCCGTAGGCGGCGACCACCGACTCGGGCACCGGCTCGTGGGTGAGCGCGGCCAGCGCGCGGGCGGCGGCTACCTTCATCGGCTCGCTCACGCTGCGGGCGCGGACGTCGAGGGCGCCGCGGAAGATGTAG
>SXJR01000309.1 GCA_005779305.1 Myxococcales bacterium
CCAGGAGACCACCAAGGTGCTGACCGAGGCGTCCATCAACGGGCGCGTCGACTACCTGCGCGGCCTCAAGGAGACCGTCATCATGGGTCGCCTCATCCCGGCCGGCACCGGCCTCGGCGCTTACAAGCGCTTGACGGTGGACGTCCAGACCGATGGCGCCGACATGGACGACGAGCCGGCCGCGGAGCAGCTCTGATCAACTGATCACACCACACTGCGTGAACTGACGGTCCGGGTGCTGGAAATGGCCCCGGGCCGTCGTCGTTTTCGGCGTTGAAGGCCCGACACCTCCGATTTGACGTGGGTTTTGGCCACGGGAGCCTATGTGGGTGGCGTCGATCCCACGGGTAGCTAACCCGATCGACCTGGCCCGGGTCCTGCTCCTGGTCGCCTTGACCCGGGGGGTTCCCCACGGGAAGATCGTCATGCGTCCCGCAATGTCATCCCACCCGACCGAGGACATCGTCACCCCCGCCGAGCCCGATCTCGAGACCGGCGCCAAGGTCGGCGAGTACGTGGTCGAGGAGAAGATCGGCGAGGGCGGGTTCGGCACGGTGTTCCGCGCCGTCCACCCGCTGATCGGCAAGCAGGTGGCGATCAAGGTCCTCTCGCGCCGGTTCTCGGCTGACCCCGAGATGGTGTCGCGCTTCGTGGCCGAGGCCCGCGCGGTCAATCAGATCCGCCACCGCAACATCATCGACATCTTCGCCTTCGGCCAGCTCGACGCCGACGGCCGCCACTATTACGTGATGGAGCTCCTGGACGGCGCGACCCTGGACGCCCACCTCGAGCAGTCCGGGCGCATGCCGCTCGAGGAGACGGTGCCGATCCTGCGCTCGCTGGCCAAGGCGCTCGACGCGGCCCACGCCAAGGGCATCGCCCACCGCGACCTCAAGCCCGAGAACGTCTTCCTGGTGACCGAGACCGACGGCACCATCTTCCCCAAGCTGCTCGACTTCGGCATCGCCAAGCTGCTCGGCTCGAGCGGCGGTGGCATGCACAAGACCCGCACCGGCGCGCCTATCGGCACGCCTTACTACATGTCGCCCGAGCAGTGCCGTGGCCGCGACGTCGACCACCGCACCGACATCTACGCGTTCGGCTGCATGGCCTACAAGATGTTGACCGGGATGGTGCCGTTCGACGGCGACGACTACATGGACATCCTGCTCAAGCAGCTCAACGAGGAGGCCATCCCGCCCTCGACGCACTTCGCCGATCTGCCGACCTCGGTGGACGCGGGCATCGCGTGGATGCTCAAGAAGGATCCGGCGCAGCGGCCGCCCAACCTGGTCACGGCGGTGCGCTCGCTCGAACAGGCCGCCGAGGAGTCGGGGATCTCGATCCCTCGCTCGACCTCCAGCCAGATCTACGCCACGCCGCGCACCGGCGTGCGCCCGGCCGCGGTGACGCCCACGCCCGCCCGGCTTGGCAGCGGTATCGGCGCGGCGGCGACCGTCGACGCCAGCACGATCCCGCCGATCGAGCAGCCTCAGGCGCGGCCGGGCAGCGGCGCCCTGTGGGCGGCGGTCCTGCTCGGCGCGCTCGTGGTCGGCGGCGTCGTGTTCTTCCTGGTGCGCGGGCAGAAGAGCGACAAGGTCGAGACCGCGGCGGTGGTGAAGGACGGCAGCGGATCGCAAGTGACCGGTGGCGGCAGCGGAACGGTGGTGTCGGGCAGCGGCAGCGGGTCGCACGTGGCGAGCGGGGGCGCGGGGAGCGGGACCGGCACCGTCGATCAGGCGCCGAAGCTGGTCACCATCACGATCAGCGGTGTTCCGGCCGGCACCGAGGTCTACGGGCCGCGCGGGTTGATGGGGGTCGCGCCCGGGCCCATCCAGCTCGAGCGCGGCAGCGCCGAGGTGATGCTCACGTTCAAGGCCGACCGCCACGTCACCGCCTCGCACGCGGTGACGCCCGACGCCGATCAGCCGCTGGAGATCACGCTGGAGCCCAAGGACAAGGGCAGCGGCAAGGGCAGCGGCAAGGGCAGCGGCAAGGGCAGCGGCAAGGGCAGCGGCAAGGGCACCGGCAAGGGCACCGGCACCAACCCGCTGATCGAAGATCCGTTCAGGCAGGGCGCCGGCAGCGCCGAACGCTCGGACTGACGGTTTCGGTTTCGGTTTCGGCTTCGGTTTCGGCTCCGACTTTCTCCTAGCTTCCGGGGGATTCATGAACGCGATCCGCATAGCGGCCGTTGCGGCCGTCGCGCTCTGCGCGTGCACCGATCTCGGCGACGTCGAGCGCGATCGCTGCGGCAACGGCGTCATCGAGCCGCTCGCCGGCGAGGACTGCGACGGCAGCGAGGCGTGTGGCGCCGCCGGCACCGAGCAGGCGTGTCGCATCGTGTGCGCCACGAACGTCGCCGACGCTTGCCCGGGCCGGGCCGTGTGCGGCATCGACGGCATCTGCCATGCGCCGGGCGGGACCTTCAGCCTCGCCACCAGCGTGGCGTGGACCACACCGCACCTCCTGGTCGCCGACACCAGCGGCGACGGCTACCCCGAACTGGTCGGCGTGGGGGCACAGCACGTCGACGTTCGGC
Organism: Myxococcales bacterium; assembly: GCA_005779305.1. Taxonomy (GTDB): domain Bacteria; phylum Myxococcota_A; class Polyangia; order Haliangiales; family Haliangiaceae; genus UBA2376. Next base: position 2,543 of record SXJR01000309.1, read on the forward strand.
TAGGCGGCCGCGACCTCGGCTACTCCGCGCTGCCGTCGATCCCCAGCCCGCCGCTGACGGGCGCGCCCCGCGCCGCCGATCTCGAGGGCGACGGCGACGCGGACGTCGCCATCCCGGTCGGCGGCGGCGTGTTCTCGCTGTCCGGCTCGAGTGCGACCGTGCTCGATCCGTTCTTCTACAACTCGTTCGCGGCCCCGGCCGCGGGCCGCATCGTCGCGGTCGGCGTCGAGTTCGCCGACCTGATCGCGGTCCCGCTCATCGCCGCCGGCGACTCGGAGAGCGGTCAGTCGGTGCTGGTGTTCGCCGGCCTGGAAAGCAGCGGGGCGTTCTTTCCGCCCGGGCGCACCGTCGACGAGCTGGTCGGCGAGACCTTGCCGGTCGGCCAGCTCATCGACAACTCGCTCAACGTGCGCACGGTGGCGCTGGCCTTCGCCACCGGCCGCGCCATCGCCCTCTACGACACCACCGTGGTGGATCTCGACACGCTGACGATCACCCCGCGGTCGTCGGTCATGCTGCCGCTCAACACCGAGATCCGCGCCGGGGCCTGGTTCGCCGACTTCGACGGCGACGGCCACGTCGACCTGGTGGCGTCGGTCGACACCGGCGGCGTCGAGGGCCTCGCCGTGGCGTGGGGCAACGGCAGCGGCGGCGTGATCGACTCGAACAACGTGGCCAACCAGGCCTCGGTGGTGTGGCGAGCCGATCGCGACCAGGACGGCCAGGCCGGCGTCGACGGTCCGCTCGCTCCGGTGATGATCGGCCAGGTCACCGACAATCTGGTCATCCTCGGCGACGAGAACGACGCCGACGTGATCGCCGCAGCTGGCCTCTACACGACCAGCTGCCTGTTTCGCAATCAGTGCGCGCTCTACCTCCTCCGCCCCAGCGGGCGGTCGTGGACGGGCGCGGTCGTCGCCGACGTCAACCACGACGACCGGCCCGATGTGGCCGCGTTCGCCCGCGGCCAGACCGGGATCGATCTCCTGCTCAACACCACGACCACGCTCCTGTTCAACGACGCCAGCGTCGCCAGCGCCGGCGCCGTCGAGCGCATCCTGACCGGCGACTTCAACGGCGACACCATCACCGACCTGGCCTACGTCGACACCGTGCCCGGCGTGGCCTTTACCGACGCGCTGTCGGTTGCCTTCGGCCAGGACCTGGTGCCGCCGGGCCCGCCCGTGTTCATGGGCTCGATCGGCGAGTACGTCGCCGGCGGCGGCCTGCTCACCGGCGGCGGTGCCGGCGAGTTCGACTTCGTCGACGACGTGGTGCTGGTGACCGACCGCCAGGTCGGGACCGCCACCCGGCGCGGCGCCGCCATCCTGTTCGGTTCGACCTCGCGCCGGCTGACCGCGCCGCTCTTGCCGGCGTCGATCCCGCGCGGCAACCGGCCCGTCAACGCCACCCGCGTCGACGACGTCTTCCCCCTCGACGGCAACGGCGATCCCTACACCGACCTGGTCGTGGTCACCACCACCGGCTACGGCGCCGATCCCTCGGCCGGCACCGGCCAGGGCGCGCCGGTGCTCATCCGCCATGCCCGCTTCTTTGCCGGCCAGAGCGATGGCCAGGCCGACGAGGGCGACTTTGTCGAGCTGACCAACCTCAACCTCAACCTCGACGGCGCGCGCTGGCTCGGCGCCGACGTCACCGGCAACGAGCGCGACGAGGCCATCGGCCTGCGCGGCGACGGCGGGCTGGTGCTGGTACGCCTCGACGGCACGTGCACCGGGCCGGCCTGCCTCACCCTGGTTGCGCCGCCGATGCCGGCGGTGGTCGATCCGGTCGCGTTCCGCGCCGCCGATCTCGACGGTGACGGCGATCTCGATCTGATCGCCATGATGCGTAACCGGTCGGACACCGGCATGACCGCTCGCACCGCGGCGGTCGTGGTGTGGTGGAACGAGACCGGCTTCGCGCCGGCCCGGACCCAGGTGATCAGCGGCGACGTGCTCGACGCCCTGTCCATCGATCTCGACCGCGACGGACCGCGCGAGCTGATCCTGCTCGAGCGCCGCGCCGGCGACGTGGTCCTGGCGGCGGCGCGCCTTTCCGGAGGCGCCTACGGCCCAGCCGAGGCGATCGCGTCGGCCACCGACGGGGTGGCGCTCGATGCCGCCGACCTCGACGGCGACGCTCTCGAGGACCTCGTGGTCGTCACCGGCGTCGAGCGCAACGTGCCCCGCGAGCTCGCCATCTACACGCAATCCGAGACCCGCATCTCTGCCGAGGAATCACCATGAACGCCGCCATCGTCCGCGTCTTCGTCGCGCTCCTCCTTGTCACCGTGCTGCCGGCCGCGCCCGTCCGCGCCGACGATCAGCGGGCCGAGGCCGAGCGTTACTTCCGCACCGGAGAGCGCCTGCTCAACGCCGGGGAGTTTGCGGCCGCCGCCAGCTCCTTCGAGGATGCCTTCGAGATCTTGCCGCTGCCCGAGATCGCGTTCTCGGCGGCGCAGTCCTACCGGCTGGCCTACGTCAAGGAGCAGCAGCCGGCGCGGCTCAAGCGTGCGGTCGAGCTCTACCGGCTCTACCTCGAGAAGGTGAAGTCGGGCGGCCGCGTCAACGACGCGACCAACGCGCTCCTCGATCTCGAGCCGCAGCTCCAGCGCCTGGAGGCTGGCGGCAAGACCATCACGGCCACGCCGGCGACCCGCACCACCGGCCTGATGATCACCAGCGAGGTCTCACCGGCGAGCGGCCGGATCGGAGCCGATCCCAAGCTGGCTGGCGAGCTGCCGCTGGTGCGCGAGGTCGCGCCCGGCAAGCACGAGGTCACCGTCGAGGCCAAGGGCTACGCGCCCAAGACCATCACCGCCATCGCCGTCGAGGGCGAGCTGGTGCCGGTCGAGGTCGATCTGGTCCCGCTGCCGGCGACGATCGATCTGAAGGTCGAGCGCGGCGCCCGCATCCAGGTCGACGGCCGCACGGTCGGGACCACGCCGCTGGGCGCGCCGCTCCAGGTCGACGCCGGCCGCCACTTCATCAGCGTCACCAAGCGCGGACGCCGTGCCCACGCCCGCGAGGTCGAGCTCGAGCGCGGCGGCTCGGTGACGGTGGCGACGTCCTTGAAGAAGACCACCCAGCGCAAGGCGGCGCGCTACGTCCTCATCAGCTCGGGCGTGCTCTTCGTCGGCGCCACCCTCACGGGCCTGGGCGCGCTCGGCGCCGACGGCGACGCTAGCGACCTCGACGAGCGCCGCCAGAACGGGGGCATCACCGAGGCCGAGCTGGCCCGCTACGACGAGCTACGCGCCGAGCGCGACGACCTCAAGACCTCGATGTGGGTGATGGGCGGCGCGGCGCTCGTGGTCGGCGCCGCCGGCGGCCTCATGTACGTGTTCGATCGCGAGGACGCCGAGGCCCCGCCGCCCATGCTCGGCCCGAACCCGGCGCCAGCGGCCAGGCCGGCCCTCGGCATCGCGCCCGCCATCGGCCCCGATGGGGTCGGGCTGCTGGTGCGAGGAGGGTTCTGAGTGTCGAGGAGCACTAGCCTCGCCCTCGTCGCTCTCGCCGCCTGCACCGATCTCGGAGACGTCGATCGCGATCGGTGCGGAAACGGCGTGGTCGAGCCGGCGCGTGGCGAGGACTGCGATCGCGGCGACGCCGACGATCCGGACTGCGGCGCACCCGGCAGCATCAGCGAGTGCCGCCTCCTGTGCGGCTCGACGATCGAGGGCTCGCCCACCTGTCCGGCCGGCGCGGCCTGCGGCGCCGACGCTGTGTGCCACGCGCCGGCCGGCACCTTCGGCGTGTCGAGCGAGATGCGCTGGACGGCGCGCTCGCTCCTGGTGGGCGACACCACGGCCGACGGTTACCCCGAGCTGGTCGGCGTCAGCGACGAGGAGATCGTGGCCTTGCTGGGCGCGCCGGACGGCGCCTACGCGGCGGCGCTGTCGGTGCCCAACCTGCCGGTCTTCGACGAACCGCGCATGTCCGATCTGACCGGCGACGGCGTCCAGGATCTCGCCATCCCGGTCGGCTTCGGCTTGTACTCGCTGGCCGGCAACGCCTTCTCGGTACTCGATCCGCTGTTCCAGAACAGCTTCGCCGTGCCTTCGACCGGACGCATGGTCACCGCCAACGTCGACTACTTCTTCACCGATCCCACCGGTCAGATCCCCGGGCCCATCCCCAACGCGGAGACCATCTCCGTCATCCGCGTCCCGATGGGGGCGAACTGCGGGCAGCCCGCCGGCTGCGAGGTGGTGCTGGTGGGCGACACCCCGACCGCCTTGCCGGTCGGTCGCAAGCTCAACCAACTGGCCGGTGATACCATCCCATGGGCCTGGGTCCCCGGCGCGGAGAACCAGCGGTTCGTCTTCGCCCTGGCGTTCGCCGACGATCCGATGACGGTGGTCGACGACGGCGGCGTCTTTCTCTACCGCGCCAATCTCACCGTCGATCCTCCGGCCCTCAGCGCGCTGGGCCAGAGCCCGACCTCGGGCAAGGTGGTGGGCCGGGCCTGGCTGGCCGACGTCGATGGTGACTCGTACCAGGACCTGCTCGCGACAACGCTGGCCATCGGCAACCCGTCGGTGTCGGTGTCCTACGGCCGCGGCGACGGAGCGTTCGAGACCAGCGGCATCCTGATCGGCGGCCCAGGGCCGTCGCCCCCCGGCACCGACGCGGTGGAGTGGGGCGACGTCACCGGCGATCGCAAGGCTGACTACGTCAGCGGTAGCGGCATCCAGATCAACCAGTGCGCGACCCGCAGCTCCAACTGCTTCGGGACGGCCCTGGTGTCCGATCGAGACTGGATCGATGCCCGCATCGTGGACGTCGATGGGGACGGGCGCAACGACGTGGTCGCCCACGCCCAGGGCGCCATCGTTGTCGACGTCCTGCGCAACACCGGACTGCCGGCGGTGTGGAACGAGGCTCCGCTGACCGTACCGGGCGCCATCAAGGCGCTCCGGGTCGGTGACTTCGACGCCAACGGCAGCGGCGACGCCGCCATCGTGACCACCGTGCCCGGCCTCGACGCCTCCGATGGGCTTTATGTCGCCTATGGCCGGAGCGGCGACGGCCTGGCCCCACCCACGTACATGGGCTACGTCGGCACCTACGTCTCGATGCAGCCCGCGACCTCGCTCCTCCCGGGGCGCTTCGACAACATCACCGATCTCGTGGTGGTCGGCGAACGCGGCGGGACGCGCGGCGCGGCCCTGGTGCTGGGCTCGACCAGCCAGCGCATGGTCGGCCCGCTCATCCCGATCGGCGACGGCGACGCGGACGCCAACATCGTCGAGGGCATCGTCACGCTGCCGCTCGACGGCGACGCCACCGCCGACGTCATCTGCCTGATCTCCGAGTTCCACAACGACGGCCGCAGCGAGAGCGTGGCCCGCGTCTTCACGTCGTCGGCGGACGGCGCGCTCACCGAGCGCTCGGCGGCGACCGGCGTCACCCTCGAGACCTCCAGCTTCCTCTTGCGCGGCGCGCGCTGGGTCACGGTGCCGGCCACCAAGGCCGAACCGGCCTACGTGATCGGCGTCGATTCGGTCGGGCGAGTCGCGGCGATCCCGATCGTCTGCACCGGGGCGATGTGTGGGGCCGGCGCGCTCCAGGATCTCACTGGCGCCGTGCGCGGCGGCGAGAGCACCGATCTCGACGCCGTCGATCTCGATGGCGACGGCGATCTCGATCTGGTGGCGGCGTTCAAGCCGCTCGACGGCCCCACGCCGCCGTCACACGTGCGGGTGTGGATGAACGATGGCGGGTTCTCGGCGTCGACGCAGATCGCGGCGCCGGCCGACGCGGCCGTGGCGTCGATCGCCGCCGTCGATCTCGACCTCGACGGCCGACGCGAGCTCTACGCGCTGGTGCGCGGTCCCGCCCCCGGTCTCTACGCGGCCAGCCCGAGCGACGCTGGTTACGGGCCCCTGACCGCGATGGCGATGACCGACGACGGCGTCGAGCTCGGCGGCGGCCTCACCCTGGTCGGTGACGACCTCACCGGCGACGGCCTGGCCGACCTGGTCGGCGTCTTCGGCCCCGAGGGTACGCCGCAGACCCTGAAGGTACTGGTCCAGCGCGAGCGACTCGGCGCGCTCTCGAGCACGGAGGCACCATGATCACGCGTCCTGTCACCGGCGTCCTCGCGGCCGGCGTCGCGCTCGCCCTGTCCACCTCCGCCTGCACCGACCTCGGCGACGTCGATCGCGATCGCTGCGGCAACGGCGTGGTCGAGCCCGGCCGCGGCGAAGATTGCGATCGCGGCGACGGCACCTGCGGCAGGCCGGGCACGGTCGAAGAGTGCCGGCTCCTCTGCGACCGGGTCAGCGGCACGCCCGCGTGCCCCGAGGGCGGCACCTGCGGGGTCGACGGCGTGTGCCACGCGCCCTCGGATCAGCTCGATCTGACCATGAGCGGGCCGTGGACCTCGCGTCATCTCCTGGTCGGCGACGCCAGCGGCGACACCTACCCGGAGCTCATCGGCGTCGGCGACAACGTGCTCGACGTGCGCCAGGGCGGCGGCGACGGGACCTTCACCCAGCAGGTCCTGTTGCCCAACCTGCCGCTCTACGATGTGCCCCGCACCGGCGACGTCAACGGCGACGGTCTCACCGACGTGCTGGTCCCGGTCGGCATCGGCCTCTTCTCGCTGGTCGGCGACCAGCTCGCCACGCTCCAGCCCATCTTCCAGGACTCGTTCACGATGGCGACCGTGGGCTCGATGATCATGACCTCGGTCGAGTACGTGTCCGGATCGGGCTCGAATCAGGTGCCGGCCACCGAGCTCATGGCGGCGATGCGGTTGCCCCAGGGCCCCGACTGTCCGGTGCCCGGTGGCTGCGACGTCGTGCTGTTCGGTGACGTCGGCGTCGGCCTGCCCGGCGGCCGGCGCATCGAACACGTGATCGGAAACGACATCCCCTGGGCCGACCTGATCGGCGGCACCGCCAGCGACATGGTGGCCGTGCTCGCCTTCCGCGACGATCCGGCGACCCAGCTCGTCGACGAGAGCGGCGTGTTCACGTACCTCGGCGATCCGATCCTCGCCACGTTCACCGCCGGCGCCCAGATCTCCGGCCTGCCCGGCAAGGTGAAGAACGGCGCGTGGCTCGCCGATCTCGATCGCGACGGTCGCGCCGAAGTGCTGGTCTCCGTCGAGGGGCCCGGCGGCACCGAGCAGGTGATGGTGGCGTGGGCGCGTCTTGGCGGTGGCTTTGACGCGCCGGTCTTGCTCATCGGGCCCGGTGCCGGCGCGGTCCAGGGCTCGCCCCTGGTCTGGGCCGACCTCGATCAGGACGGCGCCGACGACCTGGTGACCTCGCGCGGGGTCTGGTTCACGAGCTGCATCATCCGCGCCTGCGTCTTCGTGTCCGGATCGGGCCAGGACCGCACCTGGGCCGGCGCCGTCGCCGCCGACCTCAACGGCGACGACGAGCTCGACGTCGCCGCCTTCACCAGCGGCGGGGTCATCGTCGACGTCCTGCTCGGCACCGGGGCGCGCGGCTTCTGGAACGAGGCGCCGCTGGCCGCGCCCGGCGACGTCCTTCGTATGCGCGAGGGCGACTTCGACGGTAACGGCGTCGGCGACCTGGCGCTGGCCACGGCGCCGTTCGGCGTGTCAGGCGCCGACGAGATCCACGTCGCCTACGGTCGCGCCAGCCAGCCGCCGCAGCCGCCGCAGTTCATGGGCTTCGTTGGCTCGATGGTGGCCATGGACGTGGGGCAGGCGCCCTTGCCCGGCCGCCAGGACACCATCGACGATCTGTTCGTGGCCTCCGAGCGTGGCTCGGGCAAGCGCGGCATCTCGATCGTGCTCGGCTCGACCAGCCAGCGCATGATCGCGCCGCTCATCCCGCTCGCCGGCTCCAACTCGTTCAACCTGGTCCAGTCGATCCTGACCGTGTCGGTCGACGGCGATCCCTACGACGACGTGGTCTGCTTGATGTCCGGTTTCTCGGCGACGGGTGGCGACGTGGCGTCCGTGATCCGCGTCTACACCTCGGATGCCGCCGGCACGTTGACGGAGCGGACGCCGGCCGCTGGCGTGCCGGTCCCCAGCGATGAGTTCATCCTGGGCGGCGCGCTGTGGACGGCGATCCCGGGGCAGGGCGGGCGACCGGCCACGATCGTCGGCGCCGACATCGAGGGCCGCACCGTGTCGGCCACGATCTCGTGCAGCGGGACCACCTGCACGCTATCGCCGCACGCCATGCTGCTCACCGGCCTCGAGGTCGGCGAGCCGACCTCGCTCCACACCGCCGATCTCGACGGCGACGGCGATCTCGATCTGGTCGCCACGTTCCGCGACGCGAGCGGCGACGAGAGCTCGGTGCTGATCTGGCACCGCGACGCCGCCGGCGGTTTCGGCGCCGCGCAGGTGCTGGACGCGCCGGCCAGGCTCAACCTCACCGACGTCGCGGCGGTCGACCTCGATCTCGACGGTCGAGCGTCGCTGCTCCTGGTGGCGCGTGGCCCCGACGCCATGCAGCCCGGGATCTACCTGTCGCAGCCGGCCGACGGCGGCACCTACGCCGCACCGGTGCTCGACGCTCGCTTCGACGCCGAACACGCCGCCCAGGGCGTGACCGTCACCGCCCGCGACCTGACCGGCGATGGCCTCGCCGACGTCGCGATCGTCTCCGGCACCGATCGCACCGCCCCGCGAACGATCGCGGTGTTCACCCAGCGCGAGGAGCTGGGCGCGCTCGCCGGCGTCGCGCCGTAGCGCGCGCCTCGCCACGGCTTGCCACCTGGTGCCCGCGGACCCGGGGTAACGTCGGTCCGATGTCGATGGACCCGGTCGCCCCCGTCGCCTCGCGCTGGTCACTGCCCGTCCGCATCGGGTTCCGGTTCAGCTTCGCGTACCTCGTCCTCCTCGGGCCGGGGATGCTGTCCCTCCTCCCATACATCGGCGAGTGGGTGAGCGAGACGTGGTCCTGGCCGTGGGAGCGACTGGCGCGGTGGGTGGGCGACGCCTGCTTCGGCGTCGACGCCACCAGCCGTCCCACCGGCAGCGGTGACACCTGGGCTGCCTACGTCCACGAGGTCTGCTCGCTCGTGCTGGCGGCGATCGCGACCGCGGTGTGGTCGGTGATCGATCGCCGGCGCCTCGCGTACCCGCGCCTGTTCGACGCGTTGCGCTCGTTGGTCCGGCTGGTCCTCGGCATGACCATGTTGAGCTACGGCCTGGCCAAGGTGTCCTGGACCCAGTTCGTGTTTCCCGACGGTGAGACCCTCATGCGCCCGTACGGAGAATCGACGCCGATGGGGATCCTGTGGAACTTCATGGGCTACTCGTTCGGCTACTGCCTGTTCACCGGCCTGGTCGAGTGCGCGGGTGGGCTCCTGCTGTGGTGGCGGCGCACCACGATGCTCGGCGCGCTGCTGGTGGCGGCGGCGATGGCCAACGTCTTCGTCCTCAACCTCTGCTACGACGTGCCGGTCAAGCTGTTGTCGCTGCAGCTCCTGCTGATGGCGGTGTGGCTGCTGCTCCCCGAGCTCCGGCGACTGGTGGACTTCTTCATCCTCCACCGGCCGGTGGCGCCGCGGCCGTTGCGGGCCGAACTCGGCCGGCGCTGGCTCGAGCGTGCGCGCCGGCCGGTGAAGCTGGTCGTGCTGGGCTGGATCTCGTACCGGCTGATCAGCGACCAGATCGATATCTACAACCAGTACGGCGGCGGCGCGCCGCGCTCGCCGCTGCAGGAGATCTACCAGGTCGAGCGCCACGCCATCGACGGCGTCGCTCGACCGCCCCTGGCCACCGACGGGACGCGGTGGAAGCGGCTGACGCTCGACGCGTTCGGAGGCGCTTCGGTGACTTACATGGACGACCGCCGCGAGGCCTACGCCTGGGCTGTCGACGAGGAGGCCGGGACCATCACGTTGACGTCGTTCCAGGATCCGCCGACGCCCGCGACCGTCCTGCGCTACACGCGTCCGGACCCCGACCACCTGGAGCTGGCCGCCGACCTCGGCGGCCAGCGTCACACCTGGAACGTGCGCGTGGTCCCGCGATCGTCATTCCTCCTGGTCAGCCGCGGCTTCCACTGGCACCAGGAGTATCCGTTCAACCAGTAAGAGACGGACCCTGGCGTTCCCTCGCGGCTCGGGCTAGCTTGGAATGGCATGAGCACGACCTCGAAGCGCACGACGACGGTGGCCACGACGATGGCGTTCCCGAAGTTCTGGACGTGGCTCCAGGGTCACGTGAACTGCATCGTCCGCGCCGGCACTCCCGAGTCGGTGCTCTTCGATCACGAGGACTTCCACTGGACCATCTTCGCCGAGGACGAGACCACGCTGCTGGTGCAGGTCGCCCGCGGCAAGGAGCTGGTCGGTGAGCTGGTCGTGTTCCCCACCGAGATCGCGTACGTGCAGACCGAGCCGGGCGAGCAGGAGGGTGAGTTCGTGTTCGAATGCGTGATCGAGACCGAGAGCGCCCGCGAGGTGGCCTACCACTTCGTCATGGCTCACGAATACGAGGCCGCGGAGCACCCCCGCGGCCAGGGCGGCGGCGGCGGCGACAAGTGGACCCACTAGGCAGGGGCCTCGGGCCTCCGGCCTCGGGCCTCGGCCAAGCGGTTCCGCGCTGTCTCGCCCGTTCGATCATCAGTGCTCGACGTGTCGCAGCAGGGCTGCGTGCGGTCTCCAGTTCTGGGCCCGGTCCGGGTCTGACCGAGGCCCGAGGTCCGAGGCCCGAGGCCCCGTTCTAGGGCTTGACAGTCGAGGGCATATCCGTAGACTCGCGCCTCTTTACCAGAGCCACGGACTCTACGAATGCCCACGATCAACCAGCTGGTTCGCCACGGACGCAAGCAGGTCAAGACCAAGACCGCGTCGCCTGCCCTCAAGTCGTGCCCTCAGAAGCGCGGCGTCTGCACCC
>SXJR01000310.1 GCA_005779305.1 Myxococcales bacterium
CAGCCAGTTGTTGCGGGAGTCGTCGCTGGTCTCGTAGCGGCGGTTGCCGAACACGTGCGAGAGCGAGTTGATGGTGAAGGTGCCGTGCCACAGGATCACCGTCGACACGAAGAAGCCCCACACCAGCGCGTGGGCGCCGCCGACCAGGAGCAGGATCGCGGCGAGCAGGATGCCCGGCAGGTGCTTGGCGCGATCGATCGCGACCAGCTCGGGGAAGCGGGTGAGGTCCTTGCACTCGCGCGACTCGCGCTCGTTGGAGGTCGGCGAGCAGCTCCAGCCCAGGTGCGAGTACCAGAAGCCGCGGTGACGCGGCGAGTGGACGTCGCCGGGCTGATCCGACTCGCGGTGATGGTGACGATGGGTCGCCGCCCACCACAACACGCCGCGTTGCATCGTGGTCTGGGTCAGGAACGCCAGCACCGCTTGCCCGACCCTCGACGTCTTGAACGTGCGGTGGGAGAAGTAGCGGTGGTAGCCGGCGGTCACGAAGAACATGCGCACCGGGTACAGCGCCAGGGCCAGCGCCAGTCCAGTCCACGAGAAGCCGAGGATCGCGACGCCGAGGATCGCGGTCAGGTGCATACCCCAGAAGGGCAGCGAACCGCGGTTCAGGTACGTGCGCCAGGTCGAGTGCGGTACATCCACCCGATGACCATGGCCGAGGCCCCCGCAGGCACCGGCCAGCGGCTGACGACGATTCGGTCACGGCCTGGTGCGCTCCAACACGATCCCAACAGGAATCCAGGGCCAGTGTCGGTTCCCGCCTACACCCCTTGCCAACGCGCCAGGCTACAGGCGCAGCGTGTAGCCGCGGGTGCAACGCGCGCCGCGCCGCTGCGCGTCGTCGCGGACGAAGCCGTGGGCCTCGTAGAAGGCGATGGCGCGGCTCATCTCCTCGACGGTGTCGAGGACGAGCTGGGCGGCGCCTCGCTCCCGGGCCCAGGCCATGGCGTGGTCGAGCAGGCGCTCGCCCAGGCGGAGCCCGCGCGCGGCCGGCCGCAGGTACATCTTGCGCAGCTCGACCGATCCCGGCGCGACCGGAAAGACGCCGCAGGTGCCGAGCAGGTCGCCGCCGCGGATCGCCACCCAGAAGGCGCCGCCGCCGCCCTCGTAGGACGCCGGCAAGTCGCGCAGCGCGTCGTCGGTGGTGGTGCCCACGCCGAACTCGAGGCCGAACTCGCTCAGCACCTCGCTGACCAGGGCGATGACCGCGGTCACGTCCTCTCGCCGCACCGGGCGCACCTCGATCGCGTCGGTCACGGGGCGACTATAATCCGGGCCATGGGCCTCGCTCGAGCGGTCGCGCGTTTCCTAGCCTGTGCCGGTCTCGCGCTCGGCGCCTGTGGCGATGACGCCGTCGATCTCCCGGCCGTGCCGGTGGTGTCGGGGCCGGCGACGTTGACCCTGTCGGCCGACAAGACCTCGCTGGTCTTCGCGCGCGGCGACACCACGCTGCTCACTTTCGGCGCCGACGCATTCCAGGCCGGCACCGTCGACAGCCTCGAGACCGGCAACAGCTTCGATCCCTACTGGCTGTTCATCGACGAGCCGCCCGAGCCGCCGCCCGGGTTGACCTGGCGCGCCCTCGACGCCGGCGATCGCATGCGGGTCACCGCCTCCAGCGAGACCGAGCTGGTGCTGGCCCTCGACTACGGCGGCGCCACCGGCACCGTGCGCTTCGCGGCGACCGCGCCCGGGTGTTTCTCGGCGCACCTGTCGGCGACCGTCAGCGGCGCGCAGGCGGTGGCGTACCTGCGGGTCGGCCCCGACGCTGACGCGGGCGAAGGCTTCTATGGCCTCGGCGAGTGGCCCGACCGCGTCGAGCATCGCGGCGCGCTGCGGCCGATGCAGATCGAGGTCGATCTCGACGCCGAGTCGTCCAACAACGAGGCCCACGTCCCGGTCCCGCTCCTGATCGGCACCCGCGGCTGGGGCCTGTTCGTGAAGAGCGATCGGCCGGGCGTGTTCGACGTCGCGCGGGCCACACCGACCCTGGTCGACGTCACCTTCGGCACCGGCCCCGACAGCGCCGCCGGCCTGGAGACTCACCTCTTCTCGGCCGACGAGGCGATCGACGTGCTGGCTCCGTACCACGAGCTCACCGGCTACCCGGGGCTGCCGGCTCCGTGGGCGTACGGCCCACTCTTGTGGCGCAACGAGAACGACGACCAGGCCCAGGTCCTCGACGACATCACCCAGATCCGCAGCCGCAAGCTGGCGGCCAGCGGCGTCTGGTTCGATCGCCCCTACGCCACGGGCGTCTCGACCTTCGACTTCGACCCGGGGAAATTCCCGGCGCCGACGACGATGTTGCAGGCCCTCCACGACGCCGGCCTCCGCTACGGCATCTGGCACGCGCCCTACACCGCGAGCGGCGGCCCGGACGCGGCGCCGACCGAACACGCCTACGCCACCTCCAACGGCTTCTTCCCGCCCATGACCGGCGTGATCGTGAACCCGTGGGGCAAGCCCATCGACTTCACCAACCCCGCGGCCTACGCGTGGTGGCAGATGAACCTGCGCCGCTACACCGAGCCGCTCGGCGGCGGCGGCCTCGGCGTGGAGGGCTTCAAGCTCGACTACGCCGAGGACGTGGTGCTCGGCCTGCTCGGCCAGCGCACGCCGTGGCGGTTCGCCGACGGCAGCGACGAGCGCACCATGCACCGCGGCTACACCATGCTCTATCACCAGATCTACCGCGAGGTGCTCGCGCCCGAGGGCGCGTTCCTGCTCACCCGCACCGGGCGCTGGGGCGATCAGGTGCGCGGCATGATCGTGTGGCCCGGCGATCTCGACGCCTCGTTCGAGCGCCACGGCGATCCGCGCCCGGGCGAGAGCACCTACGCGATCGGCGGTCTGCCCACCGCGCTGGCCTTCGGTATCGGCCTGTCGGCGTCGGGCTTCCCGTTCTACGCCTCGGACACCGGCGGCTACCGCGAGTCACCGGCCAGCCGCGAGTGCTGGATCCGCTGGGTGCAGGCCAACGCGATCTCCAGCGCCATGCAGATCGGCGACGCCTCGAGCCAGCAGCCGTGGGAGTTCAACGCCGAGAATGGCCGCGATCAGGCCGCGCTCGACATCTACCGGACGTACACCTCGCTCCACCTCCGCCTCTTCCCGTACGCGTGGAGCTACGCCACCACCATCGCCAGCACCGGCCGCCCGATCATGCGGCCTTTCGGCCTGGTCTTCCCCGAGGTCGGCCAGCACCCGAGTGATCAGTTTGTCTTCGGTGATCACCTGCTGGCCGCGCCGGTGATCGCCGCCGGCCAGACCACGCGCTCGTTGTGGGTCCCGCCCGGCCAGTGGATCGGCTGGTGGGACGGACTGGTCCGCGACGGCGGCGCCGCCGGCGCCCAGGTCACGGTGCCGGCCGCGCTCGACACCCTGCCGCTGTTCATCGCCCGTGGCGGCATCGTGCCCATGCTGCGCGAGACCATCGAGACCCTGGCGCCCGTCGCCACCGGCTCGTCGATCGAGTCCTACGCCGCCGACCCCGGCATCCTCACCGTGCGCGTCGCGCCCGGCCCGGCGAGCACGTTCACCGTCCACGACGGCGCCAGGATCGCCCAGGCCCTCGCCGTCACCCCGGCGACGCTGTCGTTCACGCCGTCGACGTCAGGCGCGGTCTACACCCAGGGCGTCCTCTTCGAGGTGATCGTCACCGCCAGCCCGACCGCCGTGCTCGCCGGCTCGACGCCGCTCGCCCTGCGCGCCTCGCGCGCCGCCCTCGACGCCGCCACCGACGGCTACTTCTGGGAGGCCGCCACGGGCGGCACGTTGTGGATCAAGGTCCCCGGCGCCGCGGCGATCACCGTGCAGTAGCCACACCCGCGCTCGCGGTCACTGCGAGATGCACTGCAGGCGCGGACCCGGCGCGATGCAGGAGGTGTTGGCGGTCAACCGGGTCCACTGGTTCGCGGTCACGTAGGTCAGGCCGCCGTTCACCGCCGCGGTCTCGTTCGTCCAGTTGTTGCACGAGACGTTGCTGGCCCCGATCCACGCCACCGTTGGCTGGGTCAGCTGCTCACCGCGCTCGGTGATGTTGTTGGGCAGGAGGCCGGTCGCGCTGAAGAACGCCGACGAATCGGCGGCCAGCGTGGTGCCCAGGATGTTGCGCACCGGCCCCGTGATCCGGATCCGAGAGAACACGCTCTGGGTCGCGTCGGCCAGGATCGCCTTGTACTGACCGCCGAGCCCCACCGACTGGGCCAGGCTCTGGCAGCGGGCATCGGCCGCGGCGACGCCTCCGATCAGCCCCGTGCTCGTGGTGCTCGACACGAAGACGACGTGGGGCACCGGCACCGCGTCGATCGGCACCGCGTCGATCGGCGCCGCATCGGTCGGCAGCGCCGCATCCTCGACGGCACCGTCGACGGGATCGTCGGCGGCGTCCGGCTCTGCGCCCGGGTCGGCATCGGGATCCGGTGGCTGATCGGTGACCGCGCCACAACCACAGGTGATCGCGAGGACTGCGAGTGCGGGCGCGCCGAGCTTCATGCAAGGTGGGGCGGCTTCGGGCGGGATGTGACCGCGCGGTGTATGGTGCGCCGTGGACCCATGGATTCGCACGGTTGAGCAGCTCGACGACCTCGTCGACGAGCTGGCCGGCCATCGCGCGATCGGCCTCGATACCGAGGGCGACAGCCTGCACCACTACACCGAGAAGGTGTGCCTCATCCAGGTCTGCGCGTTCGGCGGCGGCGCGTGGCTGGTCGATCCGCTGGCGCTCGACGACCTCTCGCCGCTGGGCACGATCCTGGCCGACCCGGCCATCGTCAAGGTGGTCCACGGCGGCGACAACGACGTCACGTCGATGCGGCGCGACTTCGGAGTCACGTTCCGCACCATGTTCGACACCTCGATCGCGGCCCGGCTACTCGGCGACACCGAGATCGGGCTGCAGGCGCTGGTGCGCAACGAGCTGGGCGTCGAGCTCAGCAAGAGCAGCCAGCGCGACGACTGGTCGAAGCGGCCGCTGACCGCGAAGCAGGAGGCCTACGCCCTGTCCGACGTGGCGCACCTGATGGCGCTGGCCACGCGGCTGACGACGCGGCTGGCCGAGGCCGGCCGCACCGAGTGGGCCCGCGAGGAGTTCGCCGCGCTGGCCAGCCTGCCGCCGTCCGAGAAGCGCTCGGGCCCCGACGAGTTCCGCCGCATCAAGGGCTCATCGAAGCTGTCGCGGCGCGAGCAGGCCGTGCTGCGCGAGCTCTACCAGTGGCGCGAGGCCCGCGCCGCCGCCGCCGATCGTCCGCCCTTCAAGATCGTCGGCCCCGACGTGCTGCTGGCGCTGGCCGAGGAGGCGCCCGAGACCCTCGACGAGGTCGAGCGGGCGCTGGCGTCGTTCCCGCGCGCGGCCAGCGACGCCGAGGCCGTGCTCTCCGCCATCGAGCGCGGCCTCGACCTGCCCGACGATCAGCTCCCCAGCCGCGAGCCCGGCGAGCGCCCGTCGCAGTCGTCGGCGTTCCGCCGCCGCATCGAGGCGTTGAAGGCGTGGCGCACCGAGCAGTCCGCGCGCTCGCACCTCGATCCGTCGATCGTCATGCCCCAGCGCCTCGCCGACCGCCTCGCCGCCGCCGGCCCGCAGACCCTCGACGAGCTCGCCGCCATCGAGGGCGTGCGCCAGTGGCGCGTCGCCGAGTGGGGCCCGGCCCTGCTCGCCGCCTGCGCCTGAGTCGGGGCAGTGGCGGGCCGTGCCACATCCGTGGCGCCGGTCGCCACCAGCTCGGACGTGCACCCGCGCATTTCGCGCCGATCGGCGGCCCTCCGCGATGGCGCGGCGGTTGCTGTAGGCCTAGGTCACCCGCGCACTGACGCCGGGATCACCGAGGAGACTCCGATGAAGGCCCTGTTCCTGATCACCGTGGCATCGCTGGTGTTCGCCGCCTGCGTGTCCGACGCCCCCGACGACCTCGAGCCCGCC
>SXJR01000311.1 GCA_005779305.1 Myxococcales bacterium
GCCGGCGCGGTGCCGGCCGCGCTCGCCGATGATGGTGTCGTAGCCCTGCGGGAAGGCGGTGATGAAGTCGTGGGCGTTGGCCAGGCGCGCGACCCGCTCGATGTCGTCGGCGCTGGCGTCGTCACGCCCGTAGGCGATGTTGTCGCGCAGGCTGCCGGCGAACAGGACCGGCTCCTGGGCGACCATGGCGGTGGCGCGGCGAAGCTCGGCCAGTCGCAGCGAGCGCACGTCGACGCCCTCGACCAGGACCTTGCCCTGATCGACGTCGAAGAAGCGCAGGAGCAGCTGCAGCACCGTGGTCTTGCCTGCCCCCGACGGGCCGACCAGGGCCACGACCTCGCCGGGCGCGACGTCGAGGTCGAAGTCGCGGAGGACAGGGTGTCCCTGGCGCGCCGGGTACGCGAAGTCGACGTGCTCGAAACGGATGGCGCCGCCGCCCGCCGGCAGGGGCAGCGGGTCGGCCGGATCGCGGATCTCGGCCACGGTGTCGACGATCGCGAACAGGCGCTCGGTGGCGCCGGCGGCGCGCTGCAGCGAGCCCCACAGGCTGGCCAGCTCGGCCAGCGAGCCGGCCACGATGAAGGTGTAGATGAAGAACGAGGTCAGCTCGCCGGGGCTGATCTCGCCACGGATGAGAGCGCGCCCGCCCAGCCAGGCCACCGACGCGATCGCGATGTAGCCGGCGACGGTAGCCGCCGCGAAGAACGACGACCGCCAGCGCGCCAGCGACAGCGACTGCTGGAACGCCGCTTCGACGCCCTTGCGGTAACGCGCGGCCTCCTGCTTCTCGCGCACGAAGGCCTGCACGGTCTGGATCGCGCCCAGCGACTCCTGGACGTGGCCCGAGACCTTGGCCAGCTCGTCCTGCACGCCCTTGCTCATGCGGCGGATGGCGCGGCCGAAGTACATGGTGGCGATCACCAGTGGCGGCACCACCGCCAGCATGAGCCCGGTGAGCCGCGCGTCGGTGACGAAGAGCAGGACCAGGCCGCCGACGAGCTGGATGCTGTTGCGCAGGGCCAGCGACAGCTCGCTGCCGACCACGCCCTCGACGACGGTGACGTCCGAGGCCAGGCGGCCGACCAGCTCCCCGGTGCGGCGCTCGTGGAACCAGCCCAGCGGCAGCGTCAAGATGCGATCGAAGACCAGCGCGCGAAGATCGGCGACCACGCGCTCGCCCAGCCAGCTCATCGAGTAGTGACGGACCCACACCAGGCCGGCGTGGAGCACGAACACGATGATGATGAAGCCGACCACGGCGTCGAGGCGCTCGGTCGAGCCACCCGAGATGCCGGCGTCGACCGCCTCCTTGGCCGCCCACGGGTAGACCAGCGACAGGAGCGAGGCCGCGAACAGGGTCAGCACCGCCAGCGCGAAGCGCGCGCCGTGCGGCTCGAGCAGCGCGGTCAGCCGCCACAACACCGCCAGACGCTTGCTGCCGGGCGGTTCGGGGAGATCGTCGCTCACGCCGGCGCTACCGTACCCCGGTCACCTGGGATCGGCGAGTCTCGTCCTCCTCGGCCTCCACGGTTGGTCCGGCGCAGGGCGCGAAGAAGTTCAATAGCTCCTCCTCCTTGGCGGCGGCGTCGCGGCGGCCGAGCGCGATCAGCTCGGAGGCCCAGTTGCCGTCGAACAGGAGGTACGAGAGCAGATCGTTCTCCCGCCGCGACTCGTTCTCGGCCAGGCGCGAGATCAGCGACCGGGTCAGCCGGCTGGTCACGATGATCTTGCCGGCGGCGACGAAGTCCGAGGCCATGGCGCCGATGTCGAGCGAGGGGCGGATGTGCACCGCCTCGATGCGGCGGATGGGGGCGCCGCGCAGCTTGACCAGCTCGAGGTTCATGACGTCGACGAACTGGGGCCCGAAGGCGGCCTCACCGGCGGCCATGATCGCGTTGAGCCGCTGCATGCGATCGAGGTCGTACTCGGTGTGATCGAGCATGAGGGCGTTGAGCGCCTTGCCGACCAGGAACAGTGGCTTGGGGTAAGCCTCGGTGTTGAGCGGCGACATCAACGCGTCCTCGGCGGGCGTGTTCACGTGACGCAGAGACACCAGGAGCATGCGATCGGCGCCGAGCCGGATTGCCGGCGACATCGGCGTGTTCTGGCGCAGGCCGCCGTCGGTGAAGAACTCGTTGCCGATCTTCACCGACGGGAACAGGAGCGGGATCGCCGCCGACGCCAGCACGTGGCGCGGCCCGATACGGGCGGCGCGGTGGCGCACGAAGGGATCACGGCTCCAGCTCGCCGGCACCGGATCCGCGGCCGAGATGAAGACCACGGTGTGGCCGGTGCCGACGTGGGTCGTCGACACCGACATGGCGTGAAGCGCCTTCTTGCGCAGCGAGCGCTCGATGCCGCGCCACGGGATGTTCTTGATGACGAAGCGCTCGAGGCCGCTGGTGTCGAGGATGCCGCCGTAGCGGAAGGTGCCAGGCTGCGGCGGCGGCGGGTCGCGACCCAGGAGCTGGGTCACCGCCCGCCACATGTCACGGGCGCCGAGGCCGATCAGCTCCTCGATGCGCAGCGCCCGCCAGGCCGACACCAGGCGCTGGGCCTGGCTGGGGAGGTCGTCCATGGTCGAGGCCACGAAGGCGGCATTGATCGCGCCCACGCTGGTGCCGGTGACGATGTCGATCGGCGGCTGGAACCCGAGCCGGCGCGGCAGGTCCTCGCGCAGGTACTGGATGATCCCTGCTTCGTAGGCGCCGCGAGATCCGCCGCCGGACAGCACGAAGCCGACCCTGGGTCGACGCGGTGGCACCTTCCGATTGTAAGTGAAACCGGCACCGCCAGCGCGTGTCGATCCAGCGATGCGCACCAGGCCGATCATTCCGGGTCTCCTCGTGATCTCGATCGTCGCGACCGTCCCGGGCCCGGCCCGCGCCGATCTGCGGGGGGCACCCAACCCCGTGACCGAGGCCGGCTGCGACGTCACCGTCGAGCTGGACGGCCCCATCGCCCGGGTCACCGAGCGCCACCGCCTGGTTCCGGCCGGCGCCGTGCCCGCCCTGGCCTCGTACGGCGCCCGCCTCGCCGCCGGCGCGGTGGTCGAGGGGTTCTCGGTCACCGTCGGCGGCCGCGACGAGCCCGGCTTGCTGGTGCCGGTGGAGTCGCTCGAAGCGAGGACCCCGACGGCGCTGGGCCTCTCCCCCGACCTCGGCGTCCTGCGCCTCGCCCACGGTGACGACGACCGTCCGACCATCGACGTACAGGTCTACCCGGTGACCCCGGCGCGCGTGACCGGCTTCACCCTGCGCTGGTCGGCGCCCATGGTCTACGCCGACGGCGTGATGAGCCTGACCCTTCCGGCCCGGGGCAGCGACGACGACCTCGGCCGATGCCAGGTGCGCGTCGACGCTCGCGCCGCGGCAGGCGTGCGCGGCTGGGGCGCTGTGCGCGTGGCCGGCGTGTGGGTCGGCGCCGGCACCCGCGTGCGCGGCCACGTGTCCGGAGCCTCGCCCGACACCGCCGTGGTCGTCGAGGGGCAGCCGCTGTGGAAGGACACCGCGCCCATCCTCGCCGTCGCCCACGCCGAGGTCGGCGGCCGGGTGGCATCGACGATCGGCATCTACCTGCCGCTCCATGCCACCCGCGGTCCGTTCGCGCCCCCGCGCCTCCTGTTCCTGGTCGACACCTCGCGCTCGACCGGCGAGGACGGCCGACGCGCCGCCCTCGCGCTGGTCGACAGCCTGGGCCGCGCGGCCCCGCCGGGCACGCCGGTCGAGGCCGTGCTCTTCGACCGCACCGCCCGCCGCGCGCTGGGCACCTGGGTGGGCGGCGACATCGGCGGCCTCGACCGCCTGGGCAAGGCGATCCGCGCCGCCCCCGCGGCAGGCGGCTCCGATCTGGCGGCGGCGCTGCGCCTCGCCAGCGACGTGATCGGCGACGAACCCGTTCACGTGGTGATCATCACCGACGGCATGCTGCCGGTCGATCACACCGGCGCCGAGCTGCTCGGCCACTTCCCGGCCAGGACCGCCGATGTCGTCGTCGACGTGATCGTGCCGCTGGCCGGGGGCGCGGCGGCGCCGGAGCACGGCGCGCTCGACACCCTCACCGACACCTTCGGCGGCCGCGTGCTCGCGTTCCCCGCCGACCGGCCGATGCCCGCCGAGGCCCTCACCGACGAGCTGGCCACCGGACTGCCCCTCGAAGAGATCTCGGTCACCGCCGACGGGGACGAGGTCGACGTCGACGGCCTGCCCGACGTCCTCGCCGCCGGGTCCGGCGTGCTGGTCTCGACCGAGCTCGAGCGCCGGCCGAAGAAGCTGGTGGTGCATGCCGAGCGCGGCAAGGTGGCGCTGACCGCCACCGCGATCGCGCTGCCCGCCGGCGCCGAGCGCCTCGGCCTCGACGCCGTCACTCTCGAGGAAGCGACGGCCCAGCTCGCCCGGGCGCGCGCTCACCACGTGGTGAGTCGCGACGTGGTCTCGGTGGTCATCGATCGCCGCGCCAGGGGCGGCGCTGCCCGGATCGAACTGGCCCGTCGCACCGGCCTCTACACCTACAACGCGCCGCCCGAGGAACTGGCCACGACCGCGCCTGCGAGCGCCTCGGTGCGGGTGACCCGCGCCACCGTCCGCCACATCGGCGAGCTGCCGCGCGACAGCGTCTTGCGCGCGCTCCGCGATCAGCTCGCGCCGCGCCTGCGCATCTGCTACCGCGACGCCCTGCGCGCCCATCCCCGGATCGGCGGCCAGCTCGACATCGAGCTCGAGATCGCCCGCGGCGAGGTCATGGCCGTGAACCTGCGCGGCGACCACTTCCCCGAATCGATGATCGGCTGCATCGCCGATGTCGCCTACCAGCTCTCGACCCCGACCTACGATCTGGGCGGCGTCACCGATGCGGTCTACCTCGTCCGCAAGCCGGTCACCTTCGCCCCCCCGCCCACCGCCACCGAGGAGCCCTCGGTCCTCCTCGACGACATCCTCCACCCCTACTCCCCCGACGCTCGCCCCGCCCTCGAGGTCTCCCCCGACGCCCCCCTCTGACCCTTGCCCTTTATCCGTTTCCGCCTTCCCATTCCTCGCCGCTCGCGTGTAATCCCTCCATGCGCCGGCTCCTGCGCCTTCCCCCCGCGGCCGTCCTCGCCGCCGCCTGCTCCAGCACGCCGCCGCCCGATCCGACCATCACGGTCGCCGCCGCCTCGTCCTGGCCCGAGGCCGACGCCCTCTTCCACCGCGGCTCGCCCCGCTTCCTCGGCGCCGACGCGGCCTATTCGATCGATCTCCACGACGGCCGCATCCTCTGGCTGTTCGGCGACACCTTCGTGGCCCGGAGCGCGGCCAACCTGCGCTCGCAGTCGGAGCTGGTACGCAACACCGTCGCCATCCAGGACGGCCCCGATCCGCTGACCGCCAGCTTCACGCCCTACTGGCGCACCGACACCGAGCCGTCCCCGGCCTCGTTCTTCCCCGAGACCACCACCGCCGCTGGCGACCGCTGGTACTGGCCTGGCCATGGTGTCCGCTTTCCGGACAACGGCACCATCCCCGGCCCGCTCGTCATCTTTCTCTCCATCCTGCGCGCCACGCCCGGCGAGGGCCTCGGCTTCGCCGGCGACGGATGGCGCGTCGCCATCGTCGACGATCCCTCGATCGAGCCGTCGTTCTGGCAGATCCGCTACGTCGACCCGCCGGCCCTGCCCGTCGACGCCGTCGTCGGCACGGCGGTCTCGCGCGAGAGCGGCGACGTGATCGCGCTGGCCGCGAGCGACGACGGCGCCCACGCCACCTACCTTGCCCGCTTCCCGGTCGAGGACCTCGCCCGCGGCGACCTCTCGACCATGTCGCTGTCCGAGGCCCCCCTCTTCGACGAGGGCGCGACCGAGGCTTCGGTGCACTTCGCCCCTGCCCTCCAGCGCTGGATCTCGGTCGCCTCGCGCGGCTTCGGCGCCACCACCCTCGCCGTGCGCGCCGCACCCGACATCGACGGACCGTGGTCGGGCCCGCTCGACGTG
Source organism: Myxococcales bacterium (assembly GCA_005779305.1). Lineage (GTDB taxonomy): Bacteria > Myxococcota_A > Polyangia > Haliangiales > Haliangiaceae > UBA2376. Next base: position 5,966 of record SXJR01000311.1, read on the forward strand.
TTCACGCCGCCCGAGTCGACCGGTCCCGAACCCTTCGTCTACGCCGGCAAGGCCCACCCCGAGCTCTTCGCCGGCGGCGCCCTCGCCATCACGTACGCCACCAACAGCTTCGACTTCAACGACCTTTTCACGCCCGAGGGCCAGCGCGATCTCTACTGGCCGCGCTTCGTCCGCGTTACGCTCGAAGCACGGTGATCCTCCCCGCCCTGGTCTCGGCGCTGCACGTCATCGGCATCGCCATGGTCTGCACGTTCTCGACCCTGCGGCTGTTCGCGCTGCGGCGAAAGGACATCGCGGCCACACAGCTCGCCGACAACGGCAACGGCATCGGCTCGATCCTGCTGTTCGGCGCCGGCTTCTGGCGCCTGTTCGGAGAGCTGGAGAAGCCGCTCGCCTTCTACACCGAGAACCCGGTCTTCTGGCTCAAGATGGGCGCGCTCGCCGTGATGGTCGCACTCGAGATGTACCCGCAGTACGTGGTGCTGCCCTGGCATATCCGCACGGCCCGCAAGAAGCCGATCGAGCCCAAGCCCGGCCAGTTCGAGCGGATGTTCAAGCTGTGCGCGCTCCAGCTGCCCTGCATCGCCATCGTGATCGTCAGCGCTGCCTTCATGAGCCGCGGCGTCGGGCTGCCCACGCCACCGGCGCCGCCGCCCAGCTCGCTGCCCGGTCAGGGCGTCTACGCGACGTACTGCCAGACCTGCCACCAGGCCGACGGTCGCGGCATGAACGGCAAGCTCGCCGGCGACTTCGTCGGCAACCCCGCCATCCTGGCCAAACCCGACGACGTCCTCCTCAGCTCGATCTCGCGCGGCACCACCGGGACGATCGGCACCATGCCCGCGTGGGGCTCGATCCTCTCGATCGCGCAGCAGCGCGACGCCCTGGCCTACATCCGCGCGACGTTCGGCAAGCCGCCGCCGCCCTGACCTCAGATGTTGGTCATGATTCGGCGTGCCGCGACGGCGCCTGCTGGTGACCCGTGGCGCCGGCGCCGCGGATGCCCGAAACGCAGAACGGGCGCCCCACGTGGGTCGCCCGTTCATCGAACATGCGGCGGACTGATCAGTCGTCGTGATCGTGGCCGTGACCGCTGGACGGCTTCTCGTCCTTCTTGGGCTTCTCGGCGATCAGCGTCTCCGTCGTCAGCATGAGGCCGGCGACCGAGGCAGCGTTCTGGAGGGCGGTGCGAACGACCTTGGTCGGGTCGATCACGCCGGCCGCGACGAGATCCTCGTAGATCAGCTTGGCCGCGTTGAACCCGAACGCGCCCTGGCCGTCGCGGACCTTGCTGACGACGATCGAGCCGTCGGTGCCGGCGTTGTGCGCGATCTGGCGGATCGGCTCCTCGAGCGCGCGGCGCACGATGTTGACGCCGTAGCGGCGGTCGTCATCGAACGTGAGCTTGTCGAGCGCCGACAGGCAGCGCAGGAGCGCCACACCGCCACCGGGGACGATGCCCTCC
>SXJR01000312.1 GCA_005779305.1 Myxococcales bacterium
CCTCGGTGCGCCGGCCGCGATGGCGGCGACCGGGATCGCGGCGATGGTCGCGATCGTCGCGCGCTGCGTCGCAGGACCGAGGCGCGCGATGGCACCGGCGAGCGGCGCGACGCCAGCGGCCACCAGCGCCAGGGGCACGAGCGCCATCGATCCCAGCGACAGCATCGCCAGCGCGACCGCCGCCACCAGCGCCGTGGCCAGCACCGCCCCGGCGCCGCGCAGCCCGGTCAGCGCGCCGAGCCCGAGCCCGACCAGGCCGGCAAAGAGCAGCACCGCCCCGGTGCCGTCGATCATGGTGCGCACCAGCGCGGCACCACCTCCGCGGTCGCGTCCGGCGACGAACGCCCACACGCCGGGGACGTCGCCACGCATCACGAGCGGCACGAGACCCGCGGCCAGCACCGCCGCCGCGACCACGAGCGCCTGTCGTGACACCCGCCCGAGGCCGCGCTCGCTGCGGCGGGCCTGCACGATCATCGCCAGGGTCCACACGGTCAGCGCCGTGGCCACCGCGCCGCCGCCATCGGCCGCCGGGCTGGTCGCGAGCAGTGCGGCGCCGATCACACCGGCGCCTGCGGCGGTCGGCACCAGCGCGCGCGCCAGCGCCACCACCCCGGCCGCCGCCGCGGCGAGCGCCACCGCGTTCAGCACCGCGATCCGGAAGGCCAGCTCGCCGAACGGGATCAGCGACGCCAGGGCGTCGAGCACCGTCGCCACCGCCCCCTGGCCCTCACCGGGGCGCAGCTGCGCCGCCGCCACTACCCCGCCCTCATCGAGCCAGCCGGTCGAACCGGGCGCGCGGGCGACCGCCACCATCGCCACCGCCAGAAAGGTGGCCAGCTCGAGGGTCAGCCCGAGATTCCGACGCGGTGGCACCGGGCGACCCTACACCACCGGCGATGTTGTATCCTCCGGACCGGGGATGGCACGCATCCGCATCGTCGACGAATGGCTGCGCTCGCCCGCGTCGCCGCCGAGTCACTACCGCTCGATCATGGTGGTGGCCGAGCGATGGGCCGAGCAGCGCGTTCTCATGCGCGCGTACGCCGAGAGCGCCGACCAGACCCGGCCGACGATCGTGCTGCACGGCAGCGAGGTCGCGATCGGTCCGGCCGGCGTCGATCCCAACGGCGAGTGGGGCCTCCACGTGCAACCACCCGCCGACGGCCTGGCCCAGGAGCTCAAGGAGCAGCTCGAGCTGGCGGCCAAGCGCCTGGCCGGCAGCAAGGGCAACGCGCCGCGGCTGTCCGACGAGTCCTCACCATTCGAGCGCAAGCGCACCAACAACTGGGCGCCGGGCTCTCCCCGTGACATGCCCGACGCGCCGATCGCGCGGGCGGCGTGGGATCCGGCGGTGGCGGCGTCGCAGCACGCGGCGCCCGCGGCTGGCCAGTCGTACCCACAGCCGTCCCCGTACATGCCGGCCGGCCCCGGCTCCGCGACCGTGTATCCCAATCCCCAGGTGGCCACCGTGGTCGGCCCGCTGCACGCGGTGTCCATCCCGCAGCACCAGGCCGCGTCCTACGTGCCGCTGGCGCCCGCCGCCGAGTACGTCCCGCAGGGGCCGATCCCGTCCGACGGCGGCATGTCGGTGGCGTCGCCGTCCAACCCATCGCTGCGCAAGACGCCGATGCCGTATTCCACGGATCAACGCCGTCGCCGCCGCACCACCAACAACGTGCCGGTCCCCGGCGCCCGGACCGCGCTCGGCTACTCCTCGGGGGCCGGCGCCCAGAACGCGGTCATCCGCCTGGGGCTGAAACCGGCCGCCGCGTCGCGGCTCGGCCGCCTCGTCGATCGCACCGTGCCCGCTGACTTCCAGATCTCGCAGATCGAACGCGACGTGCTCAACGCGCTCGGCGAGCGCGAGCGCCTGAGCGCGCGCACCATCGGCGAGCTGGTCGGCGTGGCCGACGCGGTGGCGTGGATGGAGCAGCTCGTCGACAAGCTCGAGCGCTTCGGGCTCGACATCGTCGGCCCCGGCGACCCGAACGGCAGCGAGCCGACCTACGTCCTCCGCCACTGAGGACCGCACATGGACGAGGGCGAACACGAGGGATCGTCGGGAGCGCGCCGCCTGCTCGACGACGCCCGGCGGCTGACCACGACGCTGGTCGAGCACGTGCGGCTCGCCCCCGAGGTCCGCGTCGTCCATCCGGCCGGGGCGACCCGGCGCTGGCTCGAGATCGTCGAGGAGCTGAGCCTGGTGATCGTCACCGAGCAGACCGCGGCGGTCCGCGCCCACGTGGCGCGTCACCCCCTCGTGGCCGAGGTCGCCGACGGCGATCGCGCCGACGTCGCCCTCGCCCGGCTCACCGACGGCGGCACGCTGCGCCTCTGGTTCACGCCGGCGAAGCGATCCGGCGCCACCCAGATCGTCGCGACCGGCTCGCCCGCCCACGTGGCCGGCCTGCGCGCCCGCGCCGCCGCCGCCGGCCGCGATCTCGAGGCGATCGAGGGCCTCGAAGGCGCGGTCTACGCCGCGCTCGGCCTGCCCTGGCTGCCTCCCGAGATCCGCGACGGCGACGACGAGCTGACCCGCGCCGCCGCCGGCGAACGCTTCGACGACCTGGTCACGATCGCCGACATCACCGGCGCCGTGCATTGCCACACCGTCTACAGCGACGGCAAGAACACGATCCGCCAGATGGCCGAGGCCGCCGGCGAGCGAGGCCTCGCGTTCTTGACGATCACCGATCACTCGAAGGCCGCCCACTACGCCGGCGGCATCGACGACGCCAAGCTGCGCGAGCAGTGGCGCGAGATCGAGCGGCTCCAGCCCGGCACCGAGGTGCGCCTGGTGCGCGGCACCGAGGCCGACATCCTCGCCGACGGCAGCCTCGACGTGCCGGCGCCGGCCCTGCCCGAGCTCGAGCTGGTGATCGCCAGCGTCCACACCCGCCACAAGCTCGATCAGGACGGGATGACCCGGCGGCTGGTCACCGCCATGCGCCAGCCCTTCTTCAAGGTCTGGGGCCATGCGCTGGGCCGCATGGTCCTGCGCCGCGACCCCATCGACGTGCGATTCGAGGAGGTGCTGGACGCGGTGGTCGAGGGTCCGGCCGCGATCGAGATCAACGGCGATCCCAACCGCCTCGATCTCGACCCGGTGCGGGTCCGTCAGGCCCACGCCCGCGGCGTCCGCTTCGTGCTTTCGTCCGACGCCCACGCTGCCGGCGAGCTCGACTACCTGGAGAACGCCGTGGCCATGGCCCGGCGGGCCCGGCTGCGTCCGGCCGACATCCTCAACACCCTGCCTCCCGACGAGTTCCTGGCCGCGGTCCGTCCGGTGTCACATCGCTGAGCCACGGTCTCTGACCCACATGAACAAGAGCTCGAAGGTGGTCCTGGGTCTGGCCCTGTCCCTGATGGCGCTGGCCGGTTGCCCGAAGAAGTCCCTGGTGGCGGCTGCCGGAGGGGGCGGCGGCGACGAGGGCGGCGGCGCAGCGCTGGGTGACACCATGGCCGACGCCGTGGTCTATCAGCGCGGCGCATCGTTCACGGCGCCCGTGCTGTGCCACACCAGCAGCTACGCCAAGCTCATGATCCCGGGCGGCGAGGCCGTCAAGCTCGAGGTCACGGTGACCACGCCCAAGGACGAGGCCTGCGTGGGGTTCGGCGTCCTCAACCAGAACGGCGGCGACGGCGGGGTCTCGGACGAGGCCTGCTCCACCGAATCGCCGCTCAGCTACGACATCACCGCCTCGGAAGGCGCGACCTTCCTGCAGATCAGCGAGAACGGCGTCTGTCAGGGCGCGACCGTGACCGTCGCCATCAAGTGACGAGCGGCGCCGGTCGCCACCACAGGATCAGATGACCTTGGCGACCGGCAGCTCGGGCTGGACCGCGAGCATGCGCTTGACAGGGCCGGACAGCATGTAGAGCACCAGCGCGATCATCAGCGCGAACAAGATCAGCAGGTAGAACAGGCCGGCGGTGGGGTGCAGGTCGAGCGCCTTGGCCAGCGAGCCGACCTCGTGCTCGGCGCGACCGGCGATGTAGTAGCCGACCGCGGTGGCCAGGAACCAGATGCCCATGACGAAGCCGGCCAGGCGATCAGGCGCCAGCTTGTTCATGGTCGAGAGCCCGACCGGCGAGATGCACAGCTCGGCCAGCGTCGACACCAGGTAGAAGATGAAGAGATAGAGACCGGTGACCTTGCCGCCGTCGGCGATGGGGCCGAGCAGCGCCGGCAGGAGCGTCGCGAACGACAGCGCGGCCATCACCATGCCGATCGCGAACTTGGTGACCGAGGTCGGCTCCTTGCCCTGCTTGGCCAGCCTCACCCACAGCAGCGCGAACACCGGCGCCAGCATGATGACGAACAAGGCGTTCAGCATCTGGTAGAAGCTCTGCGTCACGTGGAAGCCGAGCAGCTCGCGGTGAACCTTCTCCTCGGCGAACAACGACAGCGTCGAGCCTGCCTGCTCGAACAGACCGAAGAACGACAGGCAGCCGAGGAACAGCACCATCATGGCCCGCACCCGGCGCTTCTCGTCGGCGTCGCGGGCGACGACCTGGTGGAGCGACACGAAGGTCGCGATCGAGATGATGGCCAGGCCGACGCCGAAGCAGTCGGCGAGGATCTTCTTGCCGGCGCCGCCGTAGTCGATGCGCCAGAAGATGAAGGCGCCGATGAACACGGCCGAGACCGCCATGATGGCGGCGATCGCCTGCGGGAACGGCGTGCGGTCCTTCTTCTCCACCTTCTTGGGCGGGGCCCCGGCGTCGCCGAGGTACTTCCAGCCGTACACGAACTGCACGATGCCGGCGAACATGCCCACCGCGGCGGCGCCGAAGCCGAAGTGCCAGGCGGCGTTCGGGCTGATCCCGTTGTCGGCGAGCAGCGTACGCAACGACTGGCTCTCGGCGAGGAGCTGGCCGCAGACGAGCGGCGCGGCCAGGGCACCGATGTTGATGCCCATGTAGTAGATCGTATAGCCGGCGTCGCGGCGGACATCGCTCTTGTCGTAGAGCTGACCGACGATGGTGGAGACGTTGGGCTTGAGGAGCCCGGTGCCAACAACCAGCAGGCACAACCCGATGATGAAGGCGGTGTTACTGGGTACGGCCAGCGAGATGTGGCCAAACATGATGATGATGCCGCCGATCAAGACCGCCTTGCGCTGACCGATGAAGCGGTCGGCGATCCAGCCGCCGGGCAAGCTCATCAGGTAGATGCTCGAGCCGTACAGCGCGTAGACGATGCCGGCGGTGGCCTTGCTCTGACCGAGACCACCCAGGGCAGTGCTGGTCGAGATGTAGACCACCAGGAACGCGCGCATGCCGTAGTAGCTGAACCGTTCCCACATCTCGGTGAAGAACAGGGTCTGCAACCCTTTGGGGTGGCCGAAGAACGTCTTGCCGTTCCCGTTGGCTGACTCCGCCGCAGCTACGTTGGACATACGGCGCGGAAACTACCACGTGGAAGCACATGTCTCACCCGGGTCGGTTGACCGCCGGTCACATCGATGCGGCGGGCGGCTCTCGATCGGGACCCGATCGGGAGCCGCAGTGTGCGGGGCCGGTTTCCCTTGGCAGACCGCTGGCGTACGATCGCCGCGATGGGGTCGAAGCCCGCCAAGCCCGTGGCCAAGGCCACAACGGCGCCTCGCGCCCGGACCACCAAGCCGGACGTTCGTCCTGAGCCGCCGAGCGGAGCGAAGCGTGTCGAGGGACGCATCCCGGACGACGGGCGGATCGCCGACCTCGAGGCCGCCGTGGCGGCACTGACCCAGCGGGTGGCGGCCCTCGAGGGCGTGCGCAGTCACGGCGCCAACGGCAGCGGCACCCGGACCGGAGACGAGGCCATCCGCGCCGCGGTCCTCGCCGCGGTCGGCGAGCTCGACCTGCGCCATCGCTACGGCGGGCTGGTGCCCATCCCCGACGTGCGCGCCGAGCTGCGCCGCACCGGCGTCGCCACCGACGACGCCGCCGTCACCGCCGCGCTCGAGGCGCTCGAGCGGGCCTGGAAGATCGATCTGTCCGTTGCCCAGTCGCCGACCCAGGTCCCCGATCGCGGCGCCGGCATCGAGCGACCCGGTCGCGGCCTCCTCTACTACGTGGCCCGAAGGTGACGAAGGAGTCGTGACCGTGGATCTCTCCCGCCTGCTCCTCGATGCCCCCAGCCCGTTCGCCGATCCCGTGGTGCGCCTCGATCTCGAGGTCGCGCCGCCGCCCGACGTCGCCACCGTGCATGCGTCGGTGCGCACCGCGATCGCCGAGGCCATCGCCACGGTCGGCCGGGATCGCCGCGCCCAGATGGTGCTGGTCACCGGCGACCCTGGCATGGGCAAGACCCACCAGCTGGCGCACCTGCGCAAGCGCGCCGCCGGCGACTACGTGTGCATCGACGTGCCGCCGCTCAAGGACACGGCGCCATTCGGTCACCTCGCCCGCTACGGCGTGCAGGGCCTGGCCGCCGCCGGCGTGCTCGAGCGCCTGCTGTGGGACGTCCTGCGCCAGGTCGCCGTCGCGGTCCGCGCCGACGCTGACGAGCACGGCGACGACGACGTGGTCGCGCGTATCGACGACGCGCTGGTCGGCAGCGACCGCTTCGCCTTGGCCTTCCGCACCATGGCCCAGCAGGACGCCGAGCTCGGGCCCCTGCTCTACAAGCGCGGTCGGCGGCTGCCGCCGCTGTCGACCTTGCCCGCCGACTTCGGCCGCGTGCTCGGCCGCATCACCGATCGCGAGGCCGAGCGCGCCATCGTCGACTGGCTGCGCGCCGCCGAGCTGGCCGACGAGGATCTGGCCCTGCTCGGGCTCGAGCACGGCGTCGACACCGAGGCCCGCGCCTTCGAGGTGGTGCGCGCCTTGTGCATCTCGTCGCAGCGGCCGGTGGTGCTGTGCCTGGATCAGCTCGAGTCGATCGCCGGGCTCATCGGCAGCGAGGGCGTGGCCCGCATGTTCACCGCCTTGATGGAGCTGTACCAGCAGGCGCCGGTGGCGATCGTGCTCATGTGCCAGACCCAGCAGTGGGTCGAGCTGCGCCGCGAGGTGCCCCAGGCCGCGGTCGATCGCATCCGGGTCCTGCCGCCCCTGGCCAAGCCCACCGCCGACGAGGCGCTGGCCATCATCGCCAGCCGGCTCGACGCGGTGTGGGCGCCCAGCGGCGCCACGTCACCGTACCCGACCTGGCCGTTCCCGGCCTCGGCGGTGCGCGGCATCGTCGAAGAACGGCGGCCCACGATCCGAGGGCTCCTGCTCGAGATCGACGCCCACCTCACCGAGATGCGCCGCGCCGGCAAGGTCACCGAGCTGGGCGGCGGCGGTGGTTCATCGTCGATCGAGGCCGCGGTCGGCGTGGCCGCAGCGCTGGCGCCACCACCGGTCGACGAGCAAGCCGCGCTACGCGCCGCCCGCGATCGGTATCGGAGGGTCGCCGACGATCGCCGCGAGCTGGGCACGCCGGCCTTCCGCGAGGAACTCCTGCGCCACGGCGTGATCGACGTGCTCGAGCACGCCATGAAGCGGGGCGCGGCGCTGGGCGGCGTCAAGGTCACCGCGATCGACAACCCCGAGAAGCCCAAGGTCGGCCCGCGGCCGCCGGCGGTGATCACGCTCGAGACCGCGGGCGGCGCCCGCAAGCTCGCCATCGACGTCCACTCCAGCGAGCCACGCTCGACCCACCGCGTCCTGGCCCGCCTGCGCGACATGGTCGACGAGCGCAGCGCCGACCGCGCGGTGCTGGTGCGCGAGCGCGAGGCGCCGCTGCCCGAGTCGGCCAAGCGCTCGCACGAGCTGCTCGACGAGCTGGCCCAGCGCGGCGGCGCGCTCATCTGGCTCGAGGAGGAGGACGCGATGCGCCTGGTGGCGGCCGAGCTCTTGCTCGACGCCGCCGCCTCCGCCGAGGTCCTGGTCGGAAGCCGCAACGCCTCGCGCGACGAGGTCCTGGCCTTCCTCTTCGATCACGATCAGCTCGGCGAGCTGCTGGTGCCGATGGTGAGCCGCGGCGGCGACGCCTTGCCCAAGGCGGCGCGGGCCGGCTGAGCGCGGGTTCCGGCTCAGTCGCAGGTGTAGCTGTAGATCAACGTGTGAGCGCGCTCGAACCCCGGCTGCTGGGTGGTCGAGCGGCGCTGGATCGGCGAGCCGTCACGCTGGCGGTCGGTGACCACCTCGAGGAACAAGGTCTCGCGTCCGTCGGGGCCGCCGAAGCGGCGCTGCCACGAAGTCTCGAGGTCATGATCGTCGAAGCTGCGCAGCTCGACGCCCTCGATCATGCCGTCGCTGTTGTCGTCGCGCTCCTGCATCGTCCAGCGCGCGTAAGGGCCGCTGTAGCGCAGCGAGTTGCAGCCGGTGAGCGCGCCGCCGGCGTCGCGATCGCAGACGTTCTCGATCAACGCCTCGCCGGCGCCGGTGCCGAAGACGCCCTCGCGGTCCTGCTCGTTCTCGTAGTCACGCACCCAGCCCACCGGCTCACCGTCGCGCCAGCGCCAGGTCTCGACGTAGCGATCGACCGAGCGGTTGCCGGTGCGGGTCACCACCGCGCGCTGCCCACCCTCCACCGTCGCCGTCTCCTGGTACTGGTTGGTGCCGTCGTCGAAGCTCTCCTCGACCACCACGTCGCCCTCGTAGCGGCGCGTGGTCAGCGTGATCACGGCGCCGCGCGTCTGCTCTTCGAGGGTGAAATGCCCGGCGGCGTCGCCCTCGAAGCGGTAGGTCTCGCTGACCGCCGGCTCGTCGGTGAACTGGCCGGTGCCGCCGCACGGGATGCGCCACGTCACGCCGTCCTCGCCGCAGCCGGCGACGGCGAGCGTCGCCGCGGTCAGCAAGTACGACGAGATGCGCATGGCCGCAGGATCCGCAAAGCGGTCGGCCCTGCCAAGCGGAACCTGCTCACATTCCGAGGCCGCCACCCAGCCGGCCGCAGCCGCGGCCGTGGGCACACTCGGAACGGAGCAAAGGCCGCGACGGCTTGAGCGTCACCTTGGTTCGCACCTCGGCCTCTTCCGGCACCTTGGGCAGCTGCATGCGCCGCACGAACATGGCCACGCAGATGACCGCGCGCGCATGGTGATGTGACAGCCCGGCGGATGACCGGTCCCACTCAGTGTGGCGGCGGAACGCCGTGCGTGGCGGCCAGATAGCGCAGGATCTCGATGGTCTTGCTCACGAACCGCCGGCCGCTGGCGGTCGCGATGTTCACTCCCGGGACGGCCTCGGGCGCCGCGTCACCGAGGAGGAGTACCGGCAGCGACTGGTTGCTCTCGCCGATCAGCTCGGCCACCGGCTGGCGCGGCTTCTCGAATCCGAGCTCGACCACGTCGACGGTCTCGCGCAGTTGCGGATAGTAGGTGAGCATGCCGATGACCTGGGACGAGTACGGGCAGAACCAGCTCTGCCCCTGGTCCTCGAAGCCCGGCCGCAGGACATACAGGGTGTCGCGCATGTCCGAGTCTAGCTGGCCCGCTTGCGGTATGCCGCCGGGGTGGTGCCGGTCCACTTGCGAAAGGCGCGGGTGAAATTGGGCAGCTCGGTGTAGCCGAGCCGGCCGGCGATCTCGGCCAGCGGCAGCCCGCGATCCTCGAGCAGGAGCATCGCCCGCTGCCGGCGGGTCTCGTCGAGGATGGCGGTGTAGCTCGTGCCCGCCGCGGCCAGCTTGCGCTTGAGGGTGCGGGCCGACAGATGGAGCGCGTGGGCGACCTCGTCGACCGAGCGAAAGCCTCCGTCCGCGTCGGCCAGCGCGGCCCGAACGCGGCCGGGGAGCCCGGCGTCGACCAGCATGGCCAGCTCGCGCTCGCACTGCGCCCGCGCCAGCTGCACCGCCACCGGATCGGCGGACACCAGGGGCGCGTCGAGTAACTCGGACGCGAACACGAGGCGGTTGGCCGGACGATCGAAGCGCAGCATGTCGCCGGCGAACGGCACCCGCTTCATCCACGCCGGGGCCGGGAAGCTGCACTCGGCGGCGCCGCGCAGCGTGCGGCCGGTCAAGGTCTGGCCGATCTGCCACAGGCCGACGATCAGGCCGAGGATCGCGAACTCGCGCAGCCCGCCCAGATCGGCGCGCTCCTCGATCACCACCGCCGCGGTGTCGTGCTCGACCACGGTCGAGATGCCGAGGAGCGACGTGCGCGTGGCCGCGAAGCGCTCGGCGAAGGTCAGCGCCTCTCGCACCGTGCTCGCCGTCATCGCCGCGAAGCCGACGAAGCCGTGCGACGACACCCGCATCTGCATGCCTTGATAGAGCGCGAGCGCCGGCTCGCCGGTCAGCTCCTGGGCGCGCTCGAAGATGCGCGTACATGTCGCAAGCGACACGCGCGCGCCAGGATCGCGCAGCGACTCCTCGCTGAGCCCGGTGTCGGCAAGCAACGCGTCGGGCCGCACCTTCCAGCGACGGGCAAGCGTGACCACGTCGAGGACGTAGATGCCCGGAATCTCCGCGTGACGGTCGCCAGTGCCCATACCTGGTGTGGCGTGCGCGCCACCTCGAAAAACTGAGGCTATCTCGAAAATTCGTGAGCCGAAACAATTAGATGCGCCCGTAGACCGATCGCGAAACGACCGCGTTTCAACTCCCAGCACCCGCATCACCGACTGGACGTGTCGAGCCAAGCGCGGCTCCACGGACCACCGGCTCTCGGTGCACGAAAGGACTCTCGTCATGCTTCGCCGCCTCGCCACGCTCGCCCTCTCCCTCTCTCTCGCCACCACCGCCTTCACCTCCACCGCCGATGCTCGCAGCTTCGCCCAAGCGCCGGTCGCCGCCGGCGCGCCGCGCAACATCCAGGCCGACGAGGCCGAGATGCCGCGCATCTCCGCCGCCGCCCGCGTCAAGCTGCGCAAGGTGCTGGCCTCGCGCCGCGCCAAGAACGTGGCCGCGTTTCGCGCCTACGCCAACCGCGGCGTCTACCCGCACAACTACACCACGCCGGACGCGCTCAACGTCTGGATCGACCAGGAAGGGCGCATGTGCGCCGCCGCGACGATGATCTTCAAGTCGGGCTACAAGAAGCTCGTCCGTCAGACCGCGAAGGACAACAACTTCATCAAGCTCGGCGACGTCACCGACGGCGCGGTCATGGACTGGATGCTGACCTCGGGCCTGACCCAGAGCGAGATCGCCACGATCCAGGAGCCGTTCATGGGCCGCATGCAGCCGGTCGAGCCCGAGCCGGGCGGCCCGGACTGGCGCATCGCCGAGGACGCGCGCCTGCGCGCCCGCTACGCCGACGTGCTCGTCCAGCTCCGCGACAACCGCGACGCCGGCCTCGACGCCGCGATCGACGCTCTCGCCTGGCGCCCCGACCTCGTCGCCAAGCTCATCAAGGCCTGATCGCTCGTCCCCGGTTCGCCCCCTCCCCCATCCCCTCTCGGAGTCCCACCATGCTTCGCCGTCTCGCCACCCTCACCCTCGCGCTCTCCATGTCGCTCACCGCGTTCGCACCCGAAGCCAGCGCCCGGGGCTTCGCCTCGGCACCCGCTGATCGGCTGGTCGAGATCGACGGCGCCGACGCCATTCGCCGACCCACGCCGCGGCTCTCGGAAGAGACCAAGGCCCGGCTCAAGAAGGTGCTGGCCTCCCGCCGCACCAGGAACGTGAAAGCGTTCCGTGCCTACGCGCTACGCGGCGTCTACCCCCACAACTACGTCACCAGCGGTGAGCTCAACGTCTGGATCGACAACGATGGCCACATGTGCGCGGCCGCGACCATGATCTTCAAGTCGGGCCACAAGAAGCTCGTCCGCCAGACCGCGAAGGACAATAACTACATCAGGCTCGCCGACGTCACCGACGGCGCGCTGATGGACTGGATCCTGACCTCGGGCCTCACCCACGCCGAGGTGATCGCCATCCAGGCGCCGATGGTCGGTGGTCCCGAGATGCCCGTCGAGATCCCGGAGAACCCGATCGACTGGCGGATCGCGGAGGACGCGCGCCTGCGCGCCCTCTACAACGAGGTGCTCGTCCAGCTCGGCCAGAACCGCACCGACAGCCTGGACGCCGCCGTCGACGCGCTCACCTTCCGCCCCGACCTCGTCGCCAAGTTGCTGGCCGCCTGAGCGCGCCGCGTAGGAGACCGCCATGTTCCGCCAGCTCATCACCGTCACCCTCGCGGCCACCCTCGCCCTCGGGTTCACCACCCAGGGCGCCGCGGCCCGCTCCTTCGCCCGCCCACCGGCGGCCGCCACCGAAGACGGGCGCGTCCGCCCGAGCGCCCAGCGCGCCGCGCTGAAGAAGGTGCTCACCGCGCGCCGGGCCAGGAACCTCGCCGCCTTCAAGGCCTACGTCACCGCCGGCGTCTATCCGCACAACCAGCTCACGCCCGGCGAGCTCAACATCTGGATCGACGACGACGGTCACCGCTGCGCGGCGGCGTCGATGATCTGGGCCTCGGGCGAACACGCCCTGGTCGAGGAGACCGCGGCCACCGACAACTTCATCCGCCTGGCCAACGTCACCGAGGGCCCGCTGCTCGACTGGATCCTGACCTCGGGCCTGACCCACGACGAGGTCGTGCTCATCCAGCGACCGATGATGGGCCGCGACGGCAAACTCCATCGTCCCGGGATCCGTCCCGAGCCGGCGATCGACTGGCGCATCGCCGCCGATCGCTCGCTGCGCCTCAAGTACGACGGCATCCTCGAGGAGCTCGCCCGCAGCAAGGCCGCCAGCCTTGACGCCGCCCTCGACGCGCTGATGGCGCACCCCGAGCTGGTCAC
>SXJR01000313.1 GCA_005779305.1 Myxococcales bacterium
CGCGCCCGGCCCGGCGCCACGGGCGAGCGTCACCGTGCCGCTGGCGTGGGCGCGCTCCACGCCCACGCCGCGCGGCATCAGAGCCGCGAGCACGGTCAGCGGCACGCGATCGCCGGTGATGGTGAGGGCGGTCGCGCCGCTTTCGCGATCGAGGGCGACGTCGACGTGCCGCGGCGCGCCGCGATCGTCGACCTCGGCCGAGACCCGCCACGCGCCACCCGGGCGATCTCGGACCACATCGACCGCGGTGGCGGCGAGCAAGAGCGCACCGGCACGCGCGTCGCCAGCGGGCGCGGCCGCGCTGATCTCGCCGTGACCGCCGACCGCGACCACGCGCGAGACGTTCATGCCGGGCAGGCCGACGTCGGCGCCGACCCGGGCCAGGAGCCCGTGCAGGCGGTAGGGGCCGAGCTCGCCGACGACGTCGACGGCGCCGGTCACGACGCGCACGCCGCCGGCCTGGGGGTGGAGCTCGACCTCGCGGACGGTGACGCGAGCGCCGCCGACCTCGGCGACGAGGGCGCCGCCGGAAACGACCACGCGCTGCAACCGGCGCCGTCGCGGATCGGCGGCCGCGTCGGTGAAGCCAGGCTGGCGGCGAGCACCGAGGTGCGCAGCGGTGTGCGCGACCAGGGCCTGCCAGTCGCTCGAGCCGTCGGCCGCGATCCGGGCCAGCACCCGCGGCCGGCGCACCCGGATCTCGTCGGCGGACAGCTCGCCAGAGAGGAGGGTGTCGAGCGACACCGCGCCCTCGATGGCCTCGGCGCGCAGGAGGTCGCCGACCACGACGTCGCGAAGGCGCAGCGTGCCGGTGAGCTCGGCCTCGACGCCACCCAGGGACACCCGCTGGCCGGTGGCGCGCGACATCGCGGGGGACAGACCGTCCTGGACCGCGATGTCGAGGTGGTGCGCGAGCGCCAGCGGCACGCCCACGGCGAGGGCGCAGGTCGCTGCCAGGACGCGGCGTTCGCGCCGGGTGATCATCGCGCGCCGGCCCCGGCGAGCATCAGTGGTGCTCGGCTCCGCTGCGGCGCTCGTCGCCATCGTAGCCGCGCTGGGCCACACGGCGCTCGCCGCGCGGACGGTGCGAGGGCAGGGTGGCGGCCAGCACGATCGCCTCACACAGCTCGCCGAAGCTGATGCCGGCGGCGTCGGCGATCTTGGGCAGGAGGCTGGTCGGCGTCATGCCCGGGATGGTGTTGACCTCGAGCACGTACTCGTTGCCGCTGTCGGCGACGATCATGTCGACGCGGGTGGCGCCGCGGCAGCCGAGCGCGAGGTGCGCGCGCACCGCCTGGGTGAGCACGCCGCGGTAGCGCTCGGGCGACAGCCGGGGCGGGATGAAGTACTCGCTGCCGCCGCGCTGGTACTTCGCGCTGTAGTCGTAGAAGCCGGCCTTGGGCGCGATCTCGACCGCGCCCAGCGCGCGATCGCCGAGCACCGCCACCGAGACCTCTCGGCCGGCGATGAAACGCTCGACCAGGACGTCGCCGTCGAAGCAGCCGGCCGCCTCGATGGCCGCCACCAGCTCCGACTCGGCCTTCACGATGGTCACGCCCACCGAGCTACCCTCGCGGGCCGGCTTCACCACGCATGGATAGCCGAAGTCGCCGTGGCGGCCGATCGGGTCCTCCCACGATGCTGGTTCGGGCCAGGCTCCGCCTCGATGCGAAGCATCGTGCGGTGGGGCGTCGTCGGGCGCAGCCACGTAGTAGCCGGGCGTGGGCAGGTTGTTGAGCCGGAACAGCTCCTTGGCCTTGACCTTGTGCATGGCCAGCGCCGACGCGAGCACGTCGGAACCGGTATAGGGCACGCCCATGGTCTCGAGCAGGCCCTGCACGCAGCCGTCCTCGCCGTAGCGACCGTGCAACGCGATGAAGGCCACGTCGATCGAGGTCTGGCGCAGCACCAGATCGAGATCGCGGTCGACATAGATGGGCTCGGCGCGGTAGCCGCGTTCGCGCAGGGCGAGCAGGACGGCCTCCCCGCTGCGCAGGGACACCTCGCGCTCGCTCGACATCCCACCCATCAAAACGCCGATCTTGTGGTGCTTCATGGTGACGCTCGGGCTTCGATAAGGAGTTCAGCAAGCGGGGTGCCACTCGGGCGGCTCACACTTCCGAGGACTTGCGGGAGGGTGCGGCGCGGCTGACACGCGGTGAACGTCTCTGGGGCGACGCTATGGGTCGGACCCTGCCAGGGCAACTTTTTGTCGTGGAGTCGCCGGCTTGACGATGGGACAGGGGAAGGCTATCCACGCCGACGCCATGGCCACCAAGAGCGAGAAGTCGGAGAAGGGCGAGAAGTCGGGCGACAAGCCGGAGAAGAAGGCGGCGGCCAAGAAGCCGGCCGTGGCCAAGCCCGCGGCCAAGCCCGAGCCCAAGGCCGCGGCCAAGCCCGTGGCCAAGGCCAAGAAGCCGGCCGAGAAGGCCCCGGCCAAGAAGCCCAAGGCACCAGGCAAGAAGCCCAAGGCGGTCGGGCAAGAGTCGCTCTCACTCGACAACGAGTCGCCGTCGACCTCGACCGACGTCGCCGAGCTCGAGGGCTTCGCGCCTGCACCCGGCGCCGACGACGATGTGGCGCTCGCCGATGACGACGAGGACGCCCTCCACGAGCGGCTCGCCGCCGAGGCGGCGGAGATCGCCGAAGCCCGCGACGCCGACGTCAGCGACGACCCCGCGCTCGCCGACCCCGACAGCGGCGAGCCCGCCGAGCCTCCGCGCGTGCTGTCGCCGGAGGAGCAGGAGCTGTCCGAGCTGTACGGCGACGAGCTGGCCGCCGCCCCGGCGGCTGCCGCCCACGCCGAATACAAGGATCACCTGACCGCCGACGAGAACCGGCAGATGCTCCCCGAGATCAACGGGCGCGTCGAGCGCCAGAAGCGCTGGGAGGAGCGTCGTGATCAGCGCCGCTCCCGCCGCGACGAGGAGCGCTCGCGCCGCCAGCAGGGTCGCGGTGGCCGCCCCGGCGGCGACCGTCCGCCTGGCGATCGTCCGCCTGGCGATCGTCCGCCCGGTGATCGTCCGCCCGGCGACCGACCCGGTGATCGCCACGAGCGCGGCGAGCGCCGCGACTTCGATCGCAATCGTCCGGATCGTCCGGAGCGTCCGCATGCCGCCAGCGAGCCGCATCTGCAGACCAGCGAGATGCCGCGTCCGCCCGAGGGCCAGCTCCTCGACGACACCGGCGTGATCCGGGTCGGCAATCAGCTCGGCGATGCCGCCTGGGCGGTGTTTTCGTCGATCAAGGGCGCCCAGCCCATGCCGGTGCGGCAGCTCGCCGGCATGATGCGCAAGCGCGGCCTCCTCGACGGCGATCCCGAGGTGGTTTGGCCGCACCTCAAGGCGGCGCTGCTGGGCGACGAGCGCAGCTACAAGGCCCTGGGCCTGCGCCCGCGCATCGTCTACCGCGGCCGCGATCTGTTCGCGCCCGGTCCGGTCGCGGTCAGCCCGACCGCGTCCGCCGAGGCCGAGCTGGCCCGCGCGCTCTCGCTGATGGCGGTCGCCACCCACCGCACCCTCAAGGACAAGATCGCCGGCGCCAGCCAGGCCGGCTTCGAGCGGCTGGTCCACGCCTACCTGGTTTCGGCGGGCTTCCGCGACATCAGCTGGATCAAGCGGGTCGAGGGCATCAGCTACGCCCAGGCGTTGCCGCCCGAGGGCGCCACCTCCGTGCTCATCAGCGCCCGCTCGGGCAACGCGCCGATCGATCGCCGCGGCGTCGGCGAGCTGCGCGTGGGCGTCGAGGCCAAGCAGCTGCTCGCCGGCTACCTGTTCGCCGCCCGCGAGCTGTCGAGCGACGCCGAGCGCGAGCTCGAGCGCAACGGCCGCTCGATCACCGTGGTCGCCGGCGACGCCTTCGTCTCGGCGCTGCTGGCCTCGGGCGTGGGCGTGGTCACCGCCGCGGCGCCGGTGCGCTACGTCGACGACCAGCTCTTGACCGAGCTGCTGGCGGGCTGATCGGGTCGTGCGCTGGGCCTGGCTCGGGCGCATCACCCACGCCGACGCGGTCGTGCGCATGGAGGCGACACGCGAGCGCGTGCTCGCCGGTGACGACGGCGCTCAGGAGCTGCTCCTGTGCGAGCACCCGCCGACGGTGACGCTGGGCAAGAGCGCCGAGCGAGATCACGTGGTCGCGCCGGCGGCGCTCCTGGCCGCCCGCGGCGTCGAGGTGGTGCCGACCTCGCGCGGTGGAGACGTGACCTATCACGGGCCCGGTCAGCTCATGATCTATCCGGTGGTGCGCGTCCGCCGCAGCGTGGTCGCGTTCCTCGCCGAGATCGCCGGCGTGCTGGCCGACGTCGCCGGGGAGCTCGGCGTGCCGGGCGCGGCGTGGCAGCGCGAGCCAGCCGGGTTGTGGCTCGACGGCGCCAAGCTCGCCGCCTGCGGTCTGCACCTGCGCCGGCAGGTCGCGATCCACGGCTGGGCGCTCGACGTGGCAACACCGCCGGAGATGTGGACGCTGATCGTGCCGTGCGGGCTCGGTACGCCGGTGATGTCGCTCGATCGAGCGCGCGCCGCGCGCGGGCTCGGCGCCGCGCCCGCGGTGGACGAGGTCGCCGCGCGCGTAGGTGCGTCGTTGGCCTCGCGGTGGTCATAGCGAACGAGTAGAGTCGCCGCGAGATGCGGATCGCGTGTCTGTTCAACAACGACTACGAGTTCGTGGCCGGCGCCGGCGCTGACGCGGCCGCGGTCCGCGCCTCCGCCGAAGCGATCTGCACCGCCCTGGGCGACGCCGGTCACGAGGCCCAGCTCGTCTCGTTGCAGGGCCGTGATCTGATGTCGGTGGTGGGCAAGCTCGAGGCCCAGCGTCCCGATCTGGTCTTCAACCTGTGCGAGTCGCTGTGCGGCATCGCCGCCAACGAGGTCGCGGTGCCGGCGGTGCTCGATCTCTACGGCATCCCGTACACCGGCAGCGACGCGCCGGCCCTGGCCCTGGCGCTCAACAAGGGGCGCTGCAAGGACGTGATGCACGGCCGCGGCATCTCCACGCCGCCGTACCGCGTGATGCTCAACGTCGCCGACATCGAGCGGGTCGCCGCCGAGCCGCTCGACTATCCCTGGTTCCTCAAGCTGGCCAACGAGGACGCCTCCGTCGGCATCACCGAGGCCAACGTACTCGCCGACGGCGCCGGACTCCTGGCCCGGGCCAAGCAGCTCCACGCCGAGTACGGATCGCCGCTCCTCGCCGAGCGCTACGTGCCCGGGCGCGAGGTCAACGTCACCATCCTCGGCAGCGGCGCCAGCACCCGGCTCTTGCCGCTGCACGAGATCGACTTCGGCCTCATGCCCGCGGGTCGGCCCCACATCGTCAGCTACGCCGCCAAGTGGGACGAGAAGCACGTCGACTACGCCGGCACCAAGCCGGTCCCGATCCGCGGCGCCAGCGACGCGCTGATCGCCGCCATCGAGCGCACGGCGCGGGCCGCGTGGGACGCGATCGGCCTGCGCGACTACGGCCGGGTCGATCTGCGCATCGATCCGGCCGGCACGCCCTGGGTCATCGACGTCAACCCCAACTGCGACATCTCGCCGGACGCCGGCGTGGCGCGGGCGGCGGCGGCCGCGGGCTGGAGCTTCCCGACGCTCATCGGCACGATCGCCGAGCTGGCGCTGAAGCGCTACAAGAAGGTCGCGGCGTCATGACCCTGGCGATCCGCGCGCTCGCGTCCGGCGATCGCGACGCGCTGGCCCGGGTGATCGCCTCCGACGCGACGTTCAAGGCCGACGAGCAGGCGGTCGCGCTCGAGCTGGTCGACGCCGCCATCGCCGGATCGCCGGACTACGAGGTCCGGGTCGCCGACGACGGCGAGGTCCGCGGCTACGTGTGTTTCGGCCGCACGCCCATGACCGAGCGCACCTACGATCTGTACTGGGTCGTGGTCGACGTGGCGATGCGCGGCCGGGGCATGGCCCGCACACTGATCGGCGCGATGGAGGACGAGCTGCGCGCCCGCGGCGGCGGCCAGGTCCGGGTCGAGACCAGCGAGACCGACGGTTACGGCTCGGCCCGCGTCCTCTACGAACGCCTGGGTTACCCGGAGGCGTCACGTCTTCGCGACTTCTACGCTCCCGGCGACGCGCTCATCACCTACTATAAGGCGCTGTGATTGCTGTTCGACCGTTCGCCGCACCGATCGCGATGATGGTCGCGATCGCATCGGGGGTGGCGGCTGGGTGCAAGGGGCAGGGGAAGAAGGTGCTCGCTGATGCGGCTGCGGCGGCGGCGACACCCGCGCCGATCGACGCCGCGCCGGAGTCGCGTTCGCCGTCAACCATCGTGCTCGACACGGTCGAGGTCCGGCTGCACGGCGCCGCCGACGGCGCGCTGGTGTCGCGCGAGCTGGCCCGCGAGCTCGGTCGCTGCGTGATCGACGGCGAGAGCATCGTCGCGCTCGCCCACCAGGTGCCGCCGGGTCGCGAGCCGCGCCACGCCCGCATGCGGCTCGAGGTCGCCGGCCAGCCGGCGCCGGCGGGCAAGATCGCGGTGGTGATGGATGCACAGCTGGCCTGGGAGCACGGCGACGATCCAGCGCCATCGGCGACCGTGACCGGCGAGGCGACGCCGGGCGCCGGTGGCGTCGACGCCGCGGTGTTCGCCGTGGTCGACAAGCTGCGCGACGGCGCGTGCGCCGATCTGAGCGCCCGGATCCGGATGTGGGCGGCCGACGACCTGGGGCCGTTCTTGACCGCCGCCGATCCAGCGGCGGTGCACTGGGCGCTGGTGCTGGTCGCCGATCGCGGCCCCATGCCGGGGCTAGCCACCCAGGTCACGCCTCACCTCAAGGCCGCGGCGCCGCTGCGCGACGCGGCCATCACCGCGCTGGTATCGCTGGCCGATCCCGCCGCCGTGCCGGCGCTCACCGATCTCACCGACCTCGACGATCAGACCGCGCTCACCACGATCGTGGAGGCCGTCATCGCCATCGGCGGCGACGACGCCCGCGACTACCTCTCGGTCATGTCGAGCCACCGCGATCCCGACATCGCCGCCCACGCGCGCGAAGGCCTGGCCCGGCTGGACAAGCGGACGGCGGCCCGTTAGCTACTCGTCGTCGTCGGAGGCGGCAGGCTCGGCGGCGCGACGGAGCTTCTTCTGCAGGCCGAAGCGAGACAGGCCGAGCAGGCGGGCGGCGACGGTCTGGTTGCCCTTGGCGCGCTCGAGCGCGGCGGCGATGTAGACCCGCTCGAGAGCGTCGAGCGCCGGCCGCAGGCGCAGGTCGCCCCCGGGCGCGACGCCGGCGGGCGGTGAGGCGGCGCGGGCCACCAGCGCCTCGGGCAGATCCTCCTCGTCGATCACGTCGCCGCCTAGCGCCACCGCTCGGGCCAGCGCGTTCTCGAGCTCCCGCACGTTGCCGGGCCAGCCGTGGGCCGCCAGCGCCCGCCATGCCGCCCGCGTCAGCGACGGCGCCTTGCCCGGAGCCAGCCGGGCCAGCAGGTGCTCGACCAGGAGCGGCAGATCGGCGAGGCGCGTCCGCAGCGGCGGCACCCGCACCGTGATCACCTCGAGGCGGAAGCGGAGGTCGTCGCGGAAGGCGCCGGCGGCGGCCAGCTCGGCGAGCGAGCGCTGGGTCGCGGCGACCACCCGCACGTTCACCTTGCGGGTGCGATCGTCGCCGACCCGGCGCAACGAGCCGTCCTGGAGGACCCGCAAGAGCTTGGCCTGCATGGCCGGACCGGTGTCGGCGATCTCGTCGAGGAACAAGGTGCC
>SXJR01000041.1 GCA_005779305.1 Myxococcales bacterium
CGCCCTCGGCCTCGGCGCGCTGGCGAGCGCGACTGTTCTCGCGGTAGCTGACCGCGCCGACGACGGCGAGGGTGATGGCGGCCAGCGCCGCGACGGCGACGGCGGTGCGGTGGCGACGCAACCACCGGCGCACGAGCTCCCACGGGCCGTAGGCGTGGGCGGTGACCAGGTTGCCGGCGCGGAACCGGGCCAGATCGTCGGCGAGCTCGCGGGCGCTGGGGTAACGGTCGTCGGCGCGGTAGGCCATGGCGCGCGCGACGATCGTGTAGAGCTCGGTGGGTAGATCGGGGGCGAGCTCGGCGAGGGGGCGGGGCGGCCCGGCGATCACGAGCGCGAGGACCGCCGCCGAGCCGGTCCCCTCGTGGTACGGCGTCACGCCGGCCAGCACCTGGTACATGAGCGCGCCGATCGCGTACACGTCCGAGCGGGCGTCCACGCGTTCGCCGCGAGCCTGCTCGGGCGCCATGTACGCCGGCGTGCCCAGGATCTGCCCGTCGAGCGTGGCGCCGTCGGGCGTCAGCGACAACGACACGTCGCTCGACTCGTCGGTGCCATCGATGCGTTTGGCCAGCCCCCAGTCGATGACCACGGTCTCGCCGAACGAGCCGACCAGCACGTTGCTGGGCTTGAGGTCGCGGTGAATCCAGCCGCGGGCGTGGGCGTAGGCCAGGCCGTCGGCGACGTGGAGCACGTGGGGCAAGAGCGCCAGACGTGCCGCGGCGGTGTCGGCGACGCGGATCGCCGCCGACAGCGTCATCCCCTCGACCAGCTTCATCGCATAGAACGGTTGTCCGTCGGGCCAGCGGCCGACCTCGTACACGGGCACGATCGTCGGGTGCTGGAGGTTGGCGGTGACCAGCGCTTCCCGCTCGAAGCGGCGCACGGCGTGGGGGGTGTCGCGCAGGCCCTCCTTGAGCGCGACCAGGCGCCCGGTCCGCCGGTCCCGCGCCCGCAGCACGCGACCTAGCCCGCCGCGACCCTGCTCGCCGAGGATCTCGTAGCGCTGCGGCGAGACCTCGGCGAGCTGATACGGATTGCTCGGCACCCGCGGGCGGTCGCGGGTCTCGTCCCACCAGGTCGGCGGCACGGTCTGGGCGTCATCGACGGCGGGGCCGGCGGCGGCGCCCATGGTCGGTGCGTGGGGGTCGGCGCTTCGATCTCCGGAGACGACCTCGGGCTCGGTGGGCTCGCCGGGGTCGGTGGACTTGCTCACGCTGTCCGAGTTTACGGCTTCTTCGGCTCACGGTCGCGGCCGGTGGTCTCTGCCCGCTTGTATGCTCGAATCCATGACCTCTGAAGAGATCCGCAGCTCGTTCCAGGAGGGTGACGAGCAGGGCAACTTCGACCGGCTCGCCGCCCTGGTCGAGCTCGAGGGCGAGGGCTGCCTCGACGTGATGCGCGCGGTCCTCGAAGACACCGTCGAGGTCGGCGGGATCTACTCCAACCTGCGCAACGGCGCCCTCGAGCTGATGGCCAAGCACTTCCCCGGGCATCCTGCGCTCGAAGCGTCGCTGTGGAAGGCGCTCGAGATCGACGAGTACCTCCACATCGACTTTCTCTATCCGGTCGTGGTCCTGTACGACCGGCCGCGGGCCCTGGCCATGCTCGAGGCCGAGGTCGCGCGCGGCGTGCCGCAAGCCATCAAGCTGCTGGCGGCCGAGCCGTCTGCGCGACCTCGGCTGCTCGAGCTCGCCGACCGGGCGCTGGCCGGCGAGGATCCGGGCCGCTTCATCGTGTTGCTCGGCGATGTCGCGCGCGAGCCCGAGATCGCGGCTCGGATCCGTCCGCTCGCCGACACGGTGCCCGCGGCCGCCGAGATCGCGATGGCCGACGGCGACGTGGCGCTCATCCGTCGGGTCGCCGATCAGCTGAGCTCGGCGGATGTGCGCTGGCGCAACGCTGCCCTCAAGGCGCTGGGACGGCTGGCTTCGGGCGAGGCCTTCGAACGTGCGTCGCCGTTGTTCACCGCCGCCGATCGCACCAAGGAGGCCGGCCGCAGCCGCATCGAGTCGATCGGGTGGACGTTCCGGACCCTGGCTCAGCCACTCGACACGCGCTGGTTGCCGTTCCTCATCGGTCGCCTCGCCGACGAGCAGGACCAACACGTTCGCGGCTCGCTGGTGAGCGCCCTGTCGATGTTCGGCGTCGACGCCGCCGAGGCCATCGTCGGCGCGGCCCGCGACGACAAGGACAAACACGTGCTCGCCGCGCTCCCCGACGCGCTGGCCGAGATCGGCCCCGACCACGGCGTGCGCGAGCTGGTCCGCGCCGCCGCCGACAACGCGACCGGCAAGCGCAAGAAGGCGCTGGAGGCCGCGCTGGAGATGTTCGACGCCTGAAGGCTTCGTGGTGCGGGACCGGTCAGGTCGCGAGCCAGGTCGCCGGGATATGGAGCTCGTGGACGTCGCGGCGGTGGGCGCAGTCGCCGCGGACGATCGAGGCGTGACCGAGCCCGGGCAGGTCCCACGAGACCTGGACCCGATCGTGGTGCCCGATCACCGTGCCCGCGCACAGGTCGAGCCAGCGCCAGCACCATTCCTCGCACAGGTTCGCGGTCGAGGTCTGGCCGTCGTGATGGGGCGCGCTGAAGCGGAACCGCACCGTGTCTCGGTGGCGTGAGCATTCGAGGTGTAACGGCCAGGCGGTCGGCACCTCGCGCCAGTTCCCATCGCCCGGCGGGGCGATCTGCGCATCACCCGCGAGCCCGAGCAGGCGCCGTACGCTCGCGAGCGCGACCTCGTCGTATCGCAACGCCACCTCGATCACCAGGTCGCGCGAGTCGAGGCGAACGTTCGGGCGGGTGTAGCCCAGCGTCACGATCACGCCCTGCCCGGTGTACTCCCGATATCCATCACGCGCGCCGCTCCGGGGCGTCGGCGTGAGCGTGTCGGCGAGGTAGCCGTCCACCCACTCGAACATGGTCTTCCAGGTGTCCTCGTCGTGGAACTGCGTGATCGAGAGCATCACGTGCGCGGGGCTCACCACGAGGTCGGTGCGGGGAGGAGCGTAGAGGTCCGAGCGGAACCGGCACGGGCCGTGGAGCTCCACGCAGGGCGCGGTCCCACGCAGGGCCCGCCCCGTGAGCGCCGAGGCCTCGACCGGCGTGGGCAGCGGCGCCGACATCTCGCCGACGCCGTCGACGTCGATCAAGACGAGCAACTCGCCGAACGAGAA
Organism: Myxococcales bacterium; assembly: GCA_005779305.1. GTDB lineage: Bacteria > Myxococcota_A > Polyangia > Haliangiales > Haliangiaceae > UBA2376. The sequence continues at coordinate 3,175 of SXJR01000041.1, forward strand.
CACCGGTTTGCCTGCCACGCCCGACACGGCGACAGGCTACACCCGATCAGCTGGCGTCGTCGGACGAATCCCAGCTCGACGCGCGCCCGCTCTGTGCGGGCCTCTCGATCCGTTCGAAGCTCAGCGTGAAGTACAGGCCGCTCTTCCCCTGCTTCTCGAAGGCCCGGACCGAATAGGCCGCCTCGTCACTCACGATGGCGCCGGACCAGGCAGGGATGGCAACCGTGGGGACGGTCTCCTTCGCGGCACGTGCACTGGCTCGGGCGGACTTCGCCGGTGCGGCGTCGAGCTCTCCGCGGAAGGCATCGGGCGGGAACGTGTTCTTGTCGCCTCGGGGCGGGGCCAGGCTCAGCGTCAGCCGCGCCTCGCGGTGCCAGCCGCGGATCTCGTACGCGATCCCGTCGATGGTGCAGTCGCCGTGAAAGCCGGGCTGGCTGGGCTTCTGCTTCTGCGCGTGCTCGAAGAGGTTTCCGCGGTCTCGGGAGCGCTCGTGCGACATGGCAGCAGACGTAGACCACAGGTAAAAGCTCGACGCACCCACCAAATCGAGCAATCGGCCGATAGCGGGGTCTGCTAGGGTGCTGGCCTCGTGAGTTCGCCCCCCCCCTTCACACCATGACCGACCAGCTCGACGTCCTGATCGCCGACGGGGTCATCGATGAGGTGCTCGGCCGGCTGAAGAGCGGCAAGGAGGCGAACATCTCGCTGGTCCGGCGCGGTGCCACCGTGCTCGCGGCCAAGGTCTACAAGGATCGCTCGACCCGCAGCTTCAAGAACAACTCGGACTACAAGGAGGGCCGCAAGGTCCGCAACAGCCGCACCCAGCGGGCGATCGACAGCGGCGGCAGGTTCGGACGCGATGCCGCCGAACAGGCGTGGAAGTCGGCCGAGGCGGACGCGCTCTACAAGCTGGCGGGCACCGGGGTGCGCGTCCCCGAGCCGGTGATGTTCTACGAGGGCGTGTTGCTCATGGACCTGGTTTGCGACGCCGAGGGCCGGCCCGCGCCAAGGCTCATCGACATCGCGATCGAGCGCGACGCCGCGACCGGCGTCCTTGCCGACCTCGTGGCGCAGATGATCTCGATGCTGTGCTGCGATCTCATCCACGGCGATCTCTCGCCCTACAACATCCTCGCAGCCGCCGATGGCCCGACGATCATCGACTTCCCGCAGGTCGTCTCGGCCGCCCATAGTTCGCGGGCGGAGTACTTCTTCCTGCGCGACTTCGACAACGTCGTGCGCTTCCTCTCCGGGTTCGATCCGAGCCTCGCCGTGCACACCGCCACCGGTCGCGCGATCTGGCGGGCTTATGTCTCGCGCGAGCTGACGCCGCAGTTCGTGCCTCCACCTCCGCCTCCGCCCCGACCCCCACGCGGACCCGATCAACGCTCGCGCTCCGACGCGCACGGCCGAGGACGCGACGCTCGTGGTCGCCCGCAGCATCCGCAGCAGCCGCGAAACGGCCACCCGCAGCAGCCGCGCGACGGTCGTCCGCAGGAGCCGCGCGATGGTCGCCCGCAGCAGTCGCGCGCTGGTCGCCCGCAGCCGCCGCGCGATGGTCGCCCGCCGCAGTCGCGCGATGGTCGCCCGCAGCAGTCGCGCGATGGTCGCCCGCAGCAGTCGCGCGATGGTCGCCCGCAGCAGTCGCGC
>SXJR01000314.1 GCA_005779305.1 Myxococcales bacterium
CCGGCTCGAGCCGGGCCGGCCGGGAGACGTCGATGTGGTCGAGGCCGAGCCGCACCAGGCTGTAGGCCAGGAAGGTCTTGACCGCGGCTGGTCGGCCGTCGGCGCCCAGCCAGGCCCCGTCGGGCCCGCGCAGGGCCCCGAACTTCACCGAGACCCGGGCGTGGTCGCGGCGGTCGCGCAGGGCCCGGCCGATGAGCAGCTCGTTGTGGCCCTGGCCGTAGAAGTCGCCGGTGTCGAGGAGGTCCACGCCGCGCTCGAGGGCGGCGTGGATGGTGGCGATGCTCTCGTCGCCGTCCGAGGCGCCGTACATGCGCGACATGCCCATGCAGCCGAGCGCGATCGGGAAGGGGGCTCTCGTGGTGCTTGTCATGGGCTCATCCTGAGGGCTGGCCTTACATCACACCAGCGAATAGGATGTATGCGATCCATGCCCGGGAATTATGGAAGGGATCTCGACCTCAACCTGCTGCGGGTGTTCGCGGTGGTCGCCGAGCACGGCAGCGTGACCGCGGCGGCCGGCCGCCTCTACGTCACCCAGCCGGCGGTGAGCGCCGCCCTGCGCCGCTTGACCATCGCCGTCGGGGCGCCGCTGTTCGCCCGCCGCGGCCGCGGGCTGGTGCTCACCGGACGGGGCCAGCGCCTGCGGGCCGAGGTCGCCGTCCACCTGTCGGCCCTGGTCGAGGCCACGCTGGCGCCGGCCGAGATCGATCCCCGCACCAGCGACCGCACGTTCCGGATCGGGCTCTCCGACAGCGCCGAGGTCTGGCTCCTGCCCCGGCTCGTGCGCCGGCTCGCCACCGACGCGCCGAGGATGCGGGTGATCGCCGTGCCGGTGCAGTTCCGCACCGTCGGCCCGGCGCTGGCCACAGGCGCCATCGACGCCGCTGTCACCGTGGTCGACGAGCTGCCCGCGGGGTTCCGGCGCGCGCCCCTCTACCACGGTGGCTTCGTGTGCCTGTTCGATCCCCGCCACGCCGGGCTGCGCCTCCCGCTGCGCCGGGACGCCTACTTCGATCGCGATCACGTGGTGGTCTCGTACAACGCCGACCTCCGCGGCATCGTCGAGGACGTGGTGCCCCGCCAGCGCCGGGTCCGCTGCTCGGTCTCCAGCTTCGCCAACCTGGGCGCGCTGATCGATGGCTCACCCTTGCTCGCCACCATCCCCGACATGGTGGCGAGGCAGATCCGCGAAGTGCGACCGCACCTGCGGTCGGCGCGACTTCCGTTCACCCTGCCCGGCGCGCCGGTGGAGCTCCTGTGGCCGGCGGCGGCGGACGATGACGCGCCCACCCGCTTCCTGCGCGACGCGATCGTCTCCATCGCCGCCAGGGTCTGGACCACTCGCTCCCACGGGCGATGACCCGAGCCTACGGGATCGGGGCCCTGGGGCCCCGCAGCAGCGCGCGCAAGTGCCCGGAACCTCGAGGTACCTACACTGGCCCCGGGCTTGAAATAGCGCTGGGGCATGAGAACCCACGCTGTCCTCGCTGGCGCCGCTCTCGGACTGCTCGGATGCGTTGACCAGCCCTCGCTCGGTTCCAACCGCGGCGATGTCACGTGGGAAGAGTTCCGGGCCGCCGTCTACCAGGAGGCCGGCACCGGCATGTTCATCGTCGACTGGGACCGACCGATCCGCGGCGAGGAGGCGCTGTTCGAGTTCTGGAGCTCGCTCCAGCCCGGCGCCCTCACCATCTACAACAACGGCACCGACGTGAAGTGGAACGCCACGCAGAAGAAGAACCTCACCTACTGCGTGAGCGACACCTTCGGCACCCGCAAGGCAGCGGTGGTCGCGGCCATGGTCGCCGCCACCGAAAACGGCTGGGAGAAGATGGCCGACGTCGACTTCAAGTACGTCCCGGCCCAGGACGCGAACTGCACCGCCACCAACACCAACGTGCTGTTCGACATCCGTCCGGTGAACAGCAACGGCCAGTACCTGGCCCGCGCCTTCTTCCCCGACAACGCGCGCGGCGACCGCAACGTCCTGGTCGACAACACCGCGTTCGATCCGGCCCAGACCGGCAACATCCCGCTCGCCAACATCATGGGCCACGAGCTCGGCCACACCCTCGGCTTCCGCCACGAGCACGTCCGGCCCGAGGCCAACGCCGCCCAGTGCGCCGAGGACAACCAGTTCCGCGGCGTCACAGCCTACGACTCGGCGTCGGTGATGCACTACCCGCAGTGCAACGGCACCGCCAGCACCCTCGCCTTCACCCAGCGTGACCGCGAGGGCGTGGCGGTGGTCTACGGCGCCCCGGTCGTCAACATGCCGCCGATGGCGCAGGTGACCGCGCCCGCCAACGGCGCCCAGGTGGCGCCGACCTTCACGGTGCAGACGTCGATCGTCGACACCGACATCGATCGGGTCGAGCTCTCGATCGACGGCGACCTGTACGACACGTCGACGTCGGCACCGTACTCGTTCCAGGTGATGCAGCTGGCCACGGGCCCGCACACCCTCGTGATCGCGGCGTTCGACGGCGCCGGCCAGACCGTGACCACGACCATCAACGTCACCGTCGCCAGCGGCGGTGGTGGCGGTGGCGGCGGCGACGACGACGACCGCGCCGACGTCATCACCGGCGGCTGCTCGACCGGCGGCGGCGCCTCGGGTGGGCTCGCCCTCTCACTGGGTCTTCTCGGCTGGTTCGCCCGCCGGCGCCGCGCCCGGGCCTGAACCCGGGCCCTGCGCGACGCTGCCACGCCGGTACGCGGGCAAGAGCGTTCGCACCGACACCGCCGCCAGGGCGACGTGGATCGCGACCACCGCGATGACGATCGCCACCCGTCCCCGCCGGCTGTCGCCCAGGTGCGCGACCAGGCAGGCGACCGCGACCGCGATCGCCGTGCCGGTCGGGACCAGATCGACGCTCGACGGGACCGCGGTGACCACGACCACCGCGGTCACCAGCGCGCCGACCGCGAGAGCCCTGCTCATCACGGCGACGTCGTCGTCCAAGAGCGGCCGCGGAGCGCGGCCGCGCCAGCGTGACCACGCGATCTGGCCGACCCAGACCAGCACCACGGTGGCAACCGCCATGCCCGAGCCGCGCATGGCCAGGTTCACCAGGTGCAGGTTCCACTCGTGGCCGCTGTCGGCGGCCGCAGTGAGCGCGCGGCCGACGTCGAGGTCGCGGGCCACCACGCCGGCGACGACGAGGCCGGCGAAGGTCAACGGGCTCGCGAAGGCAGGCAGCGCGCCGCGACGCACGACGGTGCCGACCCCGACCAGCAACCACACCGCGACCGCGAGCCCGACCACGTGATCGACGACCGCATCCCTGTCCGCGCAGGTGTACAGATACCGCGGCACCAGGAGCCAGATGCCAGTGGCGATCAGCGCGAGCCGCGTGACGTCGTCGCCGTCGTCCAGGCGCAGGCGCCGGCCGCGGGCCAGCGTCGTGACGCCCACCGGCAGCGACGCGGCGAGGATCGGCGTCAGGACCAGGTGGGCCACCGGGAGCCGCGCCAGGTATGCGATGGCCACGTGATGTAGCCAGACCGCGGCCACGACCGCGTAGCCCAGGGGCCGCGCCGCGCTCACCAGTACCTCCCCGCCAGCCAGCACACGGACGCGTCGCAGACGTAGAGCGTGTGATTGCCGGGGCAGTGATGGACGTACGGCAAGCGAATATCCGACCCGATCCGGTCGATCCCCGCGGGGCGAGTCGTCCCGCACGCCGACACCCAGGCCTCGGTGGGATCGAGCGGCAGCCGCGGATCGGTGATGCGCAGGAAGGGCCGGCCCTTGCTGGGGCGACCGTCGACGCGGAAGTACTCGCCGTCGCGCCAGCGCACCAGATAGATCGGCTTGCCGGCCGGCAGGCCCGGCGTGGCCGGCTCGACGGTGACGTCGATCTCCCTCAGGGTGTGGCCGGGCACGGTGTCGAACGTCGCCAGGCTCTCGCGGATGTCGCGGACGACCCACGGCCACTGGGTGGGCACGAAGCGCCACAGCGGCCAGTCGGGCCTCGCGGCGCGGGCGTCGAGCGGCGGCTCGAAGCGCACCGCCACCCGCGCGCGCTCCGGCGGCGTGGGCTGGGCCAGCGCCGGCAACGGCGTGAGCTCGAGGCCGCCGACATCGAACACACGATGAGCGATGAATTCGCGCATGTACGACCAGCGCAGATCCTCGCCGTAGACCCAGCGATCGCGGCGGAACCACCGCGACGGCACGACGTTGACGACCTCGCCGGGCGCGGCCCGGCGGAGCGCGGCCAGTCGGGCGTCGGACTCGGCGTCGAGCACCCGGTAGACCACGATGAACTTCGCGCCGTGGTAGACGACGACGGCGCTGGCGATCGCGATCATCGCGGCCCGGACCCGGGGTTCTTGCCACGGGACGACCGTCGTGGCGCACAGGGCGATGGTGATCAGCAGGCAGGGCGCGAACAAGACGCGGTCCTCGATGATCGGCGAGGCCATGATGGTCGCCATGATCATCAGCGCGCCGGCGATGGCGACGACCACGGTCGCGACGGTCACGCCGTCGAGCGCGGCGGCCACGGTGCGAACGCGGCGACGGGCGACGACCGCGGCGCCGGCGACGAGGGCGAGGCCGAGCTGGGCCTCGCCGATCACCAGGTAGAGGATGCGGAAGGCGCCGGCGGCGCCCCGGCTGCGGATGGTCTTGAGCGGCGAGATCTCGGTGGACAGCCCGGCGTATCGCAGGGTCTGGCCGGGCGCGAAGTAGATGAGCGCGTAGCCGACGATCAGGCCGATCACGGCGCACGCCATCCACGGCCGCAGGCGAGACCTGCGGTGGGCGACGTAGGTGAGCCCGAGCGCCACCACGATCGCCGTCGGGCCGGTGTGCTCGTTGGTCATGCCGGCGAGCACGGCCCAGACCAGCAGCACCGGCGCCAGCCAGCCTCGCGCCGGTCCGGGCTCGGCACGCGACAGCTCGAGGCGGAACGGGATGAACAGGGCGAACTGCACGCACGAAGCGAACAGGTAGTTGGTCGTGTACGGCCGGTAGAAGTACATCGGGCCCGGCGTGGGGATGCAGAGCCAGATCAGGGCCTGCACGATGGCGAGCTCGGCCAGCGTGCGCAGGCTGGCGCGCGGCGCCCGCCCGAACGCCAGGACGTACACCACCAGCAGGAGCGCGACCTCGAACACCGGCGTGATCACCAGGTGCGCGATGGTCGGGCTGTTGACGATCAACAGCAGCGTCTCGCCGGGCCGCGGGTTGTAGTTGAAGTAGTTGTAGCGGGCGAACTCGAACACGTTCGCGGGCGTGAAGTCGTGCTGGTCGTGCCACGCGACCTGGTACCAGTCGTCGAGCTGGACCGGCGTCAAGCTGGCCATCACCACGAAGAACAGCCAGAGCGCGACCAGGCCGGCCGTGAAGACGAGGCGGTCGCGCACAGGCAGTGCATACACCAACCGGCGGTGATATATCCGGCCGCGGATCATGGTTGCCCGACGCACGTCTGCGCTGGTAGCGGCACTGGTGGCGCTCCAGATCGGTTGCAGTCGGGCGCCCAAGAAGGCCAAGGGCGCCGACGAGCACCAGGCGACCCTGGCCAAGCTCGACGCCTACACCTCGGGATGTCTCGATCAGGCGGAGCGGATCTTCGCGATCGGCGACCGCTACCGCGCCCGCTTCGGCGCCACGCCACCGGCCACGCCCGGCGACCTGGTGGTGGCGGGGTCGCCCGATCCCGAGGGCTGCGTCGCGCAGATCGAGCGGGTCAAGGACGAGGCCCCATCCCTGCCCGAGCTCGAGGCCGCGGCGGCGGCGTACGGCCGGGCGATGACCGCGGTGTTCACGGCCACCAAGGCGCGCGACCACGCCGCGCTGATCGCGGCGTTCCGCGACTTCGACACCGCCCACGGCGTGCTGTTCGATCAGGTCTACCGCCTCAACCACGACCTCCGCCGCCAGCAGCTGGCCCGCCGCCAGGACGATGAGGGCCGCACCTACGGCGTCATCGCCGATGACCTGATGATCCGCGGCGAGGGCCTGGTCCGCTTCGGCGCGATCCGCTGGGACCGCGTGGACGCGATCGACGTGGCGGCGATGAACGCGGAGCTCGCGCAGTTCGAGCGCACGCTCGACGAGCTGGCCGAGTACGTCGGCGACGGGGCCGACAAGGCCGAGCCTCGCATGGACCGGTTCCCCGAGATCTCGACGTACGCCAAGGCCTATCTGGTCGCTGCCAAGCAGCTCGCCAGCCGGGCCAGCGGCAAGATCCCGTTCAGCGACGCCGAGAAGATCATGATCGCCGCCGACAACGAGATCGCGGTCGTGGGCGCACCCGCGCCGATGATCACCGCCTACAACAACCTCGTCACCGCCTACATCCGCCCGTGACCGAGCCCGCCGACACCGCGCCGGCGGCGCCGGCCTCCGCCGCTCACCGGTGGATCGGATCGTCCGCCGAGATCGTCGTCTCGTTCACGACCGCGATCTGGTTCGCCTGCTGGGCCCGCAACATCGGCCTCGATCCGCTCGACCGCTGGGCCCAGGTCTCCGGCATCGCCGCGCTGGGCTTCCGCTTCACGGTGGTGGCCTCGTTCCTGGTCGCGGCGCTGGTGATCGCGGCGAAGGTGCGCAACGGCGCCGCCTTCGACCTGACCTCGCGCCTGGTCTGCGCGGCCGCGGCCGGGCTCTTCAGCGGCATGGTCGCCGGCGGCATCGTGGTCGCGCTGCGGGGGACGCCGTGGGGCCTCAACGGCAACGAGGGCGACGCCAACGACCTCATCAAGTGGACGCTGCGCGCCCGCGGCGGCGAGGACCCGCCGTTCGCCTACCCGCCGCTCACGTTCCACCTGATGGACCGCTACGCTCGCTTCCGCGATCTGGAGATCTACAACGCGGTCAAGCACATGGAGATCCTGGGCACGGCGGCGCTGGGACCGCTGGCCTACCTGAGCTGGCGGCTCCTGCTCCGTCCCGGCTGGGCGCTCGGCATCGGCCTGATCGCGGCCCTGCCGCTCGTCGACGTCGCGCCCTACAAGCCGTACACCAGCGTCGTCCTCATCACGCTCATCCCGCTCACCCTCCGCATGCTCCAGTTCGTTCGCCACGCCGATCGGTATTCGCACGAGCAGATCGCGCGGCGCGGCGTGCTGATGGGGTTCGGCTTCGGCGTCCTGTGCCTGCTCTACTCCGGCTGGTTCAAGTGGTCGACACCCGGCGTGTTCCTCGCCGCCTTGATCGTGTTCCCGTGGCGCTCGAGGATCGCCGCCGGCAAGGCGGTGCTGTTCGGCACGCTGGCGCTCATGGTCTTCGCCTTGCTCGCCGGTGGTCACGCCCTCGATGCGATCGACTTGAACTTCCAGGACGACTACCACTACTTCGACGTCATGGCCGAGCCCGGGTACATCGCGATGTACCGCAACGATCTCCCCGGCAACGTCGGTCCGTGGCCACCGCTGGGCGAGCTCGCCGGCGTCGGGTTGTTCACGATCATCCTGTGCGCCGGCTTCGGCGCGGCGGTCGTGCTCGGTCGAGGGCGGACCGTGGTGATCGGCCTCGGCTCGCTGATCGTCGGCTGCTGGCTCCTGCGCTTCTACTACGCGCGCGATCTCTACGTGAGCGGGCTGGTCCAGCTCTACCCCCGGACCACCGCCGAGCTCCAGTACTGCCTGCTGATCAGCTGCGGCTACGCCGTGTACCTCGCGGTCGAGCGTGCCGCCCGGCGAGCGCCGCCCGACTCCGTCCTGAAGGCGCCCTCGGCGTTGATCGGTTCGTTGTGCGGGCTCCTGCTCCTGCTCGGCTCGGCGGCGTCGCAGATCTGCGATCACTACATGCCAACCGACAGCAAGCCGCCCGGCACCGGCTGGCTGGCCTGGAAGGCCCACCAGATGCTCAAGGAACCGCCGCCGACGCTGACGCCGTGACCCGAGGCCGGTGGAGACCCCGGGCTCGCCGGCCGTCGGCGCCGCGAGCGCGGGTTCCCTCGGCCGCTCAAACAGTCCCCGCGGTACGAGACGCACAGCGCTTTGCCCTCGACCCTGGACACCACGCAGTCACGTGCCCACGCGAGGCCGCTGCGGAACTCGCGGCCGAGGATCCCCGCGCTCGCGTCACCTCGGCCGGCGTGACGTCCACCGACCGTTCGAGAGGCGTCCACACCCCGCCGCCCTGAACGAGAAGTCGGCCGAGGCACAAGGCTCTCCGAGCGAGGGCCTCGTTGGACTCCGCCGCCGGACAGTCTTCCACGCGCAGCTGCCGCTCAATCACGCGGTGCTCGGCCGTCCGGATCGCTTCTGGCACATTGCCCTCGAACGACGCGAGCCTGGCGTCCCATCAGCGAGAAAGCAACACACTCGATCGTCGTGTGGGTCGTGATCGGATCGAACAGGCCCAGGAACCGCAGCAAGGTGATGAAGAAGAACAGCAGCGGGTTGCTGTATCCCTCGACGGGCATGGACTCGGGAAGCGGGCTCAACGAGCCGTGATCGGCCAGCCCGATGGCGTACGCGTAGGTGATGCCGGCATCGTCGACGCTCCAGTAGCCCAGGCTTCGATGAGCGACCACGAACAACAAGCCACTCGCGATCGCGACGGCGAGCGCGAGCGGAGACACCAGGCGCAGCCAGCGCACTAGCGCCGGCCGGCCAGCCAGGCGAACAGGTTGCGGGCGTAGGCGGTGTTGTCGGCGGACACCAGCGACACTCCGGCGCCGTTCTCGTTGAAGAAGGTGTTGCGGTCGAAGTGACAGGCGACGCGGCCGGCGCCGTAGTCGACGACGGAGAGCGAGGCATCGTCGGCGGTGGGCGGCTCGAGCGAACCGTCGGGTGCGTCGTTGCGATGGATGATCTCCTTGGCGATGGCCAGGCGAACCGGCGTGGCCAGCGCCGCGGGATCGTGGGTGAGCGTGCACGGCGACACGCCCTCGCCCGAGAAGCCGAGGACGACGCCGTCGAAGATCGGGTGATCGGGCACGACCAGATCGGGACCGGCGAGCGTGGTCGGGCCGCCGCCGTCCTGGTTCATGATCAGTCCGAACTGGGTCAGAAACGTCTGGTCCGAGTTCGGCGCCTTGTCCCAGAACGTGCCCCAGTTGCCGTCGCTGCTGAAGAGGGCGCCACCGCCATCGCGAACGAAGCGGGCGAGCGTCTCCGCGTCCGAAACCGAGTAAACGGCGTTGTTGGAGCCGAAGACCACGACGTCGTAGCCGGGAAGCACGCCGAGATCGACCGGCGTGTTGTTGCTCGCCGGTCCTTCCTCGACCTGCTCGACCACGAAGCCGTCCTGCTCGAGCAGCCCGCGTAGCTGACCGTAGCCGTGGTTGTACTCGCCGGTGCTCTCGTCGTGGATGCTCGACAGGTGTTCGTCAGCGCCGCCCTCGACGAAGCCGCCGGTCCCCGAGCCGCCGTGGATGAAGAGGATGCGCGGCGGCGTCGTCGTCAGGTTGTCGCCGCAGGCGACCGCCAGGATCGCGCTACAGGCGGCGGCGAACCCACAGCATCGGGCGGCTCTTGTGCTGCTTCGGACCATGGGACCACTTGGCCACGTAGGCGTTGTAGGTGAGCCATCCCGGGCCCGGCGGCTGGGTGTTGCTCGGCATGTAACGATCCGAGATGGCGGTACCCGTCGAGCAGAACAGGAACAGCAGGGCCGACGCAACCGCGATCACACCCGAGGAGCCGCGGACCGGGTGGTCCTCCTTGATCCGATCGACCAGCCAGTACACGGCGAAGCCGGTCAGGACCAGCAGGCAGTAGAGGATGAGCGGCGTCGTGCGGGGGTAGAGCTGGACCAGCTTGGTCTCCCACATGAGGCGCGCGTTCAGGAATCGCATCAGCCACGCGCCCGCCATCACCGACGTGAGCGCGATCACCACCGTGGTCTTGCGGCCGAGCGCGATGGCGAGCCCCATGCCGATGACGAGCACGATCGTGAACAGCCCGACGCCGCCGAGCTCGCCGACCGGCGGCCAGACCTCGGTCGCGCCGGGAAGATCGTTCTTCCACATCGCCACGTACATCGGCTCGACCGTGACATCGAAGTAGATGTAGGTGTCCTCGATCTTGCCTGACGGATCGAAGAAGAGACCGTGGATGTACTGGCCGGTGATGAGCAGGAACACCACCGCGGCCACGCCGAGCAAGATGAAGCTCTTGCCGCGCGCGGTCTGCCACGGCAGCAGGACCAGCGTGGCGATGAAGAGCCCGGGCGCCGCCCACTGGTACCAGCCCGAGTAGAACAGGCACAACACGCCGAAGGCGACGCCGAACCCGACCCCGGCCCGCATGACCTGGCGCTGATCGCGATCCGCGATCTCGCGCAGCGTGTCGAGGAACCGGATCGCCAGCGGGACGAAGACGACGAGGACGAGGTTGGGATAGGGCTTGTACGGATCGACCAGTGGCAGGGTCGCGATCACGCCGATGGCGAGCGCCCACGGCGCGCGCAGGAGCATCCGCCAGCTCAGATAGGCGATGGGCCCGAACGCGGCGGTGCCCAGCAGCTCGAGGTGCTTGAGCGCGTGCGCCGGCGGGATGCCGAGCAGGTCGGCGTAGCGGGCGAGGATGTGGATCGACAGCGGCGGATACGCGGGCGGGATCGACTCGCCGCGGTTGAGCGCCGAGGCCCAGTCGGCGAGCACGCCGGCGTCACCGCGGTCGCCGTGGAGGCCCCAGGGCGTGTTGCGGAGCGCGAACATCACGCCGCCCGCGATCAACCCGGTGGCGAGCCCGGCGATGGCGGCGCACGCCAGCCGGGTCGTGGTCTCGAAGTGGCGCCCGCCCCGGGCTCGGGCGGCGACGATCAACGCAACCACGATGATCATCGCGAAGACGAAGAAGCGGAGCGCCAGGCTGGCCAGCGCGCTGACCTGGCCGAGTCGCTCGTGCGGGTTGGTCCGGATCAGGAGGACCGTGGCCATGAACGCGAGCGCCGTGAAGAACGAGACCAGGGCCTCGAGCGGGAGGCCGGTCCATCGTCGTCGAGCGGCTGCCACGGCGAGCGGACCATAATCTGCCGTCCCTCGCCGGCACAAGCAGGGTCGAGGGCTATCGAACCGTGCTAAGACCCGGCGGTCATGGCCACGAAAGGCATCATCCTCGCCGGTGGAAGCGGCACGCGGCTCTACCCGCTGACCTCGGTCGTGTCGAAGCAGCTCCTGCCTGTCTACGACAAGCCGATGATCCACTACCCGCTGGCGACGCTCATGCTGGGCGGCATCCGCGAGATCCTCGTCATCTCGACTCCGCACGATCTGCCGCGCTTCCGCGAGCTCCTGCGCGATGGCAGCCAGTGGGGACTGCAGATCGACTACGCCGAGCAGCCCAAGCCCGAAGGCATCGCCCAGGCCTTCATCATCGGCGCGCCGTTCATCGGCAGCGATCCGGTCACGCTCGTGCTCGGCGACAACATCTTCTACGGCCAGGAGCTGGGCACCCAGCTCGAGCGCCGGGTCCGCGACAACCAGGGCGCCACCGTGTTCGCCTACGCGGTGCGCGATCCCGAGCGCTACGGCGTGGCCGAGCTCGACGCCTCCGGACGCGTGATCGGCATCGTCGAGAAGCCCAAGCAGCCCAGATCGAACCTGGCAGTCACCGGCCTCTACATCTACGACAACTCGGTCGTCGACATCTCCCGCAACATGAAGCCGTCGGCGCGCGGCGAGCTCGAGATCACC
>SXJR01000042.1 GCA_005779305.1 Myxococcales bacterium
ATCGCGGTGGCGGATGCCGCGGCGGTGCAGGTAGGCCAGCGCCTGCAGCATCTGGGCGACGTAGCCGCCCCGAGATCGACGACGGCGGCGCGGCCCACCACGGTGCCGATCAGCTCACGCTCGAGGCGCGCTGCTCCGGCCTGGCCCGCCGCTACCGCCCGTTCCTGGTCCACACCGTGGTCGGCGTCATCGGCCCCGAGTCCCTCGAGGACGGCGCCCAGATCACCCGCGCCGGCCTCGAAGACCACTTCATGGGTAAGCTGCTGGGGTTGCCCATGGGCTGCGACGCGTGCTTCACCTATCACGCGTCGATGAGCCAGGACGAGCTCGAGAGCCTCAAGGTCCTGCTCGGTGCCGCCGGCTGCACGTACCTCATGAGCCTGCCAGTCGGAGACGACATCATGCTCAACTACCAGTCGACCAGCTATCACGACATCCCGTCGGTGCGCCGGCTGCTCGGCAAGCGGCCTACGCCCGAGTTCGACGCCTGGTGCGAGGCTCGCGGCATCACCCGCGGCGGCGAGCCGGGGCCGCGCTTCGGCGACATCGGTGTGGTGTCATGAGCGCCACCCGCGACTTGATGTGTGCGCTGCGCGCGCGACTGGGCGCGAGCGATCCGGCGCCGCCGCGCGTGCCCATGCCGGTGGTGCCCGCGCCGCCGGCCCGGGTGTACGCGTCCCGCCGCGAGCCCTTGCGCGGTGATGCCGAGGCCGCACGCCACACCACCGCGCTCCTCGGCATCGGCCACGTCGGCACCCGCTACGCCACCGACGTGGTGCTCCAGTTCCAGGCCGAGCTGGCGGTGGCCCACGAGGCGGTGGCCGCCGAGTTGCCCGACGGATGGGCCGGCGATCACGGCTTCGTCCCGCTGGTGTCGCGGGTGGCCTCGCACCGAGAGTTCCTGCTCCGTCCGGATCTCGGACGTCGGCTCGCGCCCGATTCGCTGCAGCGCCTGCGCGATCGCGCCGAGCGCGGCAAGGACGTCCAGATCATCCTCGCCGACGGCCTGTCGGCGACGGCGTGTATGGGCAGCGGGCCGGCGCTCTACGAGGCCCTGGCCGCGGCCTGTCAGCGGCGCGGGCTCTCCGTCGGCACGGCGGTGTGCGCGCGCTTCGCGCGGGTGTGGCTCGAGGACGAGATCGGCCAGGAGGTCGGCGCCAAGGTGGCCGTGATCCTGCTCGGGGAGCGGCCCGGGCTCGGCACCGGCGACGGGCTGTCGGCCTACCTCGTGCACGGGCCGCAGGTCGGCAAGACCGACGGCGATCGCAACATGATGAGCAACATCCACGCCCGCGGCACGCCCCCGGTCGAGGCCGCCGATCGACTGGCCGCGCTGGCCAGGGCGATGATCGAACAGGGCACCAGCGGCGTCGCCCTCGATCTCGCGCGCGTCGCCGCCGAGATCGAGCGCGGCTATCGCGCCCCGCAGGTGCGGCAGCGCCTGGTCGAGCGCGACCGGAAGGAGCCCTGACATGCTGCTCGAGCCGATCGTGCCGGCGGTCCTGTCGGTGCGCCGCATCCCGGCGGCGGATCCGGCGGTGCTCGCTGCCTACGGCGCCGACCCGGCGCGGCACGTGTCCCTTGGCCTCGTCACCTGCGATCAGGACGACGCGCTCTACGTCGCCCTCGACGAGGCCACCAAACATGCGCCGGTCGACGTGGTCTTCGCCCGGAGCTTCTACGCCGGCAGCGCCCACGCCTCGGGCCGGCTGTCAGGCGAGATCCTGGGTGTGATCGCCGCCGCCGATCCGCAGGCGATCGAAGACGGCCTGGCCGCGTTGATCTCCTGCCTCGCCCACGACGCCTGCTTCTACGACGCCGACGGCAAGCGCGGGGTCACGGTCTTCCCGCACGTGATCAGCTCGCTCGGTCACTACCTGTCGCGCGAGGCCGGCCTCGCGCCCGGCGAGCCCATGGCGTACCTGGTCGCGCCGCCGATGGAGGCGACGCTCGGTTTCGACGCCGCCCTCAAGGCCGCCGACGTGCGCGTGGTCAAGCTCACTCCGCCGCCGACCGAGACCAACTTCGCGTGCGCCTGGCTCACCGGCGTGGCCCCCGGCGACCTCGCCGCGTGCGCGGCAGCCGCCAGCGCGTTTGCCGCTGCCGTCGTCGACGTGGCGGCTCGGCCGCAGGCGCGCTGAGCGGCGCGATCGGCCGCGATCAGGGCGGCCTGGGCGCGAGGAACAGGCGCTCGAAGTTGCCGGCCAGCACGGCGGCGATCTCGTCGGTGGTGTAGCCGGCCGCCTGCATGCCGGTGACCAGGCGGCCGAGGTAGCTGCGCACCGCGCCCGAGTACTGCGGGCCGTCGCTGGCGAACAGCGCACGATCGACGAGCCCCCGCTGCCGGATCGCGGCCAGCACCGCCGGGTACTGCGGCTCACCCGAGGTGGCCGGTTGGCCTTCGAGGTCGACCAGGAGCGGCCGGCCCAGCGCCGACAGCTCGAGCCACACGTTGTCGTGGGTGGCGGCGAGATCGAGCGCGTGGGCCACGGCGCGCGCGTCGCCCTGGCCGACGTGCGAGAGCACGAAGTCGACGCGTCCGGCGCCGTGCGTGCCGTCGAACGTGGTGATCACCGCCTCGAGACCGAGCGGGTCGTAGTAGGCCGGATCGGTGGCCGCACCAGGGAACGGCGAGAACCCGGTGTGCAGGAGCACCGGCACGCCGACCTCGGCGGCGAGCTGGTAGACGCCCTGGTACGCCGCGTCGGTGAACGCCACCTGCTGATGGGCATGGGCGAGCTTGATGCCCTTGAACAGATCGGGGCGATGGTCGAAGTAGCTGCGCAGGGCGTCGAGACGCTCGCCGACGAGGTCGCCCTCCCAGTCGTCGAAGTTGATGCTCGCGAAGCCCCACGCCCACGGTCGCTCGTCGCCGCCGGCGTTGCGGGGATCGGACAGCAGGGCCTCGAGCGCCTCGTTGGTGAGGTAGCCGGTCGTGTGCTGGGTGTAGACCGCGTAGAGCACGCCATGATCGACGCCGGCCAGGCTGGTCTGGGCCGCGATGCCGACGTGGGGCGCGTACGGATCGCTCAGGCGATCGAGCAGGGCCGGGGCGTAGAGCGCGAACGCCGGCGGCAGGTTGGCGGTGATGAAGGCCTTGCCGCCCGGCGCCATGTTGTCGAAGTCGCCAGGGTGGAGGTGCATGTCGACGACCGTCAGGGTCCGGCCGCCGACGTCGATGGTGGCGGCCGCCGGCGTCGCGACCACGGCGACCGCCGCGGCGGTGAGCGCGCCGCGATTCACGGCAGCCCCGCCGAAGGCAGCATGGGTGGCGGCGCTGGGTTCAGCGTGTACGGCGCGACCACGCCGACCCGGCGCGCGCGTTGCGCGTCGTCGTACTCGACGGCGAGGCCGATCGGGTAGTAGGCGCGGCCGCCGTAGACCTCGGGCGCGGCGCCGAGCACCGACTCGATCGTCTGGCGGGTGTCGCCGGGGAGCGCCGGACCGAGCAGCGCGGCACCAGCGGTCGCACCGGCGCCGATCACGATCGCGTCGTCGGTCAGCGTGGTCTCGGCCGGCGAGGTCAGGAGCGCCTCGAGGCCCGCCGCCGGCCAGGTGACGTGACCGATGCGCACCAGCACCACCGGTTCCGCCGGAGGCGCGCCGAGCGCCGCGACCACGTCGGCCCAGCGTGCGCCGAGCTTGATCGGCCCGACCCGCTCGCCGGGCACCAGCGCGCGCGCCGGATCGGCGTCGCTGGCGGCGTCGTTCGCCATCGCGGCGTCGGCGGGCGCGCCGGAATCGCTGCCGCACGCGCCGAGCAACAGCAAGAGCGCGGGCCTCACGGATCACGCAGGGTGAGCTCGACGGTGGCGGTGTGGCCGACGGTGAGCGTGAGTGCGCTCGACCACACCGTTCGATCCTCGGGACCGGGTTGCTGCGGCGACGCCGGCGCCACGTCGAGGAGCGCCAGCACGTACGCGGGACCGGCCTGGAGGTTCTCGATCGCGACGGTCGCGGGGAAGGTCGGGCTCGCTTGCTGCGCGAAGCCCGCTGGCGGCCCCATCGGCGGCATGTTCGGGAACGAGGCGACGACGAGCGAGCCCTGGGCGCCACCGGTGTAGCGCACGGTGGCCGAGATCCGCGCGACGGTGCTGGCGTCGATGGGTGCGTCGATGGCCGGGGCGGCATCGATGGTGACGGGTGCGTCGCTCGCGGTGGCGTCGACCGCCGGGGTCGGGTCGGGATCACCACAGGCGGTGGCGAGGCAGATGAACAGGCCGAGGCCGAAGAGCTTCATGTGGCGGAGCCTCTTGAAAGTAGGAAGTGCTACTTCCTATTTCGGCCGTCGGCCGTCAAGTCCCCCGACGAGGAATGTATGTGCACTCCAGGCCATGGTCGGCACGCTGCACGCGCCCGACGCCGAAACTATTTGCAGTTTAGATGCAAATTGTTGTATGCCGGGCCCATGACGCGAGCGGGGCTCATCGCGATCACGGTCCTGGCCGCCTGTAGCACCGCGCCCTCGACGGGCGACGACGATGACGTCGGTGTCGACGGCGCGGTCGCGATCGATGCGATCGCGATCGACGCACCTCCACCCGATGCGGCGGACGCGCGTCCATACACGACCACGCCCGCGAGCTGCGACGACGTCGTCGGCGATCTCTACCTGACGCCGGCCGGGTTGCCGCCGCTCACCACCGGCGACCGTGGCGCCATCGTGCGCTGCGTGCTCGGCCCCGAGCTCGACGCGATCGCCGCCGCGTCCGCCGCCTCGGAGTCGGGCGCGACCGTCGACGCCACCACCGGCGTGCGCATCCTCAAGATCGCGTACCGCACCGTGCGCGGCGACGGCAGCGCGGCGGTCACCACCGCGACGGTGTGGCTGCCGCTGGTTCCGCGCGCGCTGCCGGCGCCGGTCGCCCTGGTGGCTCGCTCCACCAGCGGCATCGCCGACGCGTGCGCGCCGTCGCGCGGGGAGCTGCCGCTGCCGGAGCTCGGCTTGCCGTTCGCGGCCCGCGGCTTCGTCGCCATCGCGCCTGACTTCGCCGGCCTCGGCAACGAGGGCGTGCACGCGTACCTCGACAACCGCGAGGCGGCGAGCCAGCTCTTCGACGGCGTGCGCGCGCTGCGTATCTTGGTCGGCGGATCGATCGGCGATCCGGTCACTGCGCTCGGCTACAGCCAGGGCGGCGGCGTGGTGCTTTCGGCGCAGGCGCTCGAGTACGAATTGACCGGCCAGCGCTCGCTCCGCGGCGTCGCGGCGATGGCGCCGGAGTGGCCGACGTCGACCGCGTCGTTCGGCTATCAGCGTGTGCTACGCGATCCGGCGATGATCACCGGCGTCGCCGGGCTGGCGCCGCCGACGGTGACGGTGCTGCGTCAGTACGGCTGGTTCGCGAACCGGCTCGGCGCCGAGCACGCCGGCGACAGCTTCCCCGCCGCCGAGCGCGCCGCGATCGTCGACGAGATCGAGAGCCTGTGCACGGTCGAGCTGGGCGCTGCGCTCGGCACCCAGCAGCCGCGGGTCCGCGACTTCGTCGATGAAGGCTTCCGGGTCGCCATGCTGGCCTGCATCGACGGCACGGCGGGCTGCGTCGAGCCGGCGGCATCGTTCCACGCCTGGATGGAGGGCGATGTGGTCACCGCCGACCCGGCCGGGGCGCGGGTGCTGGTGGTGCAGGGGCTTGGCGACCAGGTCATGCCGGCGGCGAGCCAGGCCGCGTGCGACGTCGCCAAGTTGCGCGCCGAAGGCGTGAACCCCGACGTCTGCTCCGACACCTTCGCCACCCACGACACCGTGCTCGAGCGCAAGATCGAGCACGCCGCGGCCTGGGCCGAGGCGGTCGCGGCCGGCGTCACGGCGCCTACGTGCTCGTCGACGTTCCTGCCGCCCTGCGTACGCTGACGGTGTGAGATGATGGCCGGGTGTGGAAGCGCGCGCTCATCGTCCTGACGCTCGTCGCGGCCGGCGGCGGGTGCGGGGACGGGCTCGCGCCGCCCGGTCGGTCGGATCCCGATGCGCCGTCCGGGCCGTCGCCGGTGGTGATCGTGCTGATCGGTGACGGCATGGGCACCGGCGCGCTCGACGCCGCCTCGTCCTATCGCCACGGCGCCGTCGGCCGCCTGTTCATGCAGACGCTGCCCTTCCAGGGCGAGGTCCGCACTGGCGGTCCGTCAGGGATCACCGACTCGGCCGCGGCGGCCAGCGTGATGGCCACCGGGGTGTACACGTGGAACGGGCGGGTGGCGCTCGATCGCGACGCGCAGCACACCGAGACCCTGATCGAGCACGGCCGCACCCGCGGCTGGCGCAGCGGCCTGGTGACCACGACCTCGCTGCCCCACGCCACGCCGGCCGGCTTCAGTGCCCACGTGATCGGACGCGGCTATTACACCGCGATCGCCGATCAGCAGGTGAAGTCGAGCCGGCCGCACGTGATGCTCGGAGGAGGTGCGGCCTACTACGCGCCGGTCGGCGCCGGCTCGGTGCGCACCGACGACGGGCTCCACCGCGAGCTCGAGGGGCTCGGTTACGCGCTGGTCAGCGATCGGACCGGGCTCGAGGCGGCCGTGGCCAGCGGTGCCGAGCGCGTGTTCGGCGCCTTCGCCTTCGATCACATGACGATGGTCTCGGCGCGCACGGCGGACCACCCCGAGCCGGATCTGCCGACGATGGCGCAGGCCGCGCTCGAGCTCCTCGATCGCGATCGCCAGGGCTTCTTCCTGATGATCGAGAGCGGCCGCATCGATCACGGCGGCCACGCCAACAACCTGGTCGACGTCATCCACGAGACCCTGGCCTTCGACGACACGATCGCGGTGGTCACGGCCTGGGCGCGCGCCCGCGGCAACGTGACGGTCCTGGTCACCGCCGACCACGAGACCGGCGGCCTCGAGGTCACGACGCCGCGGGCGGCCGGCGAGTATCCGGACGTGCGATGGCGCTGGGGCGCACACACCAACGCCCGGGTCCCGGTGTTCGGCGATGGCCCCGGCGCCGAGGTCGTCGACCGCGTGGTGGTCGACCACCGCTGGATTCATGCCATCGGCGTGTCCCGCATGGACGGCGAGCCGCTGGTGACGCCCGCACGCGAGCCCATTCCCGACGGTGAGCTCGGCGACCTGCGCCACCGCGCGGCCATGCAGGAGGTAACCAGCGGCTACGGCGTGGGCTTCAACCAGCTCGACGCGTTGTGGCTCGACGCCACCCGCGGTGGCCTCTTCATCGGCGTCGAGGGCCTCTTCGAGTGGGACACGAACGCGGTCGAGGTGTGGATCGACGTCGATCCCGGCACCTCGAGCGGCATGCCAGGTCTGGCGGCGGCGATCACCGATCTCACCGGCACCGCCGATGCCGTGCTCGCGGCGTCGGCGGTGAGCGCGCCGGTCGCGGCGAGCGTCGGATTCGGCGCCGACTTCGCGCTGATCTCGGTCGGCGGCGCCGATCCGCACGTGGAGGATCTGATCGACGGCGGAGGGCTGCGCGGCCTGCGCGCGCCGTTCGGGGCGCCCGGCGATCTGGGCTGGCGCCGCGCGGCCGTGAACTTCGGCAACGTGCGGGTGCGCAACACGCCGCTGGCGCGCGCGCCCGGGCAGGGCATGGAGGCGTTCATCCCGTGGGTCGAGCTGTATCCCGAGAGCCCGCCGGTCGGAGCGCGGGTGGCCCTCGCAGTGGTGCTGGTCAATACCGACGGCGGTCACACCAGCAACCAGGCGCTGCCATCGTTCCCGCCGGGGACGGCGAACCCCGGGCGGGCGGTGACGCCGTTGCCGGGGGTCGTGTTGTACGAGCTCGATGGTGATGCTGATGGTGTGATCGACGGAGACAGGGCGCCGGTGATCGTGAGGTGAGACGGGGACGGGGGACGGGGGACGGGAGACGGGAGACGGGGAACGGGGACGGGGGACGGGGGACGGGGGACGGGATCCGGATCCCGGATCCGGATCCCGGATCCCGGATCCCGATCCTGGATTCCGGATCCCGATCCTGGATTCCGGATCCCGATCCCGAGGGCGGAGGCCGGCCATCCCCGGCCGCCCTGAGCCAGGGCGAGCGTCAGCGAGACCGAGTCGAAGGGGCGCATTCCGGAGAAGTCGGGTACGAGTGGAAGGAATGCCGCCCTCGGGGGCAGGTGGCGCGGGGCGCCTCCGCGGCTCCGCGCGCACGGCCCATGCCTGGCGCGCGACGGGCGGTGGTGGAGCAACCCGCCGCCGCAAAGGTGCGCGATGAGATGGCGCGGGAGGGTGGTGGGGCGCCAGGCATGGGGACCGTGCGCGCTGACGCCGCGAGCGGCGAACCCCGCGCCACCTGCCCCCGAGGGCGGGG
>SXJR01000315.1 GCA_005779305.1 Myxococcales bacterium
AGCCGGTGCGGCAGGAGCTCGATCGTGCGCTCAAGGTCGGCGGGCGGCGCCAGCGGCGAACGCGCCGCCACCGCGGTGCCCGACGAGGCCGACGTGGCGTCGCTCGCGCGCGAGGCCGCGGCCCGCAAGCAGCAGCTGGTGCGCGAGGTCGACGCCGCACGCCGCGCCGCCGACGAGGCCGAGCGTGCCGTCCAGGCCGATCCGGCCGGCGCGCCCGGCCATCGCCGCCGCGCGGAGGGCGAGCGGCAAGCGATGCACAAGATGCTCCAGGAGCTGGCCTCGCTCGACAAGGAACTGGCCGATCTGGACGCGGCGACGCGGGCAGCGCGGGCGGCCGGCGTCAAACCGGGACCTGGGTCACCATCGGGGCCCGCCGGCGCGGGTCCGGCACCACGGCCGGCCAGCAACGGGGCACCACCGCCACGCCCTCGTCCGGCCGAAGATCCCCTGGCCCGGCTGAAAGCGCAGGCGGCGGCCGCGAATCGCACGTCCTCGGCCAACGTCGAGGACGAGCTGGCGGCGTTGAAGCGTAAGATGACCGAGTCGTCGAAGAAGAAATGACACCTTCGCGCCTCCCCACGCCTTTGCGCGCCCTCGTCGGCGTGGTGCTGGCGCTGTGTCTGACGCTCCTGGCCGCGTGCCCACCCAAGTCGCCGCCCAAGAAGCGCACGCCGACCTGGAAGACCGAGCCCCGCCCGGTCAAGCCCAAGGACCCGCCGCCGCCCAAGCACAAGTCGCACGAGCACGCCCACGGCGGCCACCCGCACGACGGCGGCGGCCATCATCACCATCCCCATCCGCACCCGCACATGGACGGGGCGAACGGGCACCACCACCCTTACTGAATCCAACAAGCATCACCAGAACAGCTACGGAATGCGATCTGCGTCGGAGCGCGGCGGTAGAGTGAGGGACCAGGCGTGGTGCTGCTCCGCCTTTGCCGGACTGCCCCTCGCAGAGAAGGCGAGCCTGGTGTCGCTCGCGATTCGCGACCATGCGCCCGAGCTCGTCGGCGCATTCACGGTGATCTCACCGGGCCTCGTGCGGATCCGCCCGCGATGAGCGGTCAGGTCCCGATGCGGCCGTAGCGATCCTCGAGGCGGACCACGTCGTCGAGCTCGGTGGTCGAGACCTCGATCACGTCGGTGTCCTCGAGGGCGATCATGCGATGGCGCATGCCGGGCGTGATGTGGAACGGCTCCATGGGGCCGAGCTCGGTCGCCTGCGGCGCCTCATTCTCGGCGAAGTGCTCGAAACGCATGCGGCCGCGCAGCACCATCACGGTCTCGTCCTTGGCGCGGTGGTACTGCAGCGACAGCGCCTCGCCGGCGTTGATGTGCAGGACCTTGCCGACGTAGCGATCGGTGTGCGCCCAGATCAGCTCGTGCCCCCACGGCTTCTCGACGCGCGTGACGCTCACTTGGGCTTCGCGCTGCCGCTGCCGCTGCCGGTCGCCGGCTTCGCGCTGCCGCCCTCGGCGCCGCTGCCAGCGCCGAGGTCCGAGGCTGCGTCGCGCTCGGGCTCGGGGGCCACGAACTTGGGCCGCAAGCCGGGGATCTCCTCGCGGCGGTCGACCTTCTTGTCGTAGTCGTCGTCGTAGAGGATCGCGACCAGCGCGCCGTCCTTGTACTGCTCCCAGTAGTCGGGCTCGCCGTCGGCGTTGCGATCGCGGCGCACGGCGGTGAGGCTCTCGAAGCGGTCGTAGACCTCCTTGATGTCGTACTTGCCGTCGAAGTCGCTGTCGCGCTCGACCTCGATGCGTTTGCCCGACTTGGGGTCATAGATCGACGACATGTCGAAGCGGCCGTCGTAGTCGAAGTCGGCCTTCTCGAAGGCATTGGATCCGCGGGGCGTGTAACCGACGACCCAGTCCTTGCGACCGTCGTGATCGAAGTCGACCTGCTTGCAGGTGAGGATCTCGACCTTGGTGCCGCCCTGATCCTCGACCTTGTACATCTTCCAGACGTCGGGCCGGTTGTCGCGGTTGAGGTCGTAGGTGATGACGTTCTTGCCGCTGGTCTCACACAGCGTGGCGTCCACCTTCGACACGCTCGACGACGTGTCGCCGGCGTCCTTGGGCGTCTCGCTCTTCTTCTTGTTCTTGTTGCATCCGGCCAGCGCGCCGCTCGCCGCCGCCGTCGCCAGGGCGCTCGCCAGAATTCCCGTGCGGATCCGCATGGGTCGAGCGTATGCGGCCCGGGCGTCCCGCGCAAGCCAGGCCCGGTTGACCCGTGACGTGGCGCAACGTAAGGTGGCCGACCCCCCGGTCCCACCGACGATGTCCTTCCCCGCCGACCGTATTCGTAACTTCTCGATCATCGCCCACATCGATCACGGCAAGACCACGCTGGCCGACCGGATCCTGGAGCACTGCGGCGCGCTGTCCGAGCGTGAGCGCGAGCATCAGTTCCTCGACAACATGGACCTGGAGCGCGAGCGGGGAATCACGATCAAGGCCCAGGCGGTTCGCCTCAAGTACGTGGCCAACGACGGGATCGAGTACCAGTTCAACCTGATCGATACCCCCGGTCACGTCGACTTCCACTACGAGGTGTCGCGCAGCCTGGCCGCGTGCGAGGGCGCGCTCCTGGTGGTCGACGCCGCGCAGGGCGTCGAGGCCCAGACCCTGGCCAACGTCGCCAGCAATGCGGCGCGCACGCAAGCTTGTTTCCTGGCTG
>SXJR01000316.1 GCA_005779305.1 Myxococcales bacterium
CAGTCGCTTCCCTATCTCGAGCGCGAGGATGAGATCGGCACGCTCGCCCGCGCCTCGGACGTCTTTCGCCAGGCCAGCTCGGTGAGCGCGGCCTCGGCCGCCGGACCATCGACGCCGAGGGTGAGGCGGGTGCCGTCGGCGACGTCGGCGCCGCGGCCGCGCAGAAACGGGACCAGCCAGTAGCCGTCGACGCGGAGGCCGAGGCCCCAGCGCCCGGGCGCGGTCAAGGCGCGGCCGGCGGCGACCAGCGCGTCGAGATCGCCCGGCGGCCACGGCGGCCACGGCGGCGGCGGCGGATCGCGATGCAGCAGCACCAGGCCGTCGGTGCTCATGGGGACCGCGAAGAGCGCACCGCCGTGGCTGGCCAGCTCACGCGCCTCGGGCAGCCAGTCACGCGCGGCCAGCTCGGCCGGCGGTGGCGCCAGGAGCCCGGCTCCGGCCAGGGCCGGCAGCCAGGTCGCGTCGATGCGCGCCAGATCGGGACAGTCGTCGGCGCGGCGCATGGCCTGCCCCAGCACGGCCTCACCGCGCGCGAAAGGCAGCAGCGTGGCCTCGACCGAGCGGTGGGTGGTGGTGAGCAGCTCGTCGAGCGCGGCGGTCTCGGCGGGGGAGAAGGTGTGGACGAAGCGGACGGCGCGCGTGGGCGCCGGGGGCGAGGAGGTACAGGCGCCGTGGAGCAGCGCGACGAGCAGAGGCGCGAGTGGAACGCGCTGGGGGAGCACGGGTGCAAGGTATCAGACACGTAGAAGGGCAAGGGCAGGGGCAAGGGCAAGCGCGAGGGAATGCATGATATGGACGGCTATGCGCAGCATGACCGGGTACGGGCGGGGGCTCGCCGAGAAGGGTGGGGCGCGCGTGACCGTCGAGCTGCGCTCGGTGAACCACCGCTTCCTCGATCTCAAGCTGCGGGGCGCGGTCAGCGCGGCCGTCGAGGACGCGGTGGCCCAGCGGGTTCGCGAGCGGGTCGAGCGAGGGGCCGTCAGCGGCACCATCCGCGTCGAACGCACCGGCGCCGGAGCCACCGTGCGGGTCGATCGCGCGCTGGCCCGCGAGGTCCACGGGCAGCTCGCCGGCCTGGCCGCCGAGCTCGGCTTACCGGCGCCGGGGCTGCGCGACATCGTCGGGCAACCCGGCGTGCTCGCCATCGGCGATCCCAGCGGCGAGGCCGAGGCCGAGGCCGTCGCCGCCGCCGGCGCCGCCACCACCACCGCGCTCGCCGCGCTGATCGCCATGCGCGACACCGAGGGCGCCAACCTCGCCGCCGACATGCGGACACGTCTGGCCACCATGGCCCGCACCGTCGACGCCATCTCGGCCGCCACCGTCGACGCCGCGGCCGCGGCGCGTGATCGTCTGCACGAGCGCGTGTCCCGGCTGCTGGAGGGCGCCGGCGCGAGCCCGGATCCGGCGCGCCTGGCCCAGGAGATCGCGGTCCTCGCCGATCGCGCCG
The DNA here is from genome assembly GCA_005779305.1 of Myxococcales bacterium. Taxonomy (GTDB): domain Bacteria; phylum Myxococcota_A; class Polyangia; order Haliangiales; family Haliangiaceae; genus UBA2376. The sequence continues at coordinate 1,451 of SXJR01000316.1, forward strand.
ACGTGACCGAGGAGCTGGTCCGCGCCCGTAGCCACCTGGGCCAGCTCACCACCACGCTCGCCGGGGCTGGCGCGGTCGGGCGCCGCCTCGACTTCCTGGTCCAGGAGCTGGGCCGCGAGGTGAACACCATCGGTTCCAAGTCGACCGCGGCGGCGATCGCCCAGCTCGTGGTCGACGCCAAGACCGAGCTCGAGAAGATCCGCGAGCAGGTTCAGAACCTCGAGTAAGGCGGCCGTGGAGATCCCCGGCCGCGGTTACAATCGACTGCCAACCCCGTGTCCTCGCCGCCGCCGCCTCCGCTTCACATCGATGCGCCGCCGCTCCGCGGCCGAGGCAGCCTCATCATCGTGTCGTCGCCGTCCGGTGCCGGCAAGACCACACTGACGCGGCGGCTGCTGCATGAGATGCCGACGATCGACTTCTCGATCTCGTACACCACCCGCGCCCGCCGCGCCGGTGAGCTCGACGGCGTCGACTATCACTTCGTCGACCCCGAGCACTTCGAGCGCATGGTCGCCAACCACGAGCTGGCCGAGTCGTTCATCGTCCACGGCAACCGCTACGGCACGGCCAAGGCGCCCATCGACGCCGCCATCGCCCGCGGCCGCGACATGATCTTCGACGTCGACTACCAGGGCGCCAACTCGCTGGCCGCGCAGTGGCCCGACGACTCGGTCCGCATCTTCATCCTGCCGCCCGATCTCGACACGCTCGCGTCGCGGCTCCAGCGTCGCGCCACCGATGCGCCCGACGTCATCGCCCGCAGGCTGGCCAAGGCGATCGAGGAGCTCCGACAGTACGAGTCGTACGACCACCTCGTCATCAACCGCGAGCTCGACCCGGCGTACGAGCTCCTGCGCGCCATCTACCTGACCCGCCGCTACGGCGACGTCGACCGCCCCGACGTCCCGCTCCGCCTGGGCGACCTCGCCGCCCGGGTGGCCGCCAACCACGCTAGCGATCCGGCCGCCCACGCCCGGGCGCTCGTGTCCTGACGCGCACTTCGAGCCGGCCACCGGCCCTCGGTCCGGTCCACGCCTGCGACGGTGCGACGTCGCGGCGAGGCGCCGGGGTCGCATGATGTCGGCTCGATCGTGCGTGACCCTCGTCGATTGTGTTGACCTCCACGCGTTGCGGCGCCAGGGTTAGATCATGCGTCGCCGCCGGCTCTCCGCGTCGCTGGTCGGGTCCAGGGGTATCGCGTCGATCGCGACCCTGGCCCTTGCACTTGGCTTGGCAACCGGGTGCACCCGCACGTTCTCGGGGGAGGTGGTCCAGCCCAATCCGCTGGCGCAGCCGACCGAGACCCTCCGCGACTCCGAAGAGGTGACCATCGTGACCGGCGACATGGAGCTCAACGTGCCCCGGCCGCCCGAGAAGGGGCAGCGGGTGGCGCCCATGCGTCACAACAAGTACCCGCTCAACAACGTGGCCAGCTTCACGCTGGTCTCGCGTGACCGCCTGCGCTTCCACGTCCAGCTCGAACACAAGTGGCAGGAGTGGGCCGACCTCCGGACGTGGGAGGTCTACATGGTCGACGACGACGGCAAGCGCTTCCTGCCCGAGAGCGTCGAACACGCCCGCACCAAGCACCTGGTCACCATGTGGGACCGCGAGGTGCGCACCGTGAAGCGCAACATGTACGGCGACATCACCGCGATCAACGAGGACGGATACAAGCGGCGCCAGACGCTGGGATCGCTGTCGGTGTTCCGCGGCACCGCCGACTTCGTCTTCTACCAGCGCGACCTGTTCTCCCCCGACCAGCGCGGCCTGAAGCTGGTCGTGCGCCGGCCCGGCCAGGCCTTCGAGTTCCGCTGGAACTTCGATGACCAGGTCGCGGCGCAAGATTGATCGCAGTCCGTCGGCTCGGGCTGGCTTCCTTGCCCCGCATGGTACGCTTCGCCTTCGCGAGGTGACCACCGCCGTATGCCGCTCGAGCAGATCCTGACCGGGATCTCTGGTTACGATCCAAACGCCGATCTCGAACTCGTTCGACGAGCGTACGACTTCGCGTCGCGCGCGCACGAAGGTCAGACCCGCCGTTCCGGTGATCCCTACGTCACCCACCCGGTGTCGGTGGCCGAGATCATCGCCGAGCTCAAGCTCGACATCGCCTCGGTGTGCGCGGGCCTGCTCCACGACTGCGTGGAGGACACCACCGCCACGGTCGAGCAGCTCACCACCCTGTTCGGCAAGGAGATCGCGTTCCTCGTCGACGGCGTGACCAAGCTGGGCAAGCTGCCGTGGTCGACCAAGGAAGAGCAGCAGGCCGAGAACTTTCGCAAGATGCTGCTGGCGATGGCGCGCGATATCCGCGTCATCCTGGTCAAGCTGTGCGACCGCCTCGACAACATGCGGTCCTTGCACCACCTGCCGCCCGAGAAGCAGGAGCGCATCGCCGCCGAGACCATGCAGATCTACGCGCCGCTGGCCAACCGTCTCGGCATCGCCTGGATCAAGGTCGAGCTCGAGGACCTGGCCTTCAAGTACCTCCAGCCCGGCGAGTACGAGCAGCTCGCGCAGGAGGTCCAGAAGACCCTGGCCGAGCGCAACGAGTACATCGAGACCGTCGAGAAGCTGATCGCCAAGGAGATGCACGACCACGGCGTGCCCTGCGAGGTCGTGGGCCGCGCCAAGCACTTCTGGTCCATCTACCAGAAGATGAAGAAGACCGGCCGCACCTTCGAGGAGATCCACGACGCGATCGGCTTCCGCGTGGTGACCGACAACCAGATGAACTGCTACCAGGCGCTGGGCGTCGCCCACCAGACCTGGACGCCCATCCCCGGCCGCTTCAAGGACTACATCGCGCTGCCCAAGCCCAACCTCTATCAGTCGCTGCACACCGCCGTGATCGGTCCGCGCGGCGAGCGCATCGAGGTCCAGATCCGGACCCGCGAGATGCAGGCCGTCGCGGAGCACGGCATCGCCGCCCACTGGAAGTACAAGGAGGGCAAGCCGGTCGACAGCGACAAGAAGTTCGCCTGGCTGCGCCAGCTCATGGAGCACCAGAAGGAGCTGCGCGATCCGACCGAGTTTCTCGAGTCGGTGAAGCTCGACCTGTTCGGCGACGAGGGCTACGTGTTCACGCCGCGCGGCGACGTCAAGGCGCTGCCCAAGGGCGCGACCCCCATCGATCTCGCCTACGCGGTGCACTCGACGATCGGCGATCACTGCTCGGGTGCGCGCGTCAACGGCATGATCGTCCCGCTGCGCTACCAGCTCCGCAACGGCGACACCGTCGAGATCATCACCAACCCCAACCAGAAGCCCAACAAGGACTGGCTCAACCTGGTCAAGACCGCCAGGGCCCGCACCAAGATCCGCTACCTCCTGCGCAAGGAGCAGCGCGAGCGCGCGATCGCCCTGGGCAAGGACATCCTCGACAAGGGCCTGCGCAAGAAGAACCTGACCCTGGCCCGCAGCGAGAAGGACCTCGATCACGCGGCGCGCGAGCTGCGCCTCGGCGACTCCGACGAGCTCATCATCCAGGTCGGCTACGGCAAGGTGACCGTGCAGCAGGTGCTGGAGAAGCTCCTGCCCGGCGACACCAAGAAGGCCGACGAGCCCGAGCGCAAGGAGAAGAAGACCGAGGGCATGCTGGCCCAGCTCATCCGCAAGGTGACGCGGCGGCAGAGCTCCAGCGGCATCCTGGTCGCCGGCGACGCCGACATCCTGGTGCGCTTCGCGCGCTGCTGCAGCCCGCTACCGGGCGATCTGGTGGTCGGCTACATCTCGCGCGGCAAGGGCGTGACGGTGCACCGCCGCGACTGCGACAAGGGGCTCGATCTCGATCCCGAGCGCCGCATCGACGTGAGCTGGGACGGGCACGGCAAGGGCAGCCACGAGGTGGCGATCCAGGTGCTCTGCGCCGACAAGCCGGGCTTGCTGGCGACGATCTCGCAGTCGTTCAGCGATCAGGGCGTGAACATCAGCCAGGCTCACTGCCGCGCCACGGAGAACGGACGGGCGGTGAACACCTTCCACGCCAGCGTGAAGGACCTCGATCAGCTCAAGGGCGTGATTCGCGCGCTGTCGCGGATCAAGGGCGTGTATTCGGTCGACCGGGTCAGCGCCGAAGCGCCGTCCTGATCGGGCTCACTTCTTGGCGGGCGCAGCGACGCCAACGCTGGCAACGGGCTGACCGGGGGCGCCCATGCCGGCGAACAGGTCGGTCATCGACAGGGTCGACTTGCGGCCCAGGCGGTTCTTCCGCTTGCGCCCCATGTTCTTGTGCGAGCGCTTGCGCTTGTTCTCGGAGGCGGCGGTATTGGAAGCCATGGTGGTATCCGATCGGGTGAGCCGCGGTTTTTAGCCAATGGTCCCGCGGGTGTCAAGCCCGTCCAACTCAGCTTTCCAGCTCGACGTTGGCGGACTCCGAGGCGTGGCGGAGCATGGCCCGCAGGTTCCGCCCGGTCTCGCCGGCCATGTCGTGGAACTCCACGCCGAACCCCGGGTTCTTGCCCTGGCGGAGCCAGGCCACGGTACCGGTCGCGGACAGATTGGCGCCCCCGGGAGTGGTGATGGCCAGCTCGACCTCGGTGGCCACGTTGGGCGGGTCCTCGGCGCGCACGAAGGCGCCACCGGCCGAGACGTCCTCGAGCATGGTCGGCCGGGCGACCCCGCCGCGGATCGCCCAGGTCGCCTGGAGGGCGGCCGGGAAGCGGGCGTGGTCGCGGTGGGTCGCCTCGACCGTGACCTCGCCCCGGGCCACGCCGAGCAGGAAGTCGCGGGTGGTGACGTCGGCGGGGGCGAAGCCGAAGCGCAGGCCGTGCTCGAAGGCGATCCCCATGACCTCCGCCCGCACCAGCGCGCGGTTGGGCAGCCCCGGGAAGCTGATCTCGATCAACACCTGCTCGCCGACGGTGGCGTCGGTTCGAGTTCGCGTCGACAGCGAGCCTCCGTCGGCGGGGTGATACGCCGCGAGAAACTCTTCCTTGGTTGCGAATGCCAGCGTGACGAGGCGCATGGGGCTGCTCCGGTTGCTTTCGCTGCAGGATGTCCTTACGATTCGCGAGATTGCAAGATAGGGCCGCTAAATGAAAGTTTGCCCCAAGTGCGGAACGCAGTACGCGAACGACGCCAACTTCTGCACCAACGACGCCGGCCGCCTGGTCGCCATGTCGTCGTCGGCGCCTGCGGCGGCGGCTCCAACGGCGGAAGCAGTTCCGGCGGCGGCGCCGGCGATTCCGCTGTTCGGTGGCCGCTTCGAGATCCGTGAGCGCGTCGGTGGCGGATCGACCGGCGCGGTCCACAAGGCGATCGACACCAGCAACGGCGCGGCCGTCGCGGTGAAGCTCATCGCGCCCTCCGTGGTCGCGCAGCACGCCCAGCGGGTCGAGCGCGAGCTCAAGCTGCTCGAGAAGGTACAGAGCCCCGCGGTGGCGCGCGTGCTCGGGTCCGGCAAGCAGGGTGACCAGCTGTGGGTCGCGATGGAGTGGGTCGAGGGCGCGGCGCCGCTCTCGCACATCGTCGGGGTGAACGGACTCGAGGCCGAGCGGGCGAGCGAGGTCGCGGTCGCCGTGGGCGGCGCGCTGGTCGAGGCCGCCAAGGTCGGCGTCGTGCACCGCGATCTCGCGCCCAAGAACGTCCTGGTCGGCAACGGCACGGTGAAGCTGATCAACTTCGCCGTGCCCGTGCCCAACGAGCGCGTGGCCGGCGTGCCGTCCTTCGTGTCGCCCGAGGTGATCGAGGGTAAACCCGTCGATCAGCGCTCGAGCACCTACTCGCTCGGAGCGCTCTACTACTACCTGCTCACCGGCGCGCCTCCGTTCGCCGGCGACACCCAGGCCATCCACGCCGCGCACCTCAGCGGCTCGGCCGTGCCGCCGTCGCAGAAGGCGGCGGTGGCGGCCGACGTGGATTCGCTGGTCGGGCGCGCGATGGACCGCAATCCGGCCAAGCGCTACCTGACGCTCAAGCAGTTCCTCGACGACATCGATCGGGTGAAGAAGGGGCCCGAGGGCGGAACCAGCTCGACGGCGCCGTTCGGACGCGCCGGGGCCGGCGGCGCGAGTGCCGCGGGCCGCAAGCGCGAGCCGGCTGCGACGATGCTGGGCGTGGGCGCGATCAACGAGGCCCGCACCAAGCAGATGGACGTGCAGATCCCGCCCGAGGCCCTGCGCGACGCGGCGGCCCTCGACGCCGCGATGGTGCAGGCGTCAGCGCCGTCGTCGGTGCACGTGATGTCGCAGACGCCGGTGCCGGAGACGGTGAGCCAGGCGATCGCGGCGCACGTGGCGACGGCGCAGCCGCAGGTGGCGCAGGTGCAGCACGCGCAACCGCAGCCACAGCCGCAGCCGCAGCCGGTGCAGGCGGGATCGCCATGGGCGCCGCCCGCCGTGCAGGCCGGGGCGCAACCAGGACCCATGACGCCGGCCGCGCACGCGGTGCAGGCCGCGGCGCCTGCGATCGCGGCGGTCGC
>SXJR01000317.1 GCA_005779305.1 Myxococcales bacterium
GTCCGCCCATCCCTCCCCACACCACCGGCAAGTTCGAGACGCGCGTGATCACGCCGGTGGTGGCGCTGCGCAACCGTGACACCGGCGAGGAGGTGTCGATCGGCGACGGCCGCACCGTGATCGGCAAGAGCCCGACGTGTGACGTCGTGCTCGGCGACCCCTGCGTCTCGCGCCTGCACTGCGTGCTCGAGCGCCGCGAGGGCGTGCTCTATGTCCGTGATCGCGGCAGCCGCAACGGCACCTACATCAACGATCGTCGCGTCGATTGCGGCGAGCTCCCCCCGGGCGCTGAGCTCACCGTCGGCGCGACCCGCTTCCTCGCGCTCGGGCCGCGCGTCGGCAGCCAGCGCGGCGGCTTCGACCGCCTGATCGGCCGCGATCCCGGGTTCCTCGACGCGCTCGAACAGGCGCGGCGGGTGGCGGCCACCGACGTCAGCGTCCTCATCGTCGGCGAGACCGGGACCGGCACGGAGCTGGTGGCGCAGGCCATCCACGACGCCTCGCCACGGGCGCGCAACGCGTTCCTCGCCGTCAACTGCGGCACCTTCCCGCGCGAGCTGAGCGGCTCCGAGCTGGTCGGGCACGAGCGCGGCGCCTTCACCGGCGCCGTCGGCGATCATGACGGCGTCTTCGTCCAGGCCGATCGCGGAACCCTCTTCCTCGACGAGCTCGGCGAGCTGCCCCTGACCCAGCAGCCGCACCTGCTGCGGGCGATCGAGAGCCGGCGGGTGCGCCGCATCGGCGGATCGATCGAGCACGGCTTCGACGTGCGCGTGGTGTGTGCGACCAACCGCATCGCCGGCCTCGGCACCGAGCGGGGCGCGCTCCGCGTCGATCTCTACCACCGGATCGCCACGGTGGTCGTGCAGCTGCCGCCGCTGCGTGTTCGCACCGGCGACATCGACGCGCTCAGCGACGACATGCTCGATCAGCTCGCGCCCCAGCACGGTCGTCGCGAGCTCTCGACCAGGGCGCGGCGCATGTTGCACACCTACCGCTGGCCGGGCAACGTGCGCGAGCTGCGGCAAGCGCTCACCCGCGGCGTCGCGCTCTCCACCGACGTGATCGACCCCGAGCACCTGTTCCAGACACCGATGCGCCGGCCGACGCCGATCGAATCGCCATCGATGATGGTGGTGGCCTCGGCCGGCGACACTCACCTCCGCGGGTTTGCCGCGGGGACCGAGCCGCCGCCGCTGCCGCGGATCGACGTCATGGTTCGAGACGCGGTGGCCGACGCGCTCGAGCGCCATGGCTCGCTGCGGGCGGCGGCCCGGGCGCTCGGGATGCCCAAGTCCACGCTTTCGGAGAAGGTGAAGCGGCTGGGGCTAACGGTTCCCGTTCGTAAGCCAGATCGCGAGTGATCCAGGGTCAGATGGCTCCAGGGCGGCTACTGGGCTTTCTAGTTCCCATCGCCAGCCGGGGACATCTGACCCTGGCTGGCGCTTAACACCTCGTGATCACGAGGAACGAACGCTGGCAGGGCCTGGCACGTCGCCTGCTCTAGCGACCGGACGGGAGGCCACGATGATCCGCACTTCTTTCAAGCTCACCTTCTTTCTCGCAGTTGCCGCCGGTCCCGCCCTGGCCGAGTCCACGCCGGCGACCTCCCCGGACGTTCCCGCACTACCGCTCGCCGTCGAGGCCCCCGCCGCCGTCGATGCTTTCGGTCTTCCTTGCGAAGTGACCTTCGCCCCCAAGGCGGCGCCGGCGAACGGCAAGAAGGCGAAGCGCGCCAAGGAGAAGCCTGCCCCCGCGGTCGTCGCGACCACCGGGCTCGGCCGCGGCAACGAGTTCGCGCTCGGCCGCGCCGATCGCGGCCCCAGCTACACCGTGCGCGCCGACGCCGAGGTCCGCATGCAGGCAGCGACGCTGACGCCGGCCATGGTCGGCATCGTCGTTCGCGAGAACGCGACCGCGGTCGAGCTGTGCATGACCAAGCTGCCTGTCGATGCGCGGGCCGCGACGGTGGGTCTCCACCTCACCATCGAGGCCACCGGTCAGGTGTCGGCCACCAAGGTGACCGGGGCGCCCAAGGCGTCGGCGTTCGTGTCGTGCCTGTCGGGGGCGGCCAAGACGTGGGCATTCCCCCACACCGACGCCGTCACCGAGATCGAGTATCCGATCGTCATCAACGGCCGCTGAGCCAGCTGACTACCCGATCGCTGACCAACCCCTGTCGTTCGATCACGTACTGTCTTCGCGAGGTTCACGATGAAGGCCATCCTGTCCGCCGCGCTCGCTGTCCTGATCGGAGTTGCCGCGCTCACGCTGGCCCACCCAGGTGAGCAGCCGGCGGCGCAGCCGGCCCGCGCCGAGGCCGTGACGGCCCCGGCCACGGTCGCGATCGCGCACTGATTCAGCTGCCGCGGATCTGCGCGGCGCGGTTGCGCAGCACGTACTGCAGGATGCCGCCGTGGAAGAGGTACTCGACCTCCTGGGGCGTGTCGACGCGCGCGGTGACGGTGAAGGTCTTGTCGCCGGCGCGCACGGTGAGCCGCTTCTTGGGCGACAGCCCCTCGGCGATGCCGTCGATCTCGAACACCTCGTCGCCGGTGAGGCCGAGCGCGGCCGCGTCCTGGCCCTGGTCGAACTCGGCGGGCAGGATACCCATGCCGATCA
>SXJR01000318.1 GCA_005779305.1 Myxococcales bacterium
GAGGGCGACGCGCATCTTCCATCCGCCCGAGAGCGTGCCGACATCGTCGTTCATGCGTTCGGCCGCGAAGCCCAGGCCGGCGAGGATCTCCTGGGCCCGGGCCTCGAGCTCGTAGCCGCCGAGGTCCTGGTAGCGGGCCTGGACCTCGCCGAAGCGGGTGACCACCTCGTCGAGATCATCGCCGGCGGCTTCGAGGCGGGTGGTGAGCTCGTGCAGCTCCTCGCCCAGGGTCGCGACCTCGCCGGCGCCGGCCACGGTCTCGGCCAGGATGCTGCGGCCGCGGGCGTCGCCAGCGTCCTGGCGGAAGCAGCCGATGGCGAGCTTGCGCGGACGCTCGATCACGCCATCGTCGGCGTCCTCGTCACCGAGGATGAGACGAAAGACGGTGCTCTTGCCGGCGCCGTTGGGGCCGACCAGGACGATGCGCTCGCCGGGGTTGATCTGGAAGCTGGCGTCGACGAACAGCACCTGGCCGCCGTACTGCTTGGTGACGTTCGAGAACGCGAGCACGGCGGGCTCATAGCACGAACTCGCGGCGTCGCGGCCCGGCTGTCGGTGGTGGTCTCAGCGTCGGATCAGGGTGTGGCCCGCTTCGAGGCCCCAGAGCCGGCCGGCGCGATCGGTCCCCAGCGGCGTGGCCTCGGCGGGCCAGGCGCGGCCGCGACCGAGGTGGGCGCCGCGGATGGCGTGGACCTGGTGCTCGCGCACCACCACGTCCACCGGGCCATCGACGAGCGTGAGCTCGACAGCGTCGTCGCCGGTGGTCGCGTCGGCCGATCCGGCGGCGCGAGGCGGCGCGACCGGGCGCCAGTCGTGACCGTCGCGCCAGGTGCACAGACCCTCGTCGGGCGTGTCCGGGGTCTGCGGGCAGTCCCACGACACGCCGTGGATGCGGGCGCCGTCGAGCGCGATCTGGCGAGCCCAGGCGAGGTCACCGTGCTCCTTCACGCCGGAGGCGGTGACCGTGGCCCGGCGGAGGCCCTCCCAGCTGCAGTCGGTCCACGGCACCACCACGTCGAGCGCGCCGCCGTCCCAGGCGGCGGCGATGCGGTCGCCCTCGTACCAGCCCAGGTCGGCGAAACGCCAGCTCTCGCCGCCGTCGTCGCTGAGGGCGGCGTAGCCCTGGCCGAACTCCTCGCCGCGCGTGCCGACCACGGCGATGGAGCGGCCGCCGCCTACGAGCCGTGGCTGGTACCGTCCGTGCTCGTCGGCGGGAACGTCGATGACGATGTTGGGGACCGGGCGCCAGGCCTCGCGCGCGCCGTCGCGGACGCCGAGGCCGGCGCCGGTGCGCAGCACCAGCGCGCGGCCGTGGCAGTCGAAGGTGGCATCGACGATGCCGCCGGGACCATCGAGCACGCGGTCCCAGCTGGCGCCTCCGTCCCGGCTGACGAGGAGCCGATCCGCGGTCCACACCGCGACGAGCCGGCTGTCGCTCGGTGAGCCGTTGAATCCGACCAGCTGCCCGTCCACGTCGGGCTGCCGCAGCCCGCCCGATGGTCGCGCGGTGTGCGGCGCCGGGCAGGGCCCGAGGTCACCGCCTCGGGCGCCGGCGGTGGGTGGCGGAGGTGTCACCACCACGATCATCGGAGGCACCATCGGCGGCGTCACGACGATCGGCGCCGGCGCCGGCGGTGCGCTCACCTGCGCTGGCATCACCGCGATGTCCGGCCCCTCCGCCCTGGGCGCCGCCGCCCACAACCCGAGCACGAGCAACGCATTGCCCCCGAGCCCCGCCACCACCGCCGTCCACCAGGCGTGCCGATACCTCGCACGCTGCACCTGCCGGCGCAGCGCAAGCCCTGTGCTCTCCATGGCGGCTGAACGCCCCGCCCGAGCGCCTTGTTCCTGATACCAGGAAACTGTCGATCAGCGGCGTCCGCCGCCGGCGCCGCGGGGCGGACCCTGGCGCTCCCGCTGGCCCATGGTCGGCGGCCCGGCGTTGCTGGGTTGCTTGATGCGGGAATCCTTGGTCAGGCCGTCCAGGAGCTCGGCGTAGATGCCGTCCGAGAGACCGAGCTTCACGTCGCGCCGGGCGTAGACACCCTTGGAGACCTCGACCTCGACGAACGGCTTGCCCTCCTTCCACTGCAGGAGCGCTTCGCGTACGGCCAGCACGCCGGTCCGCTTGTCGAGCACCACGTCGGCGTTGGCGCTGTAGCCGGCGCGCACGAACACTCCGGGCTTGGGCTTCACCGATGCCTTGATCTCGAACTGGATGGCGCCGTCGATCTCCTTGCCCTTGGGCGCGATGTGCTCGAGCGTGCCCTCGAACGTCTCCTTCTCGAGCGCGCCGATCTTGATGTCGAGCGGGAGGCCGACCTTGATCTTGCCGACCTCGCTCTCGTCGACCTGACCCTGGAAGATCATGTCGCCCATGTCGGCGACGACGGCCACCGTGGTGCCGGGGTTGAAGGTGTTCGACTCGATCACGCTGAAGCCGACCTTGATGGGCACGTCGATGACCATGCCGTCCACCGTGGACGTCACGACGATGTTGTTGGCCTTGCTCGAGCCCCGGCTCTGGCCCTCCTTGACGATCTGCAGCCCCTCGCTGGCCGACGCCAGCTCCTGCTGGCGCAACGCCAGGTCGGTCTTGTAGCGGGCCAGCTCGGCCTCGGCGATCACGCCCTGCGCGAACAAGCCCTTGGCGCGTTCGAGCTCGCGCCTGGCGTTCTCGTGGGCGATGCGCGCGGTCTGCACCGACGACTCGGCCCGCTGCAGCGACGCCGCGTCGGGCACGATCCGGATGCGGGCGATCTTGTCGCCCGACTTGATCGGGGCACCCGCCTCGACGAAGAGCTCTTCGATCACCCCGGACACGCGCGGTTTGATCTCGACTTCTTCGCGAGGAACGATGGCGCCCGTCGCGACCGTCTTCTTGACGATGTCGCGTTGCTCGGGAGTCTCGACCCGGGCCGGTACCGGCCGGGTCTTCGACTTGGACCAGAGGAAATACAGGGTGCCGAGGGCGCCACCGATGCACAGCAGCACGATGAGGATGGGAGTCAGGCGCTTCATGGGCAACTCGCTACGGGCTATTCGTCTCGAAGGGCTTCGATCGGCTGGATCGCGGCGGCGCGAAGGGCAGGGATGAGGCCAGCCAGGGCGCCGACCACGATGAGGATGAGCGTGGCCGCGCCGGCGAACTCCACCGAAACGAATGGAGGTCCGAGCGGGATCTTGTCGCCGGCCTTCTCGAACAGGATGGCCACGACCTCGATCACGGCGACGCCGGTGACCAGGCCGATGTAGCCAGCGACCGTGGTCAGGAACACGGCCTCGGAGACCACCATCGCGACCACGCTGCGCGGCGTGGCGCCGAGGGCCTTGCGCACGCCGATCTCCTTGGTTCGCTCGCGCACGGTGATGAGCATGATATTGGACACGCCGATCGCGCCCGCCAGCAGGCTGAAGAAGCCGCACAGGCCCAGCACGACGTCGAGCGCCGAGAAGACCTTCTCGGTCTTGGCGAACTGCTTGGCCGCATTCCACCCGCCGATCGCGATCTCGTCGTCGGGATGGATGCGGTGGCGCTCGGCCAGGAGCGCGCGCGCCCGCTTCTCGAGGTCCTCGGCGCTGGTCCCGGGCTTGGCCGTCATCGCCATCCAGCTGACCCTGTCGCCGAAGTGGAACGCCTGCTGGAACGTGGTGAAGGGCAGGATGACGCTGCGCACCTGCTGGTCGCCCTGCTGTCCCTGGGCCTTGGAGCCGAACACTCCGACCACCTCGAAGTGGATCCCGTTGACCTCGATGGCGCCGCCGATCGGGTCCTGCCGCTCGAAGAGCTGCTTGGCGACCTCGTCCCCGATCACCGCGACCTTGCGGCGCTCGGCGATATCGGCCTCGTTGACGTAGCGGCCAGCGCGCATCACCGGCGTCTGGATGTACTGGAACGCCGGGTAGTCGCCCGAGACCTGGAAGCTGCCGGTCTTGCCGCCACGCTTGACCACGGCGCCGGCACGGAATCCTCCGAGCTGGTTGCGAGGCGCGAGGTGCTCCACACCGTCGAGCCGTGCGAGCGGCGCGATGTCGTCGTTCTTGAAGGCGATGGCACGGTTGGGCTGCATGCCGGCGTGTGGCATCGACGTGCGCTGGCCCCACATGAAGACCGCGTTGGTGGCGAAACCGGCCATGCGCTTCGTCATCGCGCCTTCCACCGCGGGTCCGAAACCGACCATGAGGATGAAGATCAGGATGCCGAGGAACACGCCGAGCGCGGTGAGCCCGGTGCGCAGCTTGTGGCGCCCGAGACTCTGCCCGATCTCGTGGAAGAAGTCGGCGTCGATCATGGCGTGCCTCGGCGGCCCTTCACTCGTCCCTCAGGGCCACGACCGGGCTGACGCGGGCGGCCGACCGTGCCGGGATGAAGCCGGCGAGGGCGCCCGACACGACCAGTACAGCGGTCGCGGCCAGGCCGACGCGGAGATCGACCGAGGGGTTGGAGAAGAAGTCTCCCTTGGGCAACAGCCAGGCCGCCAGCTCGAGCGCGCCGACGCCGGCGACCAGGCCGAGGTAGCCCGCGACCGCTGTGAGGAACACCGACTCTTGCAGGATGGTCGACACGATCGTCCACGGCGTCGCGCCCAGCGCCTTGCGCACGCCGATCTCCTTGGTGCGTTCCTTGACCGCGATCATCATGATGTTCGACACCCCGACGATGCCGGCGACCAGCGTGCAGCCGCCCATCGCCAGGACGAAGAGCTGGATCATCAGGAAGATCTCCTGGAACATCACGTACTGCTCGAGGTTGTTGCGGACCCGCGTCGCCTGCGGGTCGCCCGGGTCGAAGCGCTCGCGCTCGGCGAGGAGCGCCTTGATCTCGTCGACCAGCTTGGCGGTCTCGCTCACACCCTTGTCGCCGACGGTGAACATCAGCATGTTGATGCGGTCGGCGCCGTTGAAGGCCAGCTGCGCGGTCGAGATCGGGATGTAGAGCTTGCGCAGCTCGCCGGCGTCGCCCTCGTCGGTGAACAGCCCCACCACCTGGAACGAGACGCCGTTGATGGCGAGTGACTCGCCGATCACGTCGGTGTGGCCCCAGAGGAACTCGGCGACCGGAACCCCGATCGCGGTCACCTTACGCTTCTCGAGCACGTCCTTGTCGTTGAGAAAACGGCCGGCGGTGATGATCGTCTTCTCGAGGAACAGGTGATCGGGATGGACCGAGCGCACGTCGAACGACGAGACCTTGGCCCCGACCCGGATCTGTAGCTCGTTGCCGAACATCGCCCCGCGGGCGAAGAACCGGCCGGTCAGCTTCTCGACCCCGCTGGTGCGGCGGACCGCGGCGTAGCCTTCGTTGTCGAACACCACGCGGCGGTTGACGGGCAACCCGGCGTGAGGGCGCGAGGTGGTGCCGCCGAAGATCCAGACGCTGTTGGCGGCGTCGTCAGCGAAGCTCTTCTCGGTGCCGTTGCGTAGCCCCTGGCCCATGCCGAGCAGGAGCACGAGCATGAAGATGCCCCACGCGACCGCCAGGGCGGTCAGGATCGAGCGCAGCGGGTTGCGCGCGAGCGTCGACAGCACCTCGTACCAGCGATCGACGGAGAACATGGTCGATCGGGGCCTGGCTAGGCCGCCGCCTCCACCTTGCCGTCACGGAGGCGAATGACGCGCTGGGCCCGCGCGGCGATTTCGGCCTCGTGGGTGACGACGATGACGGTGATCCCGCTGGCGTGGATCTCGCCGAGGATGTCCATGATCTGCTGACTGGTCGCCGAGTCGAGGGCGCCCGTGGGCTCGTCGGCGAGGATGATCTTCGGTCTGCCGATGAGGGCGCGGGCGATGGCGACGCGCTGGTCCGCCTCGCCGCCGACGCCCGCGACGACCGGGGCCGTTCTGCACGCCGAGGCCGGCCGCGCTCGCCGCGCGGATGAGCCTCGACCCGCACGTCGGCGACCGGGGCCCCGGCCAAGAACCGCATCTCGGTCACGTCCAGCAAGAACCCGCCATCGA